>DATAFA010000139.1:0-45442 GCA_036257785.1 Solirubrobacterales bacterium | reverse complement strand
CGTCGTCGTCGCGTTGGCGGTTCCGCTGCTGTGGGGCGACTGGATCGGTCCCTCCGACGTGATCGTGTTCGCGATCATGTACGTGCTGAGTGGGTTCGGCGTCACGGTCGGCTTCCATCGGATGCTCACGCACCGTGCGTTCGCCACGCATCCGGCGACGCGGTACGCATTCGCGATCCTCGGCTCGCTCTCGGTCCAAGGCCCCGTGATCGATTGGGTCGCCGATCACCGCAAGCATCACGCGCACACCGATCAGGAGGGTGACCCGCACTCGCCGCACGTCGGGCACGGCACGGGCGTCCGGGCCGCGCTCCGCGGTCTGTGGCACCCCCACGCCGGCTGGCTCTGGCGCACCCAGGGCCAGGCCCGCGCCCACAAGTACGCGCGCGAGCTGATCGAGGACCCGGGGATGCGCCGCATCAACCGCCGCTTCCCCCTGATCGTCCTGGCCTCGCTCGCGCTGCCCGCGCTGATCGGCCTCGCGCTCACCGGCACCCTGCACGGCGCGTTGACGGCGCTCGTGTGGGGCGGCTTCGCGCGGATCTTCCTCCAGCACCACATCACGTGGTCGGTCAACTCGGTTTGCCACTTCTTCGGGCGCCGGCGCTTCGACGTCGACGACCACTCGACGAACGTGTTCTGGCTCGCGCTGCCGTCGCTCGGCGAGTCCTGGCATCACAACCATCACGCCTTCCCGCGTTCGGCCACCCACGGGCTTCGCTGGTACGAGGTCGATCCGAGCTCGCTGATCATCCGCGGCCTGGCGCGGGTCGGCCTGGCCTGGGACGTGGTCGCGATCACCCCTGAGCGGCAGCGCGAGAAGCTGGCGGCGCCGGGCTCCTGATCGACCGTCGCCCGGCGCGGCGATCGGATCGTTTCCGGCATAGAGTGGGGGCGTGGGAGCGAACGACCGGGACGGCAACGTGCGGATCAGCCGCGTCGATGTCGTTGATCTCCCCGTCCTGATGCCGATGCTCCGCGCCTACTGCGACTTCTACGAGGTCGACCCGCGTGACGATCGGCTCGTGGCCCTCTGCCGGGCGCTGATCGACGACCCGACCGAGGGTGAACAGGCGATCGCCCGCGGGCCCGTGGGCGAGCCGCTCGGCTTCGCCACCGTCTACTGGACCTGGCAGACCCTCGACGCCGCCCGGGTCGGCGTCCTCAACGACCTCTACGTGGCCGCGGATGCTCGCGGGCAGGGCGTCGGGCGGCGCCTGATCGAGCACTGCCGCGGTCTCTGTCGCAAGCGGGCGGCCGCGAAGCTCGTCTGGGAGACGGCGCCGGACAACGCCACCGCGCAGCGCCTCTACGATGGGATCGGGGCGGAGAAGTCGACCTGGCTGACCTACGAGATCGACGCCTGGTAGCGCTCCGTTCCCGCGAAGCCACTTTCAGATTCCGCCCGATGACGCGACTCTCCAACTACCTGCTGCCGACGCTCAAGGACGCGCCCGCCGACGCCGAGGCCGTCTCCCACAAGCTGATGGTTCGCGCCGGCCTCGTCCGCCAGCTCGGCGCCGGGATCTGGACCTGGATGCCGGCCGGCTACCGGTCCGTCAAGAAGGTCGAGCGGATCATCCGCGAGGAGATGGACGCGATCGGCTCCCACGAGATGCTGATGCCGGTCCTGCAGCCGGCGGATCCGTGGAAGCAGACCGGCCGCTACGAGATCGACGAGCTGTTCAGGCTCCGCGACCGCAAGGAGTCCGAGCTGGTCCTGGCGATGACGCACGAGGAGGCGGTGACGACCCACGTGGCGCGCGACATCCGCTCCTACCGCGACCTGCCCTTGATGCTCTACCACCTGCAGACGAAGGAGCGCGACGAGCCGCGGCCCCGCGCCGGGATCCTCAGGACCCGCGAGTTCACGATGAAGGACGCGTACTCCTTCGATCGCGATGAGGAAGGGCTCGATCGCAGCTACGGGCTGCAGGCCGGAGCCTACGAGCGGATCCTCGAACGCTGCGGGCTGCGCTGGTACGCGGTCGAGGCGGACGTCGGGATGATGGGCGGCTCCGGGGCGCACGAGTTCATGGCTCCGTGCCCGGCCGGGGAGAACGAGGTCGCGCTGGCACCCGGCTACGCGGCCAACATCGAGGTGGCGAGCGCCGTCGCCCGACCGGTCGAGCTGCCGCCATCGCTCGACGCTCCTCGCGAGGTGCCGACTCCCGGCCTGACGACCGTCGATGCGGTCGCCGGTGCCCTCGGCGTGCCGACCGGGGCGCTGATCAAGGCGATGCCGGTCGTCACCGACAGCGACGAGCTGATCCTCGTCCTGATCCGCGGGGACCATCGCCTCAACGAGATCAAGCTGGCCAACCACCTCGGGGCCGCGGCGCGGCCGGCGCGGCCCGAGGAGATCGAGGCGCGGATCGGCCCGGTCGGGTTCATCGGCCCGGTCGGCGCCGACCTCCCCGTCCTCATGGACGAAGCGGTCGGCGAGGCCGGGCTCGTGACCGGGGCGAACCGTCCCGATGCTCACCTGATCGGCGTCGATCCGGGTCGCGATTTCGCGTTCGAGCGCTGCGACGTCAGGACGGTCGAGGCCGGGGACCTGACGCCGGGCGGCGATCCGATCGAGATCGAGACGGCGATCGAGGTCGGCAACATCTTCAAGCTCGGAACCCGCTACTCGGACCCGCTCGGCGCGACCTACCTCGCCGCCGACGGCGCCGAGCGCCCGATCGTGATGGGGAGCTACGGGATCGGCCCGGCCCGGATCGTCGCCGCGGCCGTCGAGCAACGGGCCGACGAGCTCGGGATCTGCTGGCCGCCGGCGATCGCGCCGTGGCAGGTGCACGTCTGCGCGCTCGGCAAGGGCGGCGACGAGGTCGCCGACGCGGCGGAGCGGCTGTACGAGGACCTAACCGAGGCCGGGGTCGAGACGGTGCTCGACGATCGGCCCGGCGCCGGCACCGGCGAGAAGCTGACCGATGCGGAGCTGATCGGCTGCCCGCTGCGGATCACGGTCGGCAAGCGCGGTCTGGCCGAGGGGGTCGTGGAGGCACGGACGAGGGCCGGCGGGGAGGAGGAGCGCATCCCGGTCGCCGAGGCCCCGGGCCGCGTCGGCGCGATCCTCGAAGGGCTGCGTTGATCCCGTGGCTTCCGAAGGGAAGCACCGCCCCGTATCCCGCCGCCGGCTGTTCGGCATCGACCGCTCCGGACCGGAGCCGCCGCAGACCCGCGCCGGCCAGCCGCTGCGGCCGTTCACGCTGCCGAACCTGATCGGCTACCTGCGGCTCGCCGCGATCCCGGTCTTCCTGGTGATCGCCCTCGCCTCCGGCGACGGGCGCGACGCCCTCGCCTCGGTGATCTTCCTCGCGATCGCGCTCGGCGACCTCCTCGACGGCTTCGTCGCCCGCGCGACCGGGCAGTACAGCCGCCTCGGGGCGCTGCTCGACCCGGTCGTCGACCGGCTGACGATCCTCTCGGGCGCGGCCGTCTGCTGGAACTTCGAGCTGCTCCCGCGGATCGCGATCGTCCTGCTGGCGATCCGCGAGGTCGCGACCATGGCGCTGGCCCGCTACGGGCTCCGACATGGCGTCGATCTCGAGATCACCTGGGTCGGCAGGATCGCCGTGTTCCTGATCATGGGCGGGATCTTCTGGTCGATGGTCGTCGACTGGGAGATCATCGAGATCGGCTTCTGCGTCGGGGTCGCCCTCTCGATCTTCGCGACGATCCTCTACGTCCGCGACGCGATCCGGCGGACGAAGGCGATCAACGCCGCCGCGGCCGGTCCGGTGCAGTCCGGCGTTCAACCTTCAAGTTCTGATTGACCCTTCGGGTAACCGGCCTATAATCGCTTCACGCCGGACATTCGACCGGCATCCCTGCGACGTCAACGAAAGTTTGGGTGCGTGATGGACGAGACCTTCCCCGACATCGGCGCGATGAGCGACGAGGAGCTGCGGGAGACGATCGACGAGCTCACCAGCGAGGAGCAGGAGGTGTCCTACCGCCGGCGGATGCTGCACGGCAAGATCGACATCCTCCGCGCCGAGCTCGTCAGCCGGCTGCGCACGAGTCGCGAGTCCGGAGACGCGCTGATCAGCGGTGCCGACGTCGAGAAGCTGACCGACATCCTCGCCGGACGGGTAGGGGAAGAGGAGGTCTAGCCCCGGATGGCCCTGCACTGCCCCGAATGCGGCTTCGTCAACGACGAGGGAGCCAACTACTGCCAGAAGTGCGGCGCCTACCTCGGCCGCGCCGAGGGCAACGAGGAGCCCTCGACGCTGACCTACAAGATCGCCGAGACCGGTGACTTCCAGCCGATCGACATCGACCAGATGGTCGAGGAGGAGGGTGCCGCGCTGGTGATCCGCTCCGGCGGCGGCCGCTCCGGCGAGAGCTTCGCCGTCGATCAGGACCGGATGAGCATCGGCAGGACCCCCGATGCGCCGATCTTCCTCGACGACGTCACGGTCTCCCGCAATCACGCGCTGCTCGTCCGCCGCCGCGACGGCCTCTACATCGACGACCTCGGATCGCTGAACGGCACCTACGTCAACCGCCACCGGATCGAATCGCACCTCCTCGAGGACGGCGACGAGATCCAGATCGGCAAGTTCAAGCTCGGCTACCTGGAGCGCTGACCGATGGAACCAGCGACCAAGCCGGCCACGAGGACCGGTGAGACCCGGGACTCGCGCCCGCGCAAGGCGCTGACGATCGGCGCGGTCTGCAAGGTCCTCGGGCAGGAGTTCGACGACATCTCGATCTCGAAGATCCGCTATCTCGAGGATCAGAAGCTCCTGACCCCGCGACGCACGCGCGGCGGCTACCGCCTCTACAGCCAGGCCGACGTCGAGCAGCTGCGCGCGATCCTGCGGATGCAGCGCGACGAGTTCCTGCCGCTGCGCGTCATCCGCCAGGAGCTGGCCGCGGGCAAGATCGGCGGCGAGCGCGACCGTGGCGTCCGCGCGGCGGCAAGCCGGCGGGCGATGACGCTCGAGGAGCCCGATGAGTGGATCGGCACCGACGACGTGCTCGAGCAGACCGGCGCGACCCAGGAGCTGATCCGCGAGCTCGAGGACTACGGGATCGTCCAGCCCAAGCAGCGCAACGGCACGAAGATCTTCGATGAGACCGACGTCGAGATCGTCCGTGCCGCGACCGAGCTGTCGCGCTTCGGCGTCGGCGGCCGCAACCTCCGGGTCTTCCGCACCTCGGCGGACCGTGAGTCGGCGCTGCTCGAGCAGCTGATGGCTCCCTCGCTGCGATCGCGCAGCCCCGCCCGGCGCAAGGAGGCGATCGAGAGCCTCGAGAGCCTCGCTGCGACCTGCACGCAGCTCAAGCACCTGCTGCTAGTTCGCGACCTCAGGCGCCTGCGCGGCTGACCGGCGATGCCGACGGTCGCCCGCAGCCGCGTGATCGGCGCGAGCTCGGCCACCGTCTGGTCGCTGGTGGCCGATCCGCACAACCTGCCGCGCTGGTGGCCTGAGACGAGTCGGGTCGAGGACGTCGAGGGCTCGCCGGGAGCCCGCCGCAGCCGCTTCACGCAGGTGATGAAGACGAGCAAGGGGCGGACGGTCCGCGCCGACTTCCGGTGCACGAGCTCGACCGCCGGGGAGCGGCTCGTCTGGGAGCAGCAGCTCGATGGAACCCCGTTCGAGGGGTTCCTCCGCAGCGCCGAGCTCGAGGTCCGGCTCGAGGACGCCGAGGCGGGGGAGAGCAACGTCCGAATCGAAGCCCGGCGACGACTGCGCGGCCTGTCCCGGTTAGGCTCGGTGATGATGCGGCGCGCAACCGGCCGGACGCTGAAGCTGGCTCTCGACGGGATCGAGCGCGCGCTCGTGCCGGCCGGCATGGAAGGGAGCTGAGCGGAGCTGACCCCGACACGCGACATGCTGCGGCGCGACGCCGCCTACGACCGCTGGGGCGAGGCTCATGCGGCGGGCGAGCTGAGCCCGTCCGTCGTGGCCATGATCGATGCGGAGCTCGGCGGCGGAGAGCCGCTCGCCCGGATCCCGCTCGAGTCGGTGGCGGTCGCTCCGGCGGCGCCGCTTCCCGAAGCGGTTATCACCGCGGCCGGCGGCGAGGACGCGGTCAGTACCGCGGCCGAGGACCGGATCCGCCACGCCGCCGGCAAGGGCTACCCGGACCTGATCCGGATGCGCAGTGGCCGGATCGAGAGCGCTCCCGATGCCGTCCTCGCGCCTCCCGACGCCGCCCACGTCGCCGCGGTCCTCGAGGCTTGCGCGGCCGCGGGCGTCGCGGTCGTGCCGTTCGGCGGCGGCACCAGCGTCGTCGGAGGGGTCGAGCCCGTGCGCGGCCGCTTCGACCGTCTCGTCTCGCTCGACCTGACCGCCCTGCGGATCGCGACCGTCGATCCCGTCGCGATGACGGCCCATCTCGGCCCCGGCCTGCGCGGACCGGAGGCTGAGGCCGCGCTCAATTCCGCGGGCTTCACGCTCGGGCACTTCCCGCAGTCCTACCGCTACGCGACGATCGGCGGCTACGCCGCGACCCGCTCTGCCGGGCAGGCCTCGAGCGGTTACGGGCGCTTCGACGCCCTCGCGACCGAGATCGAGCTGACCACCCCGGCCGGACCGATTCGCACCCTCCCGACGCCGCACACGGCCGCCGGTCCATCGCTGCGCGAGCTCGTGCTCGGCTCGGAGGGGATCTTCGGGGTCATCACGGACGTCGCCGTGCGGGTCCGCCCGCTGCCGGAGCGCAAGCGCTACGAGGGCTGGTTCGCGCCGGGCTTCGCCGACGGGATCGAGATCCTCCGCGGCCTTGCCCAGGGCGGGGCCCTGCCCGATGTCGTCCGGCTCTCCGACCGCGAGGAGACCCGGGTGTCGCTGGCGATGTCGGGTCTCGCCGGAACGAAGCGGAGTGGGCTCGACGCCTACCTGCGGCTCCGCGGCCGCAGCGAGGGCTGCATGCTGATCGTCGGCTGGGAGGGCGGGCGCGAGGACGTCGAGCGCCGCCGCCAGCTCTCGCGGCGACTGCTGCGCAGCGGCGGCGCCGTTCCGCTCGGAGCATCGCCAGGCAGCTCCTGGGAGCAGGGCCGCTATGAGGGCCCGCACCTCCGTGACCTGCTGATCGATCGCGGAATCCTCGTCGAGACCCTCGAGACTTCCCACCTCTACGGGCACATCGACGACCTCTACGCCGCGGTCAGCAGCGCTCTCACCGGCGCGATGAGGGCGGGAGGGTCGCCCGGCATCGTCATGTGCCACGTATCCCACGTCTATCGCGACGGCGCCAGCCTCTACTTCACGTTCCTGACCCCCGCCCGTCCCGGCGCCGAGATCGAGCACTGGCGGCAGCTCAAGGGCGCTGCCTGCGATGCGATCGTCGCCGCCGGGGGCACGATCACCCATCACCATGCGGTCGGCCGCGACCACGCTCCCTACATGCGATCCGAGATCGGCGAGCTCGGCATCGAGACGCTGCTGGCGGTCAAGGAGCGCCTCGACCCGGCCGGGATCATGAACCCCGGCAAGCTCGTTCAATAACCCCGGGGAGATCCTCCGCTGACGCGTCCGGTCTCCCCGGTCGGCGCGCCGTTAGGGGACGGGATGACATATGTCCTTGTCCCAGCCGTCACTGGGCAGGATTCGGGTCCATATACGACCCCAATCCTGCCCAGTGCCTCGGGCGCTCCCGCGCGCTGGCCACTGAGGCCGCTGCCGGTCGGCGCGCTGGAACCTCCCCGCTGCCCAACCTGGCTTTGGCTGATGAGGGGAGGTGGTGGACGCCCGGCAGTCGGCCGATCGGCGCCGAGCACTTCGAGGTGGCACGGATTTCATAGCCATGGACTACAGAATCCGTGCCACCTCCCCGGCTGGGGGAGACACACATGTCTTCCCGTCCCGCAGCACCGCGCCGACCGGGGAGACCGGACGCGAAGCGGAGGATCTCCCCGGAGTTATCCCTGGCCCCGGCCGCTTCCCTGCCTTCCGCCGACCAGGGGGATGTCGCCGGTTGCGAGCTGATCGCCGGTGAACGGGAGGATCGGGACTTTCTGCTGGGTCGCCTGCTTGATCTCCGACTGCAGTGCCCTGACGGAGGTCGCCGAGACGCGGACCGATTGTGCCTGGTTTCCGACCGCGACCGCGATCGGTGTCGGCACCGACAGCCGACCGGAGAAGCTGCCGTTGTCATCGGCCTCGAGGCGGTCGATCGGGTAACCGGCGCTGTCACCGACCATCAGCCAGAGGAGGTACGACTTGCCGGTGTCGAGGTTCGGGTCGAGTCCCTGGACGTCGACGTCGACGTAGAGCTGCTGGTTGGAGACGAGCCCGAAAATGGCCTTGCCGGCGACGCCGCTGCCGCCGACCGGGCGGAGCGGGACCGTCGTGATGTTGCTGTCCGCCGTCGTCGACGTGTCCGCCGCGGTCGAGGTCGTCGAATCCGAGTCGCTGCCCGAGAAGACGCCGGCGAGGGCCAGGACGGCGACGACGAGGAGCAGTCCGAGGGCCGCGAGGCCGGCGATCACCGACCGGCGACGCCGGGCGGCGGCCGCATCGGGATCGGCGGGGGGAGCTGCGTCCGGGGCCGGTGCGGCGGTCGCATCCGGAAGCGCCGCCTTGCGCCGCTTGCCGCGCGGCTCGGGCAGGTTAGGTTGCCGGGCGTCGGGAGCGATGACGGCGAGGCCGGTCTGGATCTTCCGGGCCAGATCGAGCGCCTCGGAATCGCTCTGCAGGTGGCGGATCGCATCGGCGCGGCCGATCGGGTCGGCCTGGCCGAGCAGGAAGTCGGTGAGGGCGACGTCGGCGTCGGGATCGGAGCCGCCGATCTCGGCCAGCGCCGCCCGCGCCCGCTCGCGGACCTCGTCGGCGGTGCCCCCGAGCAGACCGGCGATGTCCTCGTAGCTCTGTCCGCGCTCGCTCAGGAGTTGCAGCAGCGCCCGTTGGTCCCCTTGCAGTCCCATCCGCGGAAGCCTATGCAACCGGGGAGACGGGTGGCGCAGACCGCGGGGCCCGGCAGCCCCCGGCAGCCAATAGTCTGGCGCTGTGGCCGCAGAGCGGGAATCGACGACAGCGGGCTCGATGGTCGAGGTCCTCGGCCTCGAGGGCTACGAGTTCGACGGCGAGGAGGTTGCGACGCTGCGGATGCCGGTTCACGACGGCGTCAAGCAGCCGTTCGGCATCGTCCACGGTGGCGCCTTTGCGGCCCTCGCTGAGACGGTCTGCTCGATGGCGACCTACGGCGCCGTCGCCCCGAAGCTGGCGATGGGCCAGGCTAACGAGTCGATCTTCATGCGCCCCGTCCGCACCGGCACCGTCCACGCTCGCGCGAAGGCCCTCCACCGCGGCAGCACGAGCTGGGTCTGGGACGTCGAGATGCGCGACGACGACGACCGGCTCTGTGCGACGTCGCGATTGATCATCGCCGTCCGCGAAGCACGGTAGGGCTGGCTAGCCCCCGAACCCGTTCGTGATCGGCAGGCGGCGGTCGCGGCCGAAGGCCTTGGTCGTGATCTTGACCCCGGGAGGTGCCTGACGGCGCTTGTACTCGGCGCGGTCGACGAGGCCGGCGACGCGGAGGGCATCGGCACGGCTGAGGCCGGACTCGATCAGATCGGCGCGACTGCCGTCGCCCTCGATATAGGCGGCGAGAGCGGGGTCGAGGTCCTCGTAGGGTGGCAGGGAGTCGGTGTCCCGCTGGTCGGGGCGGAGCTCGGCGGAGGGGGGCCGCTCGATGACGGCCGGGGGGATCAGCTCGCGATCGGAGCGGGCGACGCGGTCGGCGACGAGCTCGTAGACGAGCAGCTTCGGGACGTCCTTGAGGACCGCGAAGCCACCCGCCATGTCGCCGTAGAGGGTGGCGTAGCCGACCGACATCTCCGATTTGTTCCCGGTGCTGAGCGGCAGCCAGCCGAACTTGTTGGAGAGCGCCATGACGAGGTTGCCGCGGATCCGGGCCTGGAGGTTCTCCTCGGCGATTCCGGGCTCGGTGCCCTCGAAGTGGGGGGCGAGGAGCGATTCGTAGGCTCGCATGACGTTCTCGATCGGCAGGTCGATGGTCGTCGCGCGCAGGTTCGCGGCGATCGCCCGGGCGTCGGCCTGGGTCTCGGCGCTCGAGTGCGGAGAGGGCATGACGACGCAGGTGAGGCGCTCGCCGCCGAGCGCGTCGGCGGCGATCAGCGCGACCAACGCCGAGTCGATGCCGCCCGAGAGGCCCAGCACCGCATGCTCGAAGCCGTTCTTGGCGGCATAGTCCCCGAGGCCGGTGACGAGGGCGGCATAGACCTCCTCGGCCGGCTCCTTGACGGCGCAGATCCGCTCCCGGGCCGGTTTGCGGTCGGGTCGGGCGGTTCGCAGCGAGGCGGTCAGCGGCACCGGGGCCTCAACGGCTGGCTCGGCGATCGGCAGGTCGAGGTCGCAGATCAGCATCTCCTCCTCGAACTGAGCCGCGCGGGCGATCGTCCGGCCCGCGGCGTCGACGACGAAGCTGTGGCCGTCGAAGACGAGCTCGTCCTGGCCGCCGACCATGTTGCAGAGCGCGAACGCCGATCCGCACTCGCGAGCGCGCTCGGAGACCATCCGCTCGCGCTCGATGCCCTTGAAGCGGTGATAGGGAGACGCCGAGGCGTTGACGATCAGCCTGGCGCCGGCGTCCGCCTCCTCCGAGCTCGGAGGCCCGGGCAGCCAGATGTCCTCGCAGACGGTCAGACCGACCAGCGCGCCGTCGATCGCGACCAGTTCGCCGACCGGGCCGGACTCGAAGTACCGGCGCTCGTCGAAGACGCCGTAGTTGGGCAGGTGGATCTTGCGGTAGCGGGCGACGATCCGGCCGTCGGCGATCACGACGAGCCCGTTGTGGAGGGCCGCGTCGCGCACGGGGCAGCCGACCATCGCGACGATGCCCTCGACCTGCTGGGCGAGTGCCTCTACGGCCCCCTCGCAGGCGGCGAGGAAGTGCGGCTTCAGGAGCAGGTCCTCGGGCGGGTAGCCGCTGATCTGCAGCTCGGGGAGGACGACGAGGTCGGCCTCGCTGTCCCGTGCCCGGCCGATCCACTCAGCCGCCAGAGCCGCGTTGGCGTCGACGTCTCCGACCTTCGGGTTGACCTGCGCGAGCGCCAGCCGCAATCGTCTCCGATCGTCTGCCATCGACGGATTATCTAGGGCCGCCGCTCCATCCGGGCCGAAGCGGTGTTCCAATGCCCGAATCCGCTGCTACCGTGCGGCGGCCCATCATGGAAGGAATCAACGTGCGTCGTCTCGCCCTCGCCTCGTCCCTGCTCGCCGTGCTGCTCCCGGCGGCCGTTGCGGCGACGGCGAGCGCTGCCAATCCGCAGGTCTCCCCGCAGGCCGCGGAGCGGGCGCTCGATGCCGCGCTCGATGCCCTCAACCCGCCGATCGCCGCGAGCAGCGGACCGGCCGCCGGATCGCGCGACGCGACCGTGGCGCTCCGCGACCTCGCCGTTGCGCTTCCGGCCCTGCGCGGTGCCGACAGGCGCCGGGCGCGCGCCCTGCTCGCCCGTCCGACCGACAAGAACGATCGTGCCTACTTCGGCAAGGAGGCCAAGGACTCCCCGGTCTGCAACGCGCACTTCTGCCTCCACTGGACGGAGAAGGCCAAGAACCGGCCCGATCGCAAGGTCTTCAAGGCGATCTTCCCGGCCATGAACCAGAGCCGCGCGATCGAGAACGAGGATCTGGGCTGGCGGGACCCGAAGTCCGACGGAAAGCTCGGCGCCCGTCACGGGAAGGGTCGCGACGGTCAGGTCGACGTCTACGTGACCAACCTCGGCAGGCGGCTCTACGGCTACGCGTCGCCCGACGGGCATCAGCGCGGCCAGAAGCGCCACGCCTACCTCGTCCTCGACAACGACTACGTCGGCTTCCCGACCGGCCCGGTTCAGTCGATGCAGGTGACCGCCGCCCATGAGTACAACCACATCCTCCAGTTCAATTACGACGTCTTCGAGGACGTCTGGCTGTTCGAGGACACGGCGACCTGGATGGAGGAGCAGGTCTATCCGAACATCAACGACTACCTCAACTACCTGTCCGCGTTCGCGAAGACGTCCTCACGGCCGATGACCGGCAGCTCGATCAAGATCTACGCGGAGGCGGTCTGGAACCACTGGCTCGGCAACCGGTTCGGGGACGAGGTCGTCCGCCACACCTGGGAGGTCTCGCCGAAGCAGAGGAGCTTCGCCGTCGCCGCCTACAACAAGGCGATCAAGGGCGCCGGCGGGCCCGGCTTCGCGCCTGAGCTCGGCGACTTCTTCGCGGCCACCGCGGAATGGCGTTCGCTTCCCGGCAGGTTCACCGACGACTACGCGGAGTTCCCGGACATGAAGCGCTCCGGCAAGATCGACGCCGGCACCGCGAAGACGAAGCTCGACAACACCTCCTATCGCCTCTACGACGTCGATCCGACGGGCGGGGCCGCGATCAGCCTCGACGTCAAGGCGGAGAAGGGCACGAAGAGCTCGATCTCGCTGATCGGTCGCGAGGGTGGCACCGGCGGCGCCGTCACGATCTCGACCGGCTATCTGGGGAAGGGCGGCACGGGTGAGGTCACCCTGGCCGATCCGGGCAAGTTCTCGCGGATCACGGCGATGGTCGCCAACGTCGACGGGGACAGCAAGCGCCGTCGCAAGGGCAAGCGCGTCTACACGTCCGACAACTCCTCCTACCGGTTCAGCCTCGGCGCCGGCTGAGCGAGCCGGATCGGGTCACCGGCGTCGTCAGGCGGGGGCGACGGCGACCGGGATGCCGTTGAGGACGGCGTTGCCGGAGAGGGCATCGACGAGCGTCTCGTCGGCGAGCAGGTTCGAGTTGACCCCGGCGTTCTCGGCGGCAACCGACATCCGCGCCCCCTCGGTGCCGTGACCCCAGCCGTGGGGGATCGAGACGACGCCCTGCATGATCGTGTCGGTCACCTCGACCGGGACGACGACGCTGCCGGTGCGCGAGCTCACGGCGGCGACGCCGGTCTCGCTGAGGCCGAGCCGTTCCGCGTCGGCGGGATTGACCTGCATGGTGCAGCGGTCCTTCCCGCGCACGAGGTGGGGGAGGTTGTGCATCCAGGAGTTGTTCGAGCGCAGGTCGCGGCGCCCGATCAGGACCATGCTCTCGCGATCACGACCGAGCGCCTCGGCGAGCCGGTCGAGGTCGGCGACGAGCGCCGGCGGGCAGAGCTCGATCTTGCCGCTCGCGGTCCGCAGGACTTCGGGAAGCCGCGGCTCCAGGGGGCCGAGATCGATCCCGTGCGGGGCCCCCTCGAGGCGGCCGAGCGACAGGGCAGTGCCATTACCGCGCCCGGGGCGGTCGGCGATTCCGGCGCCGTAGGGCCCGCAGCGGAGCATCAGGTCGAGGATCCGCTCCGGGCCGCGGCGCTCGCCGAGGGCCGCCAGCACCTCGGCCGGCTCCATGCCCTCGGCCGGCGAGCCCTCGGTGACGGTCTCGCGGCGTGCGACCTCGAGCGCGACCATGTCGTCGAAGGCGTCGACGTCGACTGCGGTGCCGGCCCCGGCGAAGAGCCCGGCGAGGCGCAGCATCGTCCGCCACTCCGGCTCGATCCCCGGATTCGGCGGCAGGACCGGCGGGCTGTAGTTGGCGATGTTGCGGACCGACAGCTGGTAGAAGGCGAGGTCGTAGTGCGAGCGCTCGAGCGGCGAGAGCGCCGGGAGCACGACGTCGGCGCGTGAGCTCGTCTCGTTCAGGTAGCAGTCGATCGAGACGAGCAGGTCGAGGGAGTCGAACGCCTCGCTGAGCCGGCCCACGTTCGGCGTCGAGACCAGCGGGTTGCCGGCGACCGTGACCAGCGCCCGGACCTGTCCCTCGCCGGGCTCGAGGATCTCCTCGGCCAGGCAGGCGACCGGCAGCTCGCCGAATGCCTCGGGCATGCCGCGCACGCGGGTCGACCAGCGGCCCATCTCGAAGCCCCGTCCACGGCCACCGGCGCCGTTCGCGTTCGTCTGCGCGGCGGCCGCGTGCGGGAACATGGCGCCGCCGCGGCGGTCGAGGTTTCCGGTCAGGACGTTGATCACGTCGACGAGCCAGCTCGCGAGCGTCCCGAACTCCTGGGTCGTGGTGCCGATGCGAGCGTAGACGACAGCGGTCGGCGCGGCCGCCAGGTCGTGGGCGATCCGGCGGATCTCGGTCGCCGCGATCCCGCAGGCCGCGGCAGCGGCCTCGGGCGCGAACGGGGCGACCGCCTCGGCGACCTCGTCGAGGCCGGCGACATGGGTCGCCAGCTCACCCGGGGCGGCGAGGTCCTCGGCAACGATCGTGTGGACGATCGCCGCCAGCAGGTGGGCGTCGCGGCCAGGGCGGATCGGATGGTGCTCGTCGGCGACCTCCGCGGTCCGTGTCCGCCGCGGGTCGATGACGACGACGCGGCCGCCGCGGTCGCGGATCGCCGTGAGCTTGCCGCGCATGTCGGGCGCCGTCATCAGCGACCCGTTCGATGCGAGCGGATTGGCGCCGAGGATCAGCATGTAGTCGGTGTGGTCGACGTCGGGGATCGGGATGCTCAGCCCGGTTCCGAACATCGCGGCACACGAGATCTGCTTCGGGAGCTGGTCGACGCTGGTGGCGCTGAAGATGTTGCGGGTTCCGATCGCCTTGATCAGGGCGCGCAGATAGATCAGTCCGTCGAGGGTGTGAGCGTTCGGGTTGCCGAGGTAGACGGCGGTGGCGTTGCGCTCGCCGCTCGCACGGATCGGAGTCAGCTGCTCGTCGATCGCGGCGAAGGCCTCGTCCCAGCTCGCCGGAACGAGCTCGCCGTCGCGGCGGACGAGGGGAGTGGAGATCCGGTCGGGGTCGGCGTGGAGCTCGCCGATGCTGGCGCCCTTCGGGCAGATGAACCCGGCACTGAAGACGTCCTCGGCGTCGCCGCGGACCTTGACGACGGTGTCGCCTTCGATGTCCAGGGACAGTCCGCAGGTCGCCTCGCAGAGCGGGCAGGTGGTGAACCGGGTGACGCTCTCCGCCGTCATCGCGAGGCCGATCTTCGCAGATGCGCGACTCGCCGGCCCTACATCCGGCGGCGGCTCACGTTGGTGACGATCACCGCGAGGACGGTGACCAGGTAGATCTGCCCGATCAGCGCCTCGGTCACGGACATCGCCCGCCCGAGGTCCGAGGCCGCAGTGAGGTCCCCGTAGCCGACGGTCGTCAGCGTCGCGAGGCTGAAGTAGAGGAAGTCGTTGGTCGTGCCGGGCTCGTGATGCGCGAAGAAGTAGCCGCTGCCGATGTCCTCGACCGCGCCGAACAGGACGGCGAACGCGAGCCCGAGCAGCAGGTAGAGGGAGAGACCGCAGAAGATCGTCTGCACGGTCACGCGCTTGTCCTCGCGCAGCTCGCGGATCACGCCGGCGACGATCGCGGCCGGCGTCAGCAGCACGAGCACGAGCGTCAGCACCCGCGGCGCGGTCGGTGCGACGTCGTCGATCCCGATCAGCGCGACGCCGACGACCAGCGCCAGGCTGCCGAGCACCGCCGCCGCGACCTTGACGATGTGCCGGTGGAAGCCGGCGGCACGCAGCGCCAGGACGATCACGGTGCTCTGCAGGACGATCGCGATGAACCGGCTCAGATCGGTGTTCGGGGCGGCCAGCTGGAACACCATCGCCGCGACGATCGCCGCGAGGACGACGCCGAAGCTCCGCCGCGGCTCGGTCAGCTGCAGGGCGTCCGGCAGGCCATGCGCCGACTTCCTCCGCTCCGGGCTCATCGGTGCTTGTGGATGACCTTGCTGACGATCTTCCGGTACTTGCGGACGTCGCCCTTGAGCCAGTCGACGTGGTCGTTCTTCCAGCCCTCGAGGTCCTTGAAGTGGGGGGAGTCATTGGCCATCGAGTGGCCGATCACGTCCTTCATGCCGATCCGGTAGCGCTGCTTCAGCCACGCCGTCAGTCGTGTTGCGGCGCGGATCTGCCGCTTCCGATCGAGGATGGCGCGATCGCTACCGTGCTTGCTCGACCTGCTCTGCTGGACCATCTCGATCCCGATCGACGTCTGGTTGAGCCCGATCGTGTGGCGGCAGCGCACGTAGAGGCGGGTCAGCTGGTGGATCGTGCCGTCCTTGTCGACGACGAACTGCGAGCAGACCCCCGGCTTCTCGCCCAGCGACGGCGTGTTCGCCGCGAACGTGTTATGGACCGGCGCGTAGGTCGAGGTCGCCGTGTAGTGGAGGACGATCACCTTCGGCTTCTTCAGGCGCCAGGTCCGCTTGCCGTAGTGCCGATGGGAGTAGTTGGCCATCTGGCGCTTGCGGTCCTTGGCGTAGGGGATCGGGTCCCAGTCGATCTTCGGCTTCGGGACGCCGCCCCGCGCGACCGAATCAGGCCCGCTCGGAAAGCCGGACGAGGTCCCGGAAAACGCCGGCAGCGCCATCAGCGCGCAGGCGGCGACGGCGAGGGTCGTTGCGAGCCTGCTCATGGGCGCGAGGTTACGGAACCGATCCCGGTTAGGTTTCAGCCGTCTTGGGAGTGCATGAGTCCGATCGAGGGCGTCCGCAGGCGGGCGCCGGGGGGACCTGAGCCTTGGTCGAGGTCGATACCGCGTCGTTCCTCGCCATCGGCGCGACCGCCGCCCTGGCCGCGACGCTGGTCACGTTCGGAGGGCGCTGGATCTTCGTGCCGGTCGTGGTCCTCGAGCTGCTGCTCGGGATCCTGATCGGTCCCGACATCCTCGGCATCGCCGAGCCCGACCAGTTCATCATCTTCTTCTCGAACCTCGGGCTCGGCATGCTGTTCTTCTTCGCCGGCTACGAGATCGACTTCGAGCGGATCCGCGGCATGCCGCTGAAGCTGGCGGTGATCGGCTGGCTGATCTCGCTGGTGCTCGCCTACTCGATCGGCGGGTTGCTGGCCCTCGCGGGAGTCGTCCTCTCGCTGCTGTTCACCGGCTCCGCCATGGCGACGACGGCGATCGGAACCCTGATCCCGATCCTCGACGACGCCGGTGAGCTGAAGTCGCGCTTCGGCACCTACCTGCTCGCCGCCGGGGCCGTCGGCGAGTTCGGGCCGATCCTCCTGATCACGTTCCTGTTCTCGACCGACTCGCCGCTGACCAGCGGCGCCGTCCTGATGCTGTTCATCGTCGTCGCCGTGTTCGCCGCGGTCTTCGCCGTCCGGTTCGTGGGCATCGGCTGGGAGAAGATCGAGGGGGCGATGGAGACGAGCTCGCAGCTCCCGGTTCGGATCTCGGTCGTGCTCGTCTTCGCCCTCGCCTACCTCGCCTCGGATCTCGGCCTCGACCTGCTGCTCGGCGGCTTCGTCGCCGGGATCATCACGCGGCTGGCCCTGCGCGGACGCGAGGTGACGATCTTCGAATCGAAGCTGAGCGCGATCGGTTACGGATTCCTGATCCCGTTCTTCTTCGTCGTCAGCGGCGTCAACTACGACATGAGCGCCCTCGTCGACGACCCCACGAGGGCGGCGCTGGTGCCGATCTTCTTCGTCCTCTTCCTCGTGGTCCGGGGAGTGCCGGCGATGCTGCTCTACCGCAAGATCCTCGAGCTCCGCGACCGGGTCGCGCTGGCGTTCTTCAGCGCCACCGAGCTGCCGCTCGTGGTGGCGATCACGACGATCGCCGTCTCGGAGGGACACATGCGAACGACCACTTCGGCGGCGCTGGTCGGAGCGGCGGTGCTCTCGACCGCCGTCTATCCGCTGCTGGGCCTGCGGATGCGTGGCTCGGCCGACGACCCCGAGGGGGCGTGAGCGCTCAGGATCGAGCGGTCGTCGAGGCGGGCTGCTTCGGAGTCGAGCCGTTGCCGGTCACCTTCGGGGCCAAGGCCGCGAGGTTCTCGAGCTCGTCGTTGAGGTCGGCGGCAAGGCCGCCGAGCGTCGGCATCCCCTCGTAGTCGCCGATCAGCCCGAAGTTGATCCGGCCGTCGTAGCTCATGATCCCGACGCAGACGGCCTGGCGCTTGGCGAGCGGCACCATCGGGAACATGTCGCGCAGCCGCCGGCCGAGGACGTAGAGAGGGAACTGCGGTCCCGGGACGTTGGTGACGACGAGGTTGAAGAGCCGCTGGCGGGACTGCAGGCGCGCCGCCTGCGAGACGATCGTCGGCGGGGCGAAGTCGGTCATCTCGGCGAGCAGGTTCGCGCCGACGGCCTGCTTGGACTGCTTGAGGTTGCCCATCGACCGGCGGACGATCCCGAGGCGCTCGATCGGGTCCTCGCACCAGACCGGCAGCGGCGCCATCATCGCCGTGACCTGGTTGCCGAGCTCGCCGTGCTGTTCGGTGCTGCGGATGCTGACCGGGACCATCGCCTTGAGCGTGAGGCCGTCGGTGTCGTGTCCGAGCGAGCGCAGGTGGCGGCCGAGGGCACCGGCGACGACCGTCAGGACGACGTCGTTGACGGTGCCGCCGTAGACGTCCTTGATCCGGCGTAGGTCCGCCAAGTCGGCCCGGACCCAGGCGAACCGGCGGTACGGCCCGATGTCCACGTTCAGCGGCGAGTCGGGGGCCGACATCACCTTTCCGGCGATCGCGCCGGTCGCGCCGATCGCCGAGCGGACGGCGCCGAGGGCCTGCATCGGCCGGCGGATCAGCGCCTTGGCACCGCGGATGACCTCGGCGGGGACGATCACGCGCTCGGTGACTGCAGCGCTGAGCAGCTCCAGCGAGCTCGGCTCCGGGCGCGGAATCCACTCAGGGGGGTCGTCGGCCGGAGCGGGGTCCTCCTCGGCGTCGAACAGGACGGTGGTTATGTCAACCCCGGAGACGCCGTCGACGAGGCAATGATGGCTCTTGCTGACGATCGCGAAGCGGTCGTCGGAAAGTCCCTCCACGACCCACATCTCCCAGAGCGGCTTCGAGCGGTCCAGGCCCTGCGAGAACGCCCGCGCCGCGAACGTCCGCAGCTGCTCCTCGTCACCGGGGGCGGGGAGGGCGGTGCGGCGCACGTGGTAGTCGAGGTTCAGGTGCGGGTCGTCGACCCAGACCGGGCGACCCTGGTCGAGCGGAACGAACCGCAGCTTCTGGCGGAAGCGCGGGACGAGGTGCAGTCGTGAGCGCAGGTGCTCCTTGAACTCCTCGAAGCCGGGGGCGGGCCCGTCGAAGATCATCGTGCCGGCGACGTGCATGTGGGCGCCGTCGCGCTCGAGGTGCAGGAAGGACGTGTCGAGGCCGGTCAAGCGATCAGAGCTCATGCACCTATCTTCTCACCTCCGTGAAGACTGTGACCGGTCCCACAGAAGGCCGTCGCGCGGCTCCGTACCGTGCCGCCGGACCAGATAGATCAACTGCAACGAGACCGCTCAATCCAGCCCGGCAAGCCGGGCGGGAGCGGGGGACCCAGAGCCGGACGCAAGAGCCGGCAGGGGCGAATCGGGTCGTGATCGACCCGTAGCGACGATCCCGAGGACGGGATCCGCAGCGAGCCCGGCAGCTAACCCCGTCGGCGGCGAAAGCGAGGATCGAAGATGACGCGTTTCCGCGATTGGCGGGGATGGGTCGCAGCCTTCACGCTGCTGCCTGCAGCCGCCTTCCTGATCGGCACCGTCGCCGGCCCGGCGGTCGGAGCCGAGCCGGCCAAGTCACCGAAGGGGGCGCCGTCGCTGTCGACCAGCGACCGGACCGTCCACCCGAACGAGAAGGTCACCGTGCGTGGGCGGTTCCGCCCGCTTGGCACCCAATCGGCCGGGATCGGCGCCGAGCCGGCGCCGGTGATCCAGCCGGTCCGGATCCAGTTCCGCGCCCTCGGCTCGAAGTACTGGCACGACGCCCGCGCGACCCGCGCCGGCAAGGCTGGCCGCTTCAAGGAGCGGGTCAGGGTCGAGCGCAGCGGCCGGATCCGCGCGATCAGCTCCGATGGGCGCGCCACCGGCGCCGACAAGGTCACGGTCCGCTCGGTCACCCACGCGAGCGTCGAGAAGCGGGCCAAGGTCGGCCAGAAGGTCACGATCAAGGGCCGCGTCGCTCCCGCCGGGACGAAGCGCAAGGTGACGGTCAAGGTCGGCGGCGAGAAGCTGCGGGCGCACACCAACCGGAAGGGCAGGTTCAAGACGAAGTGGAAGCCCAGCCACGCCGGCCACGACAGGGTCAGGGTCCGCGCGGCGGGCAACCTCATCGCCAAGGGAAGCAAGGCGAAGGCCGGCAGGGTGACGGTCTTCCGAGCGGCCGAGGCGTCCTGGTACGGGCCGGGCCTCTACGGCAACGGCGTCGCCTGTGGCGGCACCCTGAAGCCGTCGACGATGGGCGTCGCCCACAAGACGCTGCCGTGCGGCACGAAGCTGACGATCCGCTATCACGGCCGTCAGGTGAAGGCCAAGGTCATCGACCGCGGCCCCTACGTCGCCGGGCGTGAGTTCGACCTCACCGAGGCGGTCAAGAACAGGCTCGGCATCGGCGGAATCGGGACGATCCTGGTCGACCGCTGAGCTTCGCGGCCGTCGGGCCGCTCAGCCGAGGGGGAGTTGCATGGGCCCCGTCCCAGCCGGCGCATCGGCGCCGCCGGGGGCGGGGCCTTCGCCGTGCTCGCGGTCGCGCTCGAGGTTGGAGACCCCGACGCCGAGCAGGCGGACCGGAGCATCGCGCTCGAAGGCGTCGAAGAGCGCCTGCGCCGCCGCCGCGACCTGTGCCGGGTCGGCGGTCGGCTCGGCAAGCGTCCGCGACCTCGTGAACGTCCGAAACGGCGCCAGGCGGATCTTCAGCGTCACCGTCCGGCCGCGGATCCCCTGGCCGCCGAGGTGCTCGGCGACGGTGCGCGCCATCCCGGCGACCTCGCGCCGCATCAGCGTCGGGTCGGTCTGATCGCTGGAGAACGTGCGCTCGCGACTCTCCGACTTGCGCTCGCGCTCGACAGCCACCTCGGTGCCGCCGAAGCCGCAGGCGCGACGGCCGAGCGAGCGCGCGTGGTTGGGTCCGAGGATCGCCGCGAGGCTGTTCTCGGGTGCGCGGGCGAGGTCGGAGACGGTCCGGATCTCGAGCGCCTCGAGCCGCTGCTCCGTTCGCGGTCCGACCCCGGGGATGATCCGGGCCGGCCGCTCGCCGACGACCTCGAGAAAGCGCCCGCGGGGCAGCACGCAGAGCCCGTCGGGCTTGTCGAGGTCGGAGGCGATCTTGGCGATCAGCCGGTTCGGGCCGAGCCCGATCGAGCAGGTCAGCCCGGTCTCGGCGAGAACGTCGCGCTTGATCTGCCGGGCCCGGGTCTTCGGCGCCGGCGAGTCGCTGAGGTCGACGTACGCCTCGTCCATCCCGACGACCTCGACGAGGTCGCTGTAGCGGTGCAGGACCGCCATGACCTTCTTGGAGGCCTCGTGGTAGCGCTCCATGTTGCGGGGAAGGACGACCGCCTGCGGGCAGCGGCGTCGCGCGACCGCCATCGGCAGGGCCGAGTGGACACCGAAGCGACGGGCCTCGTAGGAGGCCGTCATCACGACCCCGCGGGCGTCGGGGTCGCGGGGCCCGACGATGACCGGCATTCCGCGCAGGTCGGGCCGCTCGAGCAGCTCGACGGAGACGTAGAACGCGTCCATGTCGAGGTGGGCGACCGCGTGATCCCACTCCGACGGGTCCCCGTACACGCGTTCGCTCGACATGGCTCGATCGTAGCTCCGGCCGGGGACGGCGCCCGCGAGACTGATCTTCTTCTCGCATTTGGAGAACTTCCTCGGCCTCGGCGGGCCAGGTCAGCGGCCTGACCGGTGCATGCCGTTCGTTGCTACCTTGCCAACGTGGGTCCGGAGGCCAAGAACCTCGAGGCCATCTCGAAGGCGATCGACCAGCACAACTCGGGCTGCCCGTACCCGGCGGCCGAGGTGAGGATGAACCCGTTCGAGGTCGAGCGCCTCGGCTGGGAGGAGATCCGCGGCCTGCCGATCGTCCCCGACCCCGAGCTCGGCACCGGCCGCTTCCGGATCGTCTGCTCCCGTGATCTCGACGGCGCCGGCATCGAGGAGACGGAGGCGATCGGCGAGCCGGTCGAGGTCGGCGAGCCGGTCGAGGTACCGGTGCCGGTCAGGCGGGGCGAGTAGATAACTCCGGCGGAATGCTCCGGCTTCGCCGTCCGCTTCCGCCGGTCGGCGCGGTGCTACGGGACGGGAGGACATGTATGCGTCGCCCAGCCAAAGAAGTCCGACACGTAGCTTCCACGGCTGGGACCAACACATATGTCATCCCGTCCCCTCGGGCGCGCCGACCGGGGAGACCGGACGCGTCAGCGGAGGATCTCCCCGGAGTTATCTATGTCGTCCCGTTCCCTCCGGCGCGCCGACCGGGGAGACCGGACGCGTCAGCGGAGGATCTCCCCGGAGTCATCCCTACACCTCGTTGAAGAAGTTGATGCCGAGATCGTCGAGGGCCTGCTGGGCCTCGAGGTTGAGGCGGGTCAGCTCGCCGGTGAAGACGAGGACGCCCATCGCGATCAGGATCACGCCCCCGATCGCCATGATCACCGCGTAGTGGCGCTTGATGAAGCTGAAGGCGGTCGTCATCCGCGCGAAGGCGATCGCCGTGATCAGAAACGGGATCGCCAGCCCGAGCGAGTAGACGGCGAGCATCAGGCCGCCCTCGAAGACCGATCCGGTCGAGCCGGCAAGGGCGAGGATGGCGGCCAGCGTCGGGCCGATGCAAGGCGTCCAGGCGATCGCGAACGCGGCTCCGGCGATCAGCGGCCCGCCGCTGCCGGCCCGCTCGATCAGGGCCTCGACCCGCCATTCCCGGTTCAGCTTGACGATGAACAGCTGGGCGACGAAGAGGACGCCCATGAGGATGATCAGGGCGCCGGCGATCTTGTCGAGGGTTTCCTGGTTCTGGCGCAGGGTCTGGGTCAGCCCGACCGCGGTCAGCCCGAGGAGGATGAAGATCACCGAGAAGCTCGCGATGAAGACGAGGGCGGGGGGGACCACCGAGCGCCAGCTCGCCTTGTCGAGATCGGCTGCCGAGATTCCGGTCACCGCTGACAGGTAGCCGGGGACGAGCGGCAGCACGCAGGGCGAGAAGAAGGAGACCATGCCCGCGAACAGGGCGGTCAGCAGGCCGACTCCACCGATCTCGGGCATCGCGGTGCGCTCAGGTGATCGCCAGCGAGAGCCGGCGGCGATGCTCGCGGGCCAGGTCGCTGGCCGGGCCGAGCTCGGTGAAGATCGCGACCATGACCCGCCGCAGCAGGTCGACCCGCTCGGGATCGTCAGCGGCGGCGATCTCCTCCTGGAGGAGGTCCAGGGCCTGTCCGTGGTTGCCGGCGTCCCAGGCGGCGAGGGCGGGCGCGACGGCGTCGTCCCCGTCGAGCTCGATCCGGGCGATCATTCCCGAGGCCGTGAAGTCGGAGTCGAAGGGCTCGAGGATCGTCCGGGCGCCGTCCGGGTCGTCCGCCGCGAGCAGGAGCCGGGCGAGCTTCAGCGCCGCCTCGAGCTGGGTGGGATCGAGGTCGAGAGCGCGCCGCAGCGAGGCTTCGTCGTCGGCATCGGCGAGGCGGTCGGCTTCGGACGGCGCGAGGCCGTCGAAGAACGCCTTGACCTGGGCCGGCGGAATGGCGCCGGTGAACTCCGCGGCGACCTCGCCGTCCTTGAAGGCCTTGACGGCGGGGATTCCCTGGATGCCGAATTGCGCAGCGAGCGCCTGGTTGGAGTCGACGTCGACCTTGGCCAGGTCGACCTCGCCATCGCGCTTGCCGGTCTCGGCCTCGAGAGCCGGGCCGAGCTGACGGCACGGACCGCACCACTCGGCCCAGAAGTCGACGACGACCGGCACCTCGTGGGAGCGGTCGAGCACGTCCTGCTGGAAGGTGGCCTCGCTGACTTCGTGAACCATGGCCGGAAAGCTTAGAGAGCCCGGCCCGCCGCTCGGACCGGCCCGTCATGGCCGCCGCGTGGCCGCGCTAGCCTGACCGGGTGGAATCGCTCCGCGGCAAGCTGCTCGTCGCCTCGCCGGCGTTGCAGGACCCGAACTTCGTCCGGTCGGTCGTCTTGATCACCGAGCACGGCGACGAGGGCGCGATGGGGATCGTCCTCAACCGTCCCGCCGACGCTGAGGTCGAGGAGGTCCTGCCGGAGCTGGCATCGATCGCCGTGGCCGAGCCCGTCTTCGTCGGCGGCCCGGTGCAGCCGGAGTCGCTGGTCGTGCTCGGCGAGTTCACCGATCCCGACAAGGCCGCGTGGATCGTCGTCGCCGACGTCGGCCTCGTCTCCGCCGCGACCGACCTCGACGAGCTGCCGGAGGCGGTCCGCCGTGGGCGCGTCTACGCCGGCTTCTCGGGCTGGGGCCCGGGTCAGCTCGAGGCCGAGCTCGAAGAGGAGTCCTGGTTCGTCGAGGCGCCGATCCCGCCGGAGATCTTCCCCGACGATCCGGCCACGCTCTGGAGCGACGTCCTCGAGCGCAAGGGCGGCGAGTATGCACTCGTGGCACGGATGCCCGACGATCCGAGCCTCAACTGAGGCGGGCGGCCTCGCCCATTTCCGGCGGCCGCCTGCCGGCCCTCACGGGCAAGCAGTGCCGGCGCAGTCCTTGACCCGGTCGAGAACCGCGCTCATCTCCTTGAACCGCTGCTTCTGGTTGGCGTTGGTGAGGCGGGGCTCGCCGTCCATCTCGCCAGGGTCGATGTTCCAGTTGTAGAACTCGACGAAGGGCTTGTCGGGGTCGCCGGTCTTCGTCTCGATCAGGGAGCCGTCCTTGTCCTGAAGGGCCTTCCACTTGACCGACTCGGTGAGCATGAAGTCGCGATCGTTGCCCGGGTCGAAGAGCGACTTGCCGTCGACCTGGTAGCCGGGGTCGACGCCGGCGACGTCGTAGAACGTGGGGGCGAAATCGACGTTGGCGACGAGGCGGGAGTCGAGGCGGCCCTTCTTGCCGATCTCGGCGGGCCAGCGCAAGTACATCGGGACGTTCGTCGCCTCCTGGTAGGGGAAGACCTTGCCGAGGACGCCGTGGGCGCCGAACAGGAAGCCGTTGTCGGAGACGTAGACGGCCAGTGTGTTGCGGTCCTCGCCGGTGCTCTTCAGGGTCCGGAATACCTTGGCGACCCCGTCGTCGGCGGCGAGGAGGGTCTGCTCGTACTTCTGGAACCGCTTCGTTATGTAGCCCAGCGTCTTGTCGTGACGCTTGTGGCGCAGGTACTTCGGCTTGTCCGAGAGATCGGTCTCGTTGAAGGAGATCGGCGGCTTGAACCTCGGGACCCGTGCGTCCTCGTACTTCTTCTCGGCGACCAGCGGGGTGTGCGGCGAGCGCATCGACAGGGTCATCATCCAGGGCTGGTCGTCGGCCGACTCGCGGTCCTTGACGAAGCGGGCGCCGCGCCGGGCGGTGAGAATGTCGGCCTTGCTGCGCTCCTTGCGGTCGTGCTCGGTGCCGTTGTAGTCGTCCCTGAAGACGTCGAAGCCGGCGTCGCCTTCCTCCTTCTTGTTCCAGTTGTTCAAGTACTTGCCGAACTGACCGGTGTAGTAGCCGGCGCGCTGCAGCTGGGCCGGGAAGGTGTTCTGCCACAGGTAGGTCCGGCCGAACTGACGCGACGGGTTGTTGGTGATGATCCCGTGGTTGTGCGCGTACAGGCCCGAGTACATCGTCGCCCGGGCCGGACAGCACAGCGGCGTCGTCACGTAGCCGTGGTTGAAGTCGACGCCCTGGCGCTTGAAGAGCTTCAGCGTCTGCGGCATCGCGCGCATCGACGTCTTCTCCTGATCGTCGGTGATGATCAGGAGGATGTTCGGCCGCTTGCCGGAGACGTCGCCGACGACGGGCTTGCCCTTGGCGTCGGGACCGACGATCGCGACGTCGGGACGGTCCACGACGACGTCACGGGCCGCCCGGCCGCGGGTCGAGCCGAAGATCGCCAGGGCGACGATCAGGCCGACGCCGAGCACGGCGACGAATGCGATTTTCCCCCGCGAGACAACAGGCATCCCGCGTTCTTATACAGATCGCTCACAAAGCCCTCTTAAAGCCCTCAACCAGGGCTGATAACATACATGCATGCACGTACGTCGATCAACGGCTTGCAGCAACCCGGCGGCGGCAGCGGCCGAGCGCCGCCCGACGCAGGCCGACCGCAGCGCTCGTACGCGCAGCGCCCTGCTCGAGTCCGCGGCGCGCGGGCTCTCGCGTCATGGGTACGGGAACCTGGTCCTGGAGCGGGTGGCAAGCGATGCCGGCTACACCCGCGGCGCGCTCTACCACCAGTTCGAGGGCAAGGAGGACCTCGCTCTCGCGGTCATCGACTGGGTCGACCAGACCTGGAGGGAGGAGGTGGGGCGGCGCGTCGACGCCGAGCCCGATCCGGTCGCCGCGTTGATCGTCCTGGCCCGGGGCCACGCCGTCTATTGCCGTCGCGACATCGCCCGCGTCGCGATCGCCCTGCGACTCGAGTTCGGCGATCAGGAGCACCCGCTCGGGCGGCGGCTCCAGCGGGTCTCCGAGAGCCTCGTGGAGCGCTGCAGCCGGCTGATCGAGGCCGGCCGCGCTTCCGGAGCGATCCCGGCCGGACCGCCGGCCCGAGCGGTTGCGCTCGCCTTCGTCGGCGCGATGGAAGGGGCGGTCATCGAGCTCTCCGGGCAGGCCCCTCACGACGAGGAGCTGGCGGCCCGTGCGGCCGCCGGTGTCCTCGGCCTGGACCGCGACGCGATCGCCGGCGCATGAGGCTCCCCGACGCCGCGCATACCGACCAGCCGTGGCGCATCCACGAGCTCACCCGCGACTTCCGGCTCGAGGACGTCTGGGCGTTGCCGACGCCGGGCGGCCCGAGCGACTTCCCGAAGCTGATGGCGATGCTCGCGACCCGCGACCCGGCCCAGAGCTCCTCCCGCGCCGTCCGTGCGCTCTTCGCGATTCGCTGGAAGGCTGGCGCCCTGCTCGGTCTCGACGACCCCGAAACCGGTCTCGACGCCAGGGTGCCCACGCTTCGTGACCGGCTGCCGGACGATCTGCTCGAGGCTTCGCCCGGCCCCGACTTCGAAGCGCTTCCGTTCGAGCCGCTCTATCTGATCGACGACGAGTTCGCGGCGGAGATCGCCAACCGAACCATGCACGGAGTGATGCACATCGGCTGGGTAGCGGACGGATCCGGCGCGTACCGGGGCCAGATGGCCGTGCTGGTGAAGCCGAACGGACTGCTCGGGAACGCCTACATGGCGGCGATCGCTCCGTTCCGGCATCTGATCGTCTATCCGCGGATGATCCGCGACATCGAGCAGCGGTGGCGGGCGAGGACCCGCGACCGCGCTCACGCCTGATCGGGGCCTGCTCGGAGGCAGCGGATGCGGATCCGACGAGGCGACGGCGTCGGCACTCACGCACCAGGTCTACATAACGTCGATTATCGTGCGTTGCTCGGGCGATCGTGGGGGCTCGCCGACCCGCTCCGGGGCCTTTCCGCCCCGCGAGACCGAGCTTCTTCTCGGATCTGGAGAACTTCCTCGGTCTCGGCGCGGCGGAACGTGGCTCAGCGAGCCGGATCGGGCACGTCGACGTCGATCTCGGTCATCGCGCCGGTCTCGACGTCGAGGACGAAGCCGCGGACCGTCGCGGCGATCAGCGCCGGGTCGTCGCGGACCCGCTCGACGCCCTCGCGGACGCCGCTCTCCAGCGACTCGAAGCCACCGGGCTCCCAGTCGGGGCGGATTCCGGTCTCGGCCTCGATCCCGTCGAGGAACTCGCGATCGTCGAGGCCGAGGGCTCCGCATTCGGTGTGCATGACGATCCAGACCTCGTCGGTCCTCAGCGCTCGCTGAGAGAGCGCCAGGGAACGGCGAACGTCGGCGGTGACGACGGCGCCGGCGTTGCGGATGACGTGTGCATCGCCGAGCTCGATGGCCGCCGCGGCCAGCGGGTCGATCCGGCAGTCCATGCAGGTGACGATCGCCAGGCGGCGACGCGGGAAGCGGGAGATCGGACGGCCCATCGGCCGGAAATCTACCGGCCGATTACGGCCCGGCGCCGGTCGGTCCGCGAGGCCCGTGGCGACGACCCATGTCACCAATGCAACGGCCCCGGCGAAACCGCACTGTCATGCGGAATGGGCTGCTTGCACGGCACCTCTTTTCCGGGTAGTTTCAGCCGCATGGAAGCAGCAGCACCACCCCCCGCCCCTGTCCCTCGACCCGCTGGAGGCCCACAGCCGATCCAGGTCGGCAAGGTGATCAGCGATGCGTTCGGGATCTACTCGGCCAACCTCGGCGTCCTCGTGGCGACGAGCCTCGCCGTCGCGATCGTGTTCGGCGTCGTCATCGGTCTCCTCAACGACTCCGGCGGCGCGCTCGCCCAGTTTCTCGCCTGGATCGTCCAGCTGATCGGCACCGCCCTCTACACCGGATTCGTAGTCAGGCTCGTACAGGACGTCCGCGACGGGCGACGGGACATGACGGTCGGGGAGCTCTTCGCAGCCGCCACGCCGGCAATCGGATCCCTGATCATCTGGAGCATCCTCTCGGGGATCGCGATCGGCATCGGCTTCGTCCTCCTGATCGTCCCGGGGCTGATCCTGTTGACGATCTGGGCGGTCGGCGCCCCGGCGATCGTCGCCGAGGACGTCGGGCCGATCGAAGCGTTCGGACGCAGCTACGAGCTCGTTCGCGGCCAGGCCTGGACCGTATTCGGCGTCCTCGTCTGCGTCCTCCTGATCATGATCGTCGCCGCCGTCATCGCCGGCATCATCGGTGCCGCGATCGGCGGCGTCGCCGGCGCGATCATCGTCGGCATCATCGTCCTGGCGCTGTTCATGCCGATCTCGGCGCTCGTCGCCAGCACGCTGTTCTTCGATCTCGGCGGCGGTCGGACCCTGCCGGACGCTCACTCAGCGGTCTGAGCGGATCGACATTCGCGAATCGAGAGGGGGCCGGTGAAAGCCGGCCCCCTCTTGTTGTTTGATGGGGCCGTGGCCCGCGTCGACTTCGACCCCGAGACACATCCGGGCGGCCTCTACCGCCTGCTCAACTCGGTGGTCGTCCCGCGCCCGATCGCCTGGGTCTCGACCCGCTCCGCCGCCGGCGTCGACAACCTCGCCCCGCACTCGTTCTTCACCGTCTCCTGCGCCGATCCGCCGATCGTGCAGTTCACCTCGATCGGCCGCAAGGACTCGCTGGCGAACGCGAAGGCGACCGGCGAGTTCGTCGTCAACCTGGCGCCGGAGCCGCTCTTCGAGCAGATCAACGCCACCGCGACGGACTTTCCCTCCGACCTCGACGAGTTCGCCGAGGTCGGCCTCGAGCGCGAGCCCAGCTCCCGGGTCACGCCACCGCGCGTCGCCCGCTCACCGGTCGCCATCGAGTGCGTGCTGCAGGGAACCGAGGACTTCGGCACGTCCGTCGTCGTCTTCGGGCGGGTCGTGCTGATCAGCATCGCCGAGGATGTTCTCGTCGACGGTTACCCCGAGATCGAGCGCCTGCGTCCCCTTGCCCGGCTCGGCCGCCGTCAGTGGAGCACGATCGGCGAGGTCAAGGAGATCGGGCGGATCAAGTACGAGAACTGGATTCCCGGGAAGGTGCGGGGGGACGACTGACCCGGCCGGGATGGGTCAGCGGCCGAACAGCCGGCCAAGCAGGCCGCCGCCGGGGCTGCCTCCATCGGTGCCGATCCCGCCGATCCCGCGGTCGATCTCGTGGGCGCGCTCGGGCAGCTCCGCCGCGAGGATCGAGAGCGTCACGCCACGCTCGAAGGTCCGTGACACCTCGGGCGCGTCGACGAACCGGTGCGCGCCGTCGTTGTCGGTGATCTCGAAGCCGTCGAGGATGTGCTCGGCGTAGTTGTCCTCAACCCGCCGAACCTCGCCGACCTTGACGCCCGCGCTGTCGTAGACGGGCGTGCCCCGCTCGATCGCCGTGTAGTGGACCGGGCTGCCGAAGTCACTGCTCATCGACCGTAAGGATACGCCGCGGCGGCTGCGGCTTCGCCGGCCGGGGACGTCCCTCAGGCGAGCCCGGCGCCGAACGCCGCGATCTCGCGCGAGAGCCGGCCGCCCTGCCAGGCCAGCGGGCTCTCCCCCTCCCCCTCGGCGATCATCCGCGCGTCGGGGAGCGCCTCGGTCCAGGCCGCGGCCATCGCCTGGGGATGGCCCGGGTCGGCCTTGTCGTTGCTCGCCACAACCAGCGCCGGCACGTCGAGTCCCTCGAGCTCCGCGAGCCCCTCGAACGGAACCGATCTCGGCACCTCGCGGAGGGCCCGGGCAACCGCGGCGAGGTCGCGATGCCGGCTCAGCCGGTCCCGGGCGATCCGGACGAGCGTGTCGTGCCAGTCGGGATCCATGCCGATCTCGTAGGCGGCGACGAAGCCGTCGATCCCGTCCTCCTCGACCCCGGCGGCGAGCAGGTCCCAGTTCGCCAGCGACTCCTCCTTGAGCGGCACCCCGATGCTGGCCGGGCTGATCAGGACGATGCCGCCCCAGCGCGACGGATCGCGCAGCGCCAGGTTGGCGATCGTGTGCGCGCCCATCGAGTGGCCGGCGAGGATCGGCCGCTCGACGCCGGTTGCAACGACGACGGCGTCGAGGTCGTCGGCGAGACGGTCGTATACATAACTCCCCTCCGGCCCCGGATCGCTCTCCCCGTGGCCGCGGGCGTCGTAGCGGATCAGCTCGTGCCCGGCGCGAACGAGGGCGCGGGAGCCGTGGACGACGAGTTCGCGGTGAGCGGTCAGGCCGTGAACGAGGACCACCGGCCGCCCCGACCCCTCGCGGACCCCGCGGAGGACGATTCCGCCGCTCTCGACCTCGAAGGGGCTCGCGGTCAAGCCGCGGCGCGCGCCCGATCGAGCGCCGAGTGAAGGTCGTCGGCGTCCTCGAAGCCGAGTCCGACGAGGGCCACCTTGCGGTAGCGGACGACGCCGTCCGGATCGACGACGAAGATCGCCCGGCGCACGAAGGAGCCACCCGGCGCGAGGACGCCGTAGGCGCCGGCGACGGACTTGTCCACGTCGGCCGCGAGCGGCACCGTGAGGCCGTGCTCGGCGATGAAGCGCTCGTGGGAGTCGACGTCCTGGGGCGAGATCCCGATCACCTCGGCGTCGAGGTCGTCGATCCTCTCCCGGCCGTCGCGGTAGTTGCAGAACTGCTTCGTGCAGGTCGGGGTGAAATCGCCCGGGTAGAAGGCGAGGACGACCCAGCGTCCGCGGTGGTCGGCCAGCGAGAACTCGCCCTCGCCGGTCCAGGGAAGTGTGAAGTCGGGAGCGGCTTGCCCCTCTTTCGCCTTGGCCATCTCAGCCCTCCGGTGTCGCCGATTCGATCACGACCGTCTGGGTCGGCGGTCCATCCGCGCCGGGCGTGCCGAGCGCGTCGATCGCCTCGACGGTGTCCATGCCCTCGGTCACCTTGCCGGCGAGAGCGTAATCGGGCGGCAGGCCCGCATCGGCGCCGGTGACGACGTAGAACTGGCTGCCGGAGCGGCCCGGCGGCTCGACCTGGCTCTTCGCCATCGCGACGATCCCCTTCGTGTAGGAGAGATCTGCCGGGGGCTTCTCGTCGACGTGGTAGCCCGGTCCGCCGGTCCCCGCCTTCACCGGGTCGGAGCCGAGCGGGTCGCCGCCCTGGATCACGAAGCCGGGGACGACCCGGTGGAAGACGGTGTCGTCGTAGAAGCCCTTCTCGGCGAGGTACTGCATCGAGGCGGCGGTCTTCGGGGCGCGATCGTCGAAGGTCACGGTGAAGCTCCCGCAGCTCGTCTCGAACGTGACCCCGGCGGCCGTCGGCTCGTCGGCCTTCGGAGCGGGCAGGTCGGCGTCCTTCTTCGGCGCCGGGGTGTCGACGCTCTCGCAGGGGCTGCCGCCGCTCGTCGAGTCGGCTTCGGTGCTGCCGGTGTCGTCGCCCTCGCCACATGCAACCAGCAGGGCCCCACAGGCCAGCAGGAGGCTCAGCAGCGACGTGATCCGTTTCAGCACGCGCGGCAGCCTAACGGGTTGCGATCATGGCACCGTGGCGATCCCACCCGAGAGCAGCGATGCCCCAGCGGGCCCGCCGACGCGGGTCAAGCTGATCGGCCGGGCGCTGAACGCAACCGTCGCCCACCTGCCCTGGCTGTGGCCGCTCCTGAAGCGGCCGATGACGTCCTACTTCGACGAGCGGGCGATCACCTGGGACGAGCGCACCGGCGCTCCCGGGGTCGATCACCTCGCCCCCCTGGCGGTCGCGGTGACGAAGATCGACCGCCGCCCCGAGCGCGCCCTCGACATCGGCACCGGAACCGGCGTGGCGGCCCTGTTCGTCGCCCGTGAGTTCCCGTTCGCATCGGTCCGGGGCGTCGACGTATCCGAGGAGATGATCCGCCGCGCGAAGGCCAAGGTGGGTCTCGACCCCGAGGGCAGGGTCGCCTTCCAGGTCGCCGACTCCTCCTCCCTCCCCTACGCCGACGGCGACTTCGACCTCGTCACCCTGCTCAACACCCCGCCGTTCTTCGCCGAGATCTCTCGCGTCCTCCGCCACGGCGGTCACGCGATCGTCGCCGCCAGCTCCGGCGATCGGACGCCCTTCTTCACGCCGGACTCGGTGCTCGAGCGCGGCTTTCGCCGGCACGACATGACGACGGTCAAGGCGGGGCGGATCGGCCGCGGCTCCTACTTCGTGGCCCGCAAGGGGGACTGAGCGGTGCCGGAGCCCGATCGGGCCGCCGTCTACTGCCTGCTCGTCAACCCCTCGGCGGGCTCCGGGCGGGCGATGAAGCGGCTTCCGGCGATCCGCGCCGAGCTCGATCGCCACGGCATGCATCACCAGATCGTGATGACCACCGGGATCGAGCAGGGCTGCCGGCAGGCCCGTGAGGCAGCCGGTCGCGGCGAGATCCCGGTCGTCGTCAGCGGCGACGGGCTGATCGGCAAGGTCGGCGGCGTCCTGGCGGGAACCGGCACGCCCCTGGGCGTGATCCCGGGCGGCCGCGGCAACGACCTGGCTCGTGTCGTCGGGATCCCGACCGACCCGGCCGGGGCGGTCGCCGTGCTCGCGGCCGGCAACCGGCGCCGGATCGACGTCGGCGAGGCCAACGGTGAGCGCTTCCTCTGCATCGCCAGCTGTGGATTCGACTCCGACGCCAACCGGATCGCCAACGAGACGAGGGCCGTCAGCGGTGCTTTGGTCTACGCCTACGCAGCGCTGAAGGCGCTCTGGCAGTGGAAGCCGGCCGAGTTCACCGTCACGGTCGACGGCGCGGTGACGACGGCGCGCGGCTACTCGGTCGTCGTCGCCAACTCGCAGGCCTACGGGGGCGGGATGTTCGTCGCCCCGCAGGCGCTGCTCGACGACGGCCTGCTCGACGTCGTCATCACCGGCGAGGCCCCGAAGCGCCGGTTCTTGACCGGCCTCCCGCAGGTCTTCAAGGGCACCCACATCGAGCGCGATGACGTCATCACTCTGCGCGGCCGGGTGGTGGCCGTCGACGCCGACCGGCCGTTCGCCGTCTACGCCGACGGCGACGAGCTGACCGACCTGCCGATGAGCGTGAGCCTGCTCGAGGGGGCGCTCGAGCTGATCGCGCCCGCCGCCACGTGAGCGGCGCCCGCCCGAGCCGGTTCTTCGCCGCCAAGGTGGCGATGGCGCGAGCCGTCGGGGCGCTGAGCCGCCGCAGCGGCCGGGGTGGCGGCACGACGCTGCCGGGCCGGATCCTGCTGCGGGCGGCGCCGGATGCGATCAGCCGGCTCGGGACGCGTCTCAGCGGCTCGCGAACCGTCCTCAGCGCCACCAACGGCAAGACGACGACCGCCGGGATGCTCGCGTCCGCGATGCATGCCGCCGGTCGCAACCCGGTCCACAACCGGGCCGGGTCGAACATGGCCTGGGGCGTCGCGACGGCGTTGCTCGAGGGCGACGGGGACGAGGGCCTCTTCGAGGTCGACGAGGCCTGGCTGCCGCGGGTCGTCGAGGAGCTCTCCCCCACCCTGCTCGTCCTCGGCAACCTCTTCCGCGACCAGCTCGACCGCTACGGCGAGCTGGAGCGATTGGCCGACGAGTGGGCCGAGGTCATCGCCGGGCGCGAGGGCCGAACCGGCCTCGTGCTCAATGCCGACGACCCCCTGATCGCCGACCTCGGCCGTGACCGCGACCTCAGGCGCCGCGACGGCGTGACCTTCTTCGGGATCGAAGACCCCGACCAGGCCGTCGCCGAGCTTCAGCACGCCTTCGACGCGAAGCACTGCCGGCGCTGCGGATCCCCGTACCGCTACGAGCGCGCGTTCGTCGGCCACCTCGGCCACTACAGCTGCCCGCGCTGCGGCGCCGACCGTCCCGCCCCCGACGTCTACGCCACCGACGTCGAGCTCCAGGGCATCAGCGGATCGCGGTTCCGGGTTGAAACGCCGGTGGGTGGACTCGACATCGAGCTGCCGCTGCCCGGCCTCTACAACGTCTACAACGCGCTCGCCGCGATTGCCGCGGCCGGTCGCCTCGGGGTCGGCGGCGAGCAGGTCCGGCTCGGGCTGCACTCGGTACAGGCCGCGTTCGGACGGGTCGAGACGATCCCGGTCGATGGTCGCTCGCTGTCGATCCTCCTGATCAAGAACCCGGCCGGAGCGAACGAGGTGCTCCGCACGCTGAGGCTCGAGGCGCAGCGGAGCGGCGAGGAGCTCGATCTCTGGATCGCCCTCAACGACCGGATCGCCGACGGTCGCGACGTCTCCTGGATCTGGGACGCCGATTTCGAGGTCCTCGCCGGTTGCGCCCGCCGGATCCACTGCACGGGGACGCGCGCCGCCGAGATCGCCCTCCGGCTCAAGTACGCGGGCTGGCCGACGGACCGGATCACGGTCGCCGCGGGCATCGGGTCCTCGCTCGACAACGCGCTCGAGGATTCCGGGGGGAGAGTGTTCGCCCTCCCCACCTACACCGCGCTGATCGAGCTGCGGACGCTACTGGCCAAGCGCGGCCTGGCGACGGAGTTCTGGCGATGAGCGCGAGAACCGGCTCGAAGGGGCTCGCGACCACGCCGCCACCGGGCGGCGACCCGGTCGCCTGGCACGACGCCGAGAACGGCGCCTACACCGCCGACCTCGGGCTCTGGAAGCGCCTTGCCACGGCGCTGCCCGGCGGCGTCGTCGACCTCGGCTCCGGGACCGGCCGCGTGGCGCTGCCCCTCGCCGAGGCGGGGTCCGCCGTCGTCGCCGTCGACACCGACCGAACCCTGCTCGACGTGCTTTCGGAGCGGGCCCGCGAGCGCGGTCTCGCCGTCGAGACGGCGTGCTGCGACGTCCGCTCGCTCGACCTCGGCCGCACGTTCCCGCTGATCGCCGCGCCGATGCAGCTCCTCCACATCCTCGGTGGCGCCGCGGGCAGGCGGCGGGCGCTGACGGCGATCGGCGCCCACCTCGCCCCCGGGGGGCGGTTCTGTGCGATCGTCCTCGAGGAGCCGTTGCCGATCGGGACCGGACGTCCGGATCCGGTGCCCGACGTCCGTGAGGTCGGCGGCTGGGTCCACTCCAGCCTGCCCACGGAGATCCGGATCGACGAGGACGCGATCACGATGCGACGGCTGCGCCAGCTCGTCGCCCCCGACGGGACCCTGAGCGAGGAGCAGCACACGATCGGACTCGATCGCTTCACGCTCGCCGAGCTCGACCGCGACGCCGGGGCCGCAGGGCTCTGGATCGTCGGCGCCGAGCGGCTGCCGAGCACGATCGAGTACGAGGACTCCGTCGCCGTCTTCATGGAGGTTCGCGGTGGCTGAGCTGCGCCTGCTCGCGCTCTATCCGGAGCAGATGAACATCTACGCCGATCGCGGCAACGTCCTCTTCCTCCAGCATCGTTGCGAGTGGCGCGGGATCGGGTTCTCCTACGCCGCCGCCGGGATCGGCGAGGGCTTCGACGCCGAGGCGCACGACCTGATCTACATCGGCGGCGGTCAGGACCGTGACCAGCGGACGGTCGCCGCCGACCTGCTGGCGACGAAGCGCGACGCGATCGAGGCGGCGGTCGCCGGGGGCGTCGCCGGCCTCGCGGTCTGCGGCGGCTACCAGCTCCTCGGCTCCTCCTACCAGCTCGGCGAGGAGCGGATCGAAGGGCTCGGGATCGCGGCGCTGCACACCGTCCGCGAAGCCGGACCCCGGCTGATCGGCAACGTCTCGATCGAGGTCGACCTCGGCACCGGCCCCCAGGTCCTGGCCGGGTTCGAGAACCACGGCGGCCGTACCTTCATCGATGCCGGCGGCGAGCCCCTCGGGCGGGTCCTGCACGGTCACGGCAACAACGGGCGCGACGGCCTCGAGGGGATCGTCCGCGGGAACCTCATCGGCACCTACCTGCACGGGCCGCTGCTGCCGAAGAACGCCTGGCTGGCCGACGAGCTGATCGCCCGGGCGATCGGGCGCCGCGAGGGCAGGCGGCCGGACCTGGCGCCGCTCGACGACGCCTTCGAGAACGCCGCCCACGCCGACGCCGAGCGGGCGGCCGAGCGCGGTTAGCCGATGCCGCTGGAGCCGAAGCCGCGCTCGCCGCGGTCGCTGGCGGCCAGCTCAACCGCCTCGACCGGCTCGAGGGCGGCGAACGGGGTGACGAGCAGCTGGGCGATCCGGTCGCCGGGCTCGATCTCGAACTCGCTGCCGCGATCCGTGTTCAGCAGCAGCACCCGGAGCTCGCCGCGGTAGCCGGCGTCGATCAGCCCGGGTGCGTTGACCATCGAGATGCCGTGACGGAGGGCGAGGCCGGAGCGCGGCAGGACGAGGCCGGCGTGACCGGACGGGATCTCGACCGCGACGCCGGTGCCGATCGACGCCCGCTCGCCGGGCCCGAGCAGTGCCGGCTCGGCGGCGCGCAGGTCAAGGCCGGCATCACCCTCGTTGGCGCGCGTCGGCAGCAGCGCGCCGGGCTCCAGCAGGCGGACCTTCAGCTCCACCCGCTCAGGCAGCCGATCTTCCGTCGACGGCGTAGGCGCTGAACCGGTGCGAGAGGCTGCGCGGGACCCGCGCCCTGACGAGCACCCCGTCCTCGCGGTCCTCGCGGTCGACCTGGCCGGCGATCTCGTGCAGCTCGTTGAGGGTCGCTCCGTCGCCGTAGGGGATCAGCAGCTCGACCGGCTCGAGGGTGCGGGCGAAGGCGTCCTCGACGGCGTCGAGAAGCTCGTCGATTCCCTCCCCTCGCGCCGCCGAGACCCCGACCGCCTGACGCTGGCCGACGAGCAGGTCGCGGCGCTCCTCCCCGCCGAGGAGGTCGATCTTGTTGAAGGCGATGATCCGCGGAGCGTCGCCGGCCCCGATCTCCTCGAGCACCGAGTCGACGGCGCGCATCGCGGCCGCCCGGGACGCGGCCGGCTCCGATCCGTCGACGACGTGGATGATCAGCTCCGCGAGCGTCGTCTCCTCGAGGGTCGCCTTGAAGGCGTCGACGAGCTGGTGCGGGAGCTTGCGGATGAAGCCCACCGTGTCGGTCAGCAGGTACTTGCGGCCGCCGTGCTCGAACGAGCGGGTGGTCGGGTCGAGGGTGTGGAAGAGGCGGTCGCCCACCCCGACGCCGGCGCCTGTGATCGCGTTCAGAAGCGTTGACTTCCCGGCGTTCGTATAGCCGGCCAGCGCGACCGTCGGGATCGCCGAGCGCTCGCGCTCCGAGCGCATCGTCTCGCGGCTTCGCTCGACGACCCGAAGTTCGCGACGGAGTGCGGCGATCCGGTCGCGGGCGAGCCGCCGGTCGGTCTCGATCTGCGACTCGCCGGGGCCCCTGGTGCCGATCCCGCCGTCCATCCGGCCCGCGCCGAGGCGCTCGAGGTGGGTCCACAGGCCCCGCATCCGAGCGAGGTTGTACTCGAGCTGCGCAAGCTCGACTTGGAGCTTGCCGGCGGCGCTGTGGGCATGGTCGGCGAAGATGTCGAGGATCACGGCGGTGCGGTCGATGACCGGGACGCCGAGGGCGCTCTCGAGGTTGCGCTCCTGGCGCGGCGCGAGCTCGTCGTCGCAGGCCACGAGGTTGGCCCCGACCCGCTTGATCTCGGCCTTCAGCTCCTCGAGCTTGCCGCGGCCGAAGTAGCGGTCCGGGTCGGGCTCGGCCCGCTGCTGGACCATCCGGCTCTCGGTTGCGACGCCGGCGGTTCGCAGCAGCTCGCTGAGCTCGTCGAGCTCGACGTCCTCACCGGGGCTGCCGCGGACCACGCCGATCGCCACGGCGCGCTGGCGCGCCCGCGGGTTGCGGACCCCTGCCGCAGTGCCGCGACCATGCCCCGTGGTCGGTTCGTCGCCGTTGATGCTCATCGGCCAAGTGTAGGAGCAGGCGGCAGTTCCGGATAGGGTGGCCCGCCGAGCCCTTTCCCACCGACCGGAGGACCCGATGAGAAGAAGGACGATCGAATATCTGCTGCTCGGATTGCTGGCCATCGGCCTGTTCGGGGCCGGATTCGCGATCGCGGGAGGAGCCGGAGACGGCGGCAAGACGAAGATCGCGACGATCCGCCCGACCGGGATCGGGCTGCCCCGGGTCGGCATGCACGGCACCGTCGGTGCCGGCGACATCGCAGCCCCGCTCGTCCAGTACCACGACTCCGGGCACTACGAGTCCGATCTCGAGACCGTTGGCGGCAAGGCGGAGGCCTACCTCGACCGGCGCGTGCCGAAGATCCGCAGCAAGGCCAAGCAACGTTGCCGCGCCCAGGGAATCGACCCGTGCCCGAAACCGAAGCTGGCGCTCGTCCTCGACATCGACGAGACCTCGCTGTCGAACTACTCGGCGCTGGCCGCGACGAGCTTCAAGGGGGCGACCGCGGCGCTGACGACGAGCCTGTTCGCGGCGACCTCCCCGGCGATCGAACCGACGCTCCAGCTGTTCGACGACGCGCGCAGCCAGAAGGTGTCGGTGTTCTTCATCACCGGCCGGCCCGATCTCCAGGTCATCCGCGACCGGACCGAGGAGAACCTGACCTCAGCCGGCTACTCGGGCTGGAAGGAGCTGGTCCTGAAGCCCTCCGAAGCCCCCGGGACGCGCGATTACAAGTCCGCGGCGCGAGCGGCGATCGAGGACGACGGCTACCGGATCGTCCTCAACGTGGGCGATCAGGACAGCGACCTGAAGGGCGGCTACGCCGACAAGGCGTACAAGCTCCCGAACCCGTTCTACTTCATCAGCGACTGACCTCCGGCCCCCGGGGTGCGGTGGCTCAGACCGAATCGACCGCGAACAGCTTCCACTCCCCGGGCACGCCCTTGAGGGAGTGGGAGCCCCGTTCCGCGAACTCGATCCCGGAGCCGACCACGAGGTCCTTGACGGTCGAGGACGCAAGCACCTCACCGGGGTCGCCGAGGGCACCGATCCGGGCGCCGATGTGGACCGCCATGCCACCGACGTCGGCGCCGATCACCTCGACCTCGCCGGTATGGAGCCCGGCCCGCAGGCGGATGCCGAGGTCCCCGACCCGCTCGCCGAGGTCGGTCGCGCAGCGGACCGCCCGAGCCGGGCCGTCGAAGGTCGCCAGGAAGCCGTCGCCGGTGCTCTTGACGGCGACGCCGCCGTAGGCGCCGACGAGGTCGCGGGTGATCCGGTCGTGGCGCTCGAGCAGCTCCCGCCAATCCCGGTCGCCGCGCTCGGCAGCCAGCTCGGTCGAGCCGACGATGTCGGTGAACATGACCGTCGCCAGCGCCCGCTGATGATCGGCGACACCTGCACCTCCGCGCGTGAATTCCTCGATCGCCCCCGCGAACTCGTCGAATCCGTCGCCGAACGAGATCGCATCCCGGCCCGGCAGCTCGCGGAGCTCGGCGCCGGGGACGTGCTCGGCGAAGTAACGGGCATGCTCGGAGGAGGCCGTCAGGGCATCCGGGCGGTCGACGATCAGGGCCGGGGTCTGTACCCGCGGCAGGATCGGCCTGATGTCGAGCCTGCCCAGCCACTCGATCCGGCGGCGAGCCGGGCCCGGCGCCATCGACATCCGCTCCCAGCGACCCCACCATTCGATGAACCCGGGATCGCGGGACGCCAGCACCGGCGAGACGAGGAGGGCGGTCTGACCCGAGCCCCATTGGGCGAGAACAGCCTCCACGAACTCCCGATTCCTGGTCTCCTCGTCGGCCCAACCGGCCGGGTAGTCCTCGGCCACCGTCATCCGCGCCATCGGGTGCAGGAGGACGAGGTGGCTGACCCGCTCCGGATGGGTGGCCGCGAAGACGGTCGCGAGCATCGCGCCCTCGCTCTCGGCCCAGATCACGACGCGTTCGCAGCCGCAGGCATCGAGGACGGCGATCACGTCCTCCATCTGCTCCTCGAGGGTCACGTCGCCCGTGATCGGGTCGGAGAGCCCGGTTCCGCGCCGATCGAAGGAGATCAGGCGGGAATGGCGGGCGAAGCGGTCGATCGCGGGTCCCGCCGGTGGCTCGTCGAGCAGCTCGATGGTGCCGAACCCCGGGAGGATCAGGCAGATGTCCTGGTCGCCGGCCCCCCACGTCCGGTAGGCGAGATGGAGCCCGTCGGCGATTGCGTACCTGACCGGCGAATCGGCCATGCCGTCAGCCTACGCTCAGACCGAATCGACCGCGAACAGGTCCCACTCCCCGGGCACGCCCTTGAGGGAGTGGGAGCCGCGGTCGGCAAACTCGATCCCGGAGCCGACCACGAGGTCCTTGACGGTCGAGGACGCGAGGACCTCGCCGGGGTCGCCGAGGGCGCCGATCCGGGCGCCGATGTGGACCGCCATGCCACCGACGTCGGCGCCGATCACCTCGACCTCGCCGGTGTGGAGCCCGGCCCGGAGCTGGATCCCGAGCGTGCCGACCCGCTCGCCGAGCTCGGTCGCGCAGCGGACCGCCCGAGCCGGGCCGTCGAAGGTCGCCAGGAAGCCGTCGCCGGTGCTCTTGACGGCGACGCCGCCATAGGCGCCGACGAGGTCGCGGGTGATCCGGTCGTGGCGCTCGAGCAGGTCCCGCCAATCCCGGTCGCCGCGCTCGGCCGCCAGCTCGGTCGAGCCGACGATGTCGGTGAACATGACCGTCGCGAGGGCGCGCTGATCGCGACGTGCGACCACCGCGCCGGTCACGAACCGCTCGATCGCTTCCAGGTAGGCCTCGAACCCGTCCCCGAAAGAGATCGCGTCACGGCCCGGCAGCTCGACGAGGTCGGCATCGGGGATGTGCTCGGCGAAGTAGCGGGCGTGACGGGAATCCATCGCCCGTGCCTGCGGGCGATCGAGGATCAGGCTGGGCGCCTGGACCCGGGGCAGGATCTCGCGGACGTCCATCTTGGCGACGAGCTTCATCCGCTCCTTCATCGTTCCGGGCGAGGACGACAGCCGTTCCCAGCGCCCCCACCACTCCATGAAGCCGGAATCGGTGCCGGCGAGGACCGGAGAGGCGGTCATCCCGTTCTCGCCGGTCCCCCAGCGGGCCAGCATCGGCTGGACGAAGTCACGGTCACGGGTCTCTTCGTCGGGCCAGCCCCAGTCGTATCCCGGCGCGGTGACCATCCGCGCCATCGGGTGCATGAGGATCAGATGGCTGACCCGCTCCGGATGGGTGGCCGCGAAGACGACGGCGAGCATCGCCGCCTCCGCCTGCGCCTCGATCACGACCCGGTCGGAGCCGCAGGCGTCGAGCACCGCGATGACGTCGGCCATCTGCTCCTCGAGCGTCGCCGGCACCGCGACGGGGTCGGAGAGGCCGGCGCCGCGACGGTCGAACGAGATCAGCCGCGAATGCTCGGTGTACCCCCGCATCAGCCGTTTCGCCGGGGGCACGGTCAGCATCTCGATCGTGCCGAGGCTGGGCAGGACGATCAGGTAGTCCTGATCGCCTGCGCCCATGGTCCGGTAGGCGATGTGCCGGCCATCCTCGCTGCGGACATATCTGACCGGTGATGCTGCTTTCATCGCGATTCAGCTCAGATGTTCCCGCATCCGCTCGACGGCTTCAGTGAGACGCTCGTCCGGGGTCGTCAGTGAGATCCGGAAGAACCCCTCGCCGCTGGGACCGTACATCGAGCCGGGCGAGATCACGACGGCTGCCTGCTCGAGGACGTGCTCGCAGAACGACGTCGAGGTGTAGCCCTCCGGAACCGGCGCCCAGACGTAGATCGTCCCCTGCGGAGAGTGAACGTCGACGCCGATCTCGCGGAGCGCGTCGACGACGAGATCGCGGCGCCGGGCGTAGATCGAGTTCATCTCCCGAAGCGGTTCCGCCGGCCCCTCCAGCGCCGCTGCCCCCGCGAGCTGGACCGCTTCGAACAGCCCCGAGTCCACGTTCGTCTTCAGTCGCCAGTAGGTCTGGATCGCGTCCGCGTTGCCGAGGATGGCGGCGCACCGCCAGCCGGTCATGTTGTAACCCTTCGAGAGGCTGAAGACCTCGACCCCGACCTCCTTGGCCCCGGGCGTCTGCAGGAAGCTCGGCGCGACGTAGCCGTCGTAGGTCGTCTCCGAGTAGGCGTTGTCGTGGACGACGAGGATCTCGTGCTCGCGTGCGAGCTCGACGACCCGCTCGAACAGGCCGTCGGGGGCGATCGCGCCGGTCGGGTTGTTCGGGTAGTTCAGGAAGAGCAGGCGCGCGCGGCGCAGGGCCTCCGGGTCGATCGCGTCGAGGTCCGGTGCGAAACCGAGCTCGGGAACGAGCGGGAGCACCTCGACGTCGGCGCCCGCAAGCACCGGCCCGCCGGTGTAGACGGGGTACCCGGGATCGGAGGCGAGCGCGACGTCCCCCGGGTCGAGGAACGCGAAGCAGAGGTTGTAGATGCATTCCTTGGCGCCGATCGCCGGGATCACCTCGGAGTCGGAATCGATGGCGACTCCGAACCTCCGGTCGTAGAAGGCCGCGAACGCCTCGCGGAACTCCGGCCGCCCGCGGTTCGACGGGTACTTCTGGTTCCCGTTCTCGGCGACTGCCCGCTGCATCGCCTCGACGACGTGGTCGTAGGTGGGCATGTCGGGATCGCCGATCCCGAGGCTGATCACGTCGATGCCCGCCTCGCGCTTGCCGGCGACCTTTCGCTCGAGCTCGGCGAACATGTAAGGCGGGATCGCCTCGAGGCGCTTGGAGGGGTCGGTCAGGGCCAAGGTGGCGAGATTCCTTTCGGGATCGGCATAGCGGGTCGGCGACTCAGGCTATCTAGGCTTGCGGGACCGCGAGCGAAAGCAGGATGACGTGACCGACAGGGCCGAGAGGGAGTGGACAGCCGCCGACGTCCCCGATCAGACGGGGCGCACGATCATGATCACGGGGGCCAACAGCGGCCTCGGGTTGCAGACGGCGAAGGTGCTGGCGGGCGCCGGAGCGACCGTCCTGATGGCCTGCCGCAGCGCCGAGAAGGCCGAGGCGGCCCGGGCGCGGATCGCCTCCGAGGTGCCCGATGCCGACCTCGAGATCGTCCCGCTCGACCTCGCCGACCTCCGCTCGGTCGCCGCCGCCGCAGCGCTCGTCTCCGACCGCCCCAAGCCGCTCGACGTCCTCGTCAACAACGCCGGTGTCATGGCCCCGCCCCGCCGCGAGACGGCCGACGGCTTCGAGCTCCAGCTCGGCACCAACCATCTCGGCCATTTCGCGCTGACGGGTCGCCTGATCGGGAAGCTGCTGGCGGCCGATGCGCCCCGCGTCGTCAACCTCAGCAGCACCGCTCACAGGATCGGGAGGATGGACTTCGACGACCTCAACTCGAAGCACGGCTATTCGCGCTGGCCCGCCTACGGGCAGTCGAAGCTCGCGAACCTCCTGTTCACGCTCGAGCTGGCCCGGCGTGCCCGGGCCGCCGGCACCGGCCTCGTCGCGGCCGCGGCGCATCCCGGCTACGCGGCGACGAACCTGCAGACCGCGGGGATCGGCCTCGGGACCATCGGCACCCTGCTGAAGCCGCTGATGCTCGTCGGCAACCTGCTGTTCGCCCAGGACGACGCCGCTGGAGCGCTGCCGGTGTTGTATGCGGCGACCGCGCCCGACGTCGAGGGCGACGACTTCTTCGGTCCCGACGGGCTCCAGGAGATGCGCGGGCGTCATCCGGCCCGGGTCGGCAGGACCGGCCGCGCCGCCGACGGCGCCGACGCCCGGCGGCTCTGGGAGGTCTCCGAGGAGCTGACCGGCGTCGACTTCGGTCCGCTCGACGGCGCCGCGGCCACCTGAGCGGCCCTAAAGGCGCTCGAGCCGTGCCACGAAGCCGGGGTCGAACTCGCCGCTGAAGACCGGTTCGGCCGTTCCTGTGAGCTGGATGTCGAGGTTCGCGCCGATCTCGACCTCGAGCGTGCCACCGTCGAGCACGACCGTGATCGGGCTCGGTGTCCCACGCAGGTGCGCCGCCACCGCTGCCCCGGTCGCGCCGGTCCCCGACGCGAGGGTCTCGCCGACGCCCCGCTCGAAGATTCGCGCCCGCACCCGCGAGCCGTCCGCGTGCCAGAAGCTGACGTTGGTCCGGTTCGGGAAGATCGGAGCCTGCTCGATCGCGGGGCCGATCGCCGGCAGGTCGAGGTCCTCGAGGCCGGAGTCGATCTCGATCGCGCACTGGGGGTTGCCGATCGAGACGTGCTGGAACTCGCGCTCGCTGCCGCCGACGGCGATCCGGCCGACGCCGTCCGTCCCGCCGCCCGGGTAGTCGGCCGACGTCGTCGTCGCCCGGCCCATCGCGACCCGCGCCGATCCGGGGCCGTCGAGCGTCGGGGTCACCGCGCCGGCGGCAGTCATGATCGTGAAGGTGTCGCGGTCGGTCCAGCCCGTCGCGCGCAGGTAGAGGACCGCCTCGCGAACGCCGTTGCCGGAGAGCTCGGCTTCCGAGCCGTCGGGGTTGAAGATCCGCAGGTCGGCGACATGGGCATCCGGGTCCGCGGGCCTGGCGAGCAGCAGGATGCCGTCGGAGTGCATGCCGAAGTGGGGAGCGCAGATCGCCCGGATTCGCTCCGCGGTCAGCTCGAACGGCACCTCAGCGGCCTCGAGCACGATGTAGTCGTTGCCCAGCGCCTGCCACTTCGCGAACCGCATCGGCGCAAGTATGGCGGCCGCCCGAGCCATCCGCCCGATGGCCGAACGAGACGTTCATCTAGATTGTCCCCACCCGCCGCCCCCGACGAGCCAACTGGAGGTTCAGCACATGCCGATGGTCCCGATGGTGGTCGAGCAGTCCTCTCGCGGAGAGCGCTCGTTCGACATCTACTCGCGTCTGCTCTCGGAGCGGATCATCGTCCTCGGGACCCCGATCGACGACCAGGTCGCGAACCTGATCGTCGCGCAGCTGCTCCACCTCGAATCCGACGATCCGGACAAGGACATCTCGCTCTACATCAACTCCCCCGGCGGGGTCGTCTACTCGGGCCTGGCGATCTACGACACGATGCAGTTCGTCCACTGCGACGTGCAGACGATCTGCTTCGGGGTCGCGATGTCGATGGGCTCGCTCGTTCTCGCCGGCGGGACCAAGGGCAAGCGCATGGCGCTCCCGAACTCGCGGATCCTCAACCACCAGCCCTCCGGCGGCTTCGAGGGCCAGTCGAGCGACATCGAGATCCATGCCCGCGAGACGCTGGCTGTGCGCCGCAGGCTCGAGGAGCTGTACGCCCGCCACACCGGCCAGACGGTCGAGCAGATCAACGAGGACATGGAGCGCGACCGCTTCTTCACCGCCGAGGAGGCCCGCGAGTACGGGCTCATCGATCACGTGATGACCGACCGCAACATGCGGCTTCCGACCGGCGATTCGCCGAACGGGTCCGCTTCGGATAGCTGATCCCTGGATCTACCC
>DATAFA010000015.1:0-3478 GCA_036257785.1 Solirubrobacterales bacterium | reverse complement strand
CACCCGGCCCGGAGCCGCTCAGGGCCGCGAGGTCGACGTTGCGCTCGGCGGCGATCCGCCGGGCGAGCGGCGAGGCCTTGAGGCGCTCGCCGTCGGTGCGCCGCTGCGGCTCGGGAGCCGTGGGCGCGGGAGTTGAGGGCTCCGCGGCCGGCGCCTCGTCGGCGGCCGCCGCCGGGGTGGCGGCGGTGGGCTCGGCGGCGGGCTCACCACCGTCGCCGGCGGAGTCCGGCGCGGGCGCGTCGCCGGCGTCGCCGACCCGGGCGATGACCTCGCCGATCGGCAGCGTCGCCCCCTCGTCGGCGAGGATCTCGACGAGCGTCCCGGCGACGTCGGACTCGTAGACCATGTTCGCCTTGTCGGTCTCGATCTCGACGAGCTCGTCTCCGACCGCGACCTCGTCGCCGATCGACTTCATCCAGGCGAGGACCGTCCCCTCCTCCATGGAGTCCGAAAGCCGCGGCATGACGACGTCCGCCATCAGGGCCGCGCTCCCACGGTCGTCTCGAGGACGGCGCTGACGATGTGCTCGGGATGGGGGATGGCGCTCTGCTCGAGCCGCTTCGAGTAGGGCATCGGGACGTCGGCGCCGGTGACCCGCTGGATCGGCGCGTCGAGGTGGTCGAACGCCTGCTCCTGGATCAGCGCCGCGAGGTTCGCGCCGACGCCGCCGTGCGGCCAGCCCTCTTCGACGATCACCGCGCGGTTCGTCTTCCGGACCGATTCGAGGATCGTGTCGAGGTCGAGCGGTCGCAGCGTCCGCGGGTCGATCACCTCGGCCTCGATGCCGTGCTTCTCGGCGAGCGTCTCCGCCGCCCGCTGCGCCTCGTGGGCCATCTTCAGGATCCCGACGATCGTCACGTCGACGCCCTCGCGACGGATTGCGGCGCGGCCGAACTCGATCGTGTGGTCGCCGTCGTCGGGGACCTCGCCGCGGATCCCGTAAAGCGTCTCGTGCTCGATGAAGATGACCGGATTGTCGTCACGGATCGCGGTCTTCAGCAGGCCCTTGCCGTCGGCGGCAGTCGACGGGCAGGCGACGAGCAGGCCCGGGATCTGGAGGAACATCGCCTCGAAGCTGTGCGAGTGGGTCGGGCCGAGCTGGTGGCCGCCACCGCCCGGCATCCGGACCACGAGCGGCACCCTGACCTGGCCGTTGAACATGTACGGGATCGCGGCGGCGTGGTTGATGATCTGGTCGAACGCGAGCAGCGCGAAGTTCACGGTCATCAGCTCGACGACCGGCCGGAGCCCGGCCATCGCGGCGCCGACGCCGGTGCCGACGATCGTGTTCTCCGAGATCGGAGTGTCGCGGACCCGGCGCTCGCCGAACTGCTTCATCAGGCCTTCGGTGACCTTGAACGCGCCTTCGAAGACGCCGATGTCCTCACCGAGCAGGAACACCGACTCGTCCCGCTCCATCTCCTCGCGGAGGGCGGCGTTGAGCGCCTCGCGCATCCGCATCGTCGCCACTATTCGATCCCCCCGGGACCCTGCTGGCGGCTCGGCTCGGATTGCTCGTCGCCGCCCTCCTCCTCGGCCTGTGCCTGATCGGCCGGCGCGTCGGTCTCGGTGACCGGACCCTCACCGGAGCCGCCCGCCGAGCGCGGGTTCTGACCGCCGTAGGAGGCGCCGGCCTCGTGCAGCTCGCGGACCCGGTCGGACTCGGCCGCCTCGCGCTCGCGCTCGCCCCGGAACGGGTCCGGGGTCCGCTCGTCGACCGCGTACCAGCCCTCGTGGTCGCCGGCGAACACGTAGAGGTTGTCGTAGATCGAGTCGAGCGGCGGCTCCGGGGAGGCGTCGGCGAACTCGACCGCTTCGAGCACCTGCGCCTCGACCTGCTCGCGGATCCCTGCGAGGTCCTCCTCGGTGATCGTCCCGGCCTCGATCAACCGCCGGGCGAAGCTCTCGATCGGATCGCGCTGCTGCCACTCCCTGACCTCCTCCTTCTCCCGGTAGATCTCGGGGTCGGCGGCGGAGTGGCCGCGGTAGCGGTAGGTGAAGGCTTCGACCAGCGTCGGCCGCCGGTCCGTACGGGCGATCTCGATGTGGTCGGCGACGCACTCGCGGATCGCGACGACGTCCATTCCGTCGACCCGCTCGCCGGGGACGCCGAGCCCGGCCCCGGCCTGGGAGAGGTCGGTCACAGCCGAGTGGCGCTCGATCGAGGTACCCATCCCGTAGAGGTTGTTCTCGACCAGGAAGACGATCGGCAGGCTCCAGAGCGCCGCCAGGTTCATCGTCTCGCCGAAGTTCCCGGTGTTGGTGGCGCCGTCGCCGAACATGCAGACGGTCACGTCGTCGGTTCCCTTGTAGTCGGAGGCGAGGCCGAGGCCGGCGGCGATCGGCAGGTTGCCGCCGACGATTCCGTAGCCGCCCATGAACCGGCGGTCGCCGTCGAAGATGTGCATCGAGCCGCCGCGCCCACGGGCGGTCCCGTCCTCACGCCCGAACAGCTCGGCCATGACGTTCTTCGGGTCGGTCCCACGGGCGATCGCGTGGCCGTGCGTGCGGTAGGTGCCGATCAGGTAGTCATCGGCGTCCATCACCGAGGTCGTCCCGACGATCGTCGCCTCCTCGCCGATCGCGAGATGGAGGAAGCCGCCGGCCTTGGCGCGCTGATACTGGCGACCCGCCTCCTCCTCGAAGCGGCGGATCAGCGCCATCTGGCGGAGCAGCTCCCGGGAGGTCTCGGGATCCGGTAGCTCACGACCTCGCGAGCTCTTCGGGGCGCCCGCCGGGCTCCGTACCTCGCTCGTGTCGTCCGAATCAGCCAAGCTCTCGCACCATACCCAAGCCCGTCCGCCAGCCCGGCGCCCCCGCTGGCCGCCGCCGGCTCAGTCCGCGTAACGGTGGTGGAGCATCAGATCGTTGCCGTCCGGGTCCTGGAAGAGCGCCATGTGGCAGACGCCGGTGTCCAGGATCTCGCCGAAGAATTCGACCCCCTTGGCCTCGAGCTCCGCGCGGGCGGCCGCAACGTCGTCGACGTGCAGCGCCGGGTGCGCGTTGCGGGAGGCGATGAACTCCATGCCGAGCCTCTCCGGCTCCCAGATCGCGAAGCACGTGTCGCCGACCCAGAACTCGTAGTCGGCGGTCTCGTCGGGACGAAGCCCGAGCGTCTCGACGTAGAAGGCGCGCGTGCGGTCCGGGTCCCGCGACGGCACTCCGATGAAGTCGAGCTTCTCGATCACCGCCCCGACTCTATCGATGGTGTGGCGATCGATGGCGGGCCGGTCCCCGAGCGGTCGCAACCGATCTGCGGATGCAATTGCGGCTCCCCTGGTTTCGCCGATGCACCCGCAGATCCTCGGGTGCAGCTACGCAGCGATCACTCCCGTCGTAGCCGGGCCGCGGCGACGGCTTCCTCGAGCCGGTCGTCGCCCCAGAAGACCTCGGCGCCGACGACGACCGTCGGGACCCCGAAGACCCCGCGGTTGCCGGCCCGGTCGGTCTCCTCGCGAAGCCGTGCCTTGACCGAGGC
>DATAFA010000118.1:0-35602 GCA_036257785.1 Solirubrobacterales bacterium | reverse complement strand
CGAGCGACTCGAGGCCGAGCAGCTCGAGCAGCTCGGCGGCCACGGCACGGGCGCCGGCAATGGGCTCGCGGCGAGCGTCGGCGAGGAGACCGAACAGCTCAGCCCGCGCCCGCGGGGTGTTGAAGTCGTCGGCGAGGGCATCGAGGAACGCCTCGCGGCGCCCGAGCGCGGCCGGGTCCGGGTCGCCGGGTGGATCGTCGCCCTCACGGAAGAACTCGCGGATCCTCTGGTTACGGGCCGCCGCCTCCGCGAGGGCGCCGTCGCCGAACGCGATCGGCTGACGGTAATGGCCGGAGACCAGGTAGCCGACGACCGCCTCGGCGCCGTGAGCCCTGATCGCCTCGCCGAGCAGGAAGACGTTGCCGACCGACTTCGCCATCTTCTCGCTCCCGCCCGCCTCCGGGCGGCTCTGGACCATCCCGTTGTGCATCCAGATCCTCGCCAGCGGGCGCTCCCGCGCCGCCTCGGTCTGGGCGAGCTCGTTCTCGTGATGGGGGAAGACGAGGTCCGAGCCGCCGCCGTGGATCGCGAACTCCAGCCCGAGCAGCTCCTCGGCCATCGCCGAGCACTCGATGTGCCAGCCCGGGCGTCCCTCGCCCCAGGGGCTCGGCCAGGCGGTGTCCTCCTCGCCCTTTCGCGCCTTCCAGAGCGCGAAGTCGAGCGGGTCCTCCTTGAGCTCGGCGCTGCCGGCCTCCTCGCCCTGGTCCATCGCCTCCGGGTCGCGGTTCGAGAGTTGGCCGTAAGCCGGGAAGCTGCGGACCCGGAAGTAGACGTCGCCGGCGGACTCGTAGGCGTGGCCGGAGGCGATCAGGTCGGCGATCAGGGCGACGATCGGCGCGATCGTCTCGGTTGCCCTCGGCTCGTGGTCGGGCCGGCCGATGCCGAGCGCGTTGGTGTCGGCCGTGTAGGCGGCGATCATCCGCTCGGCGTACCCGGCCGACGGGACCCCCTCCTCGCGGGCGGCGTCGTAGATCTTGTCGTTGACGTCGGTGAGGTTGATCACCAGCGTCGGCGCGTAGCCCTCGTGGGCGAGGAATCGCCGCAGCAACGAGAAGATCACGTAGGGGCGGGCATTGCCGATGTGGATCGGCCCGTACGTCGTCGGCCCGCAGGCGTAGATCCCGACCTGTCCGTCGGGGCCCGGCTCCAGCCGCTGCACCTCGCCGCTGAGCGTGTCCCTGATCCTGACCGCGCGCATCGCCGCGACTCTAGTTAACCCGGGGGAGGTCCTCCGCTTTCGCGGAGGATCCGGTCGGAGGTATCTACCTCAGCTCGCGCTTGAGGACCTTGCCGGTCGGGTTGCGGGGCAACTCGTCCATGAACTCGACCTCCCGGGGCACCTTGTAGCGGGCGAGGTTCTCCTTGATGTAGTCCTTGACCGCGGCCTCGTCGAGCTCGGACCCGGAGCGGGTGACGACGAATGCCTTGAGCCGCTGGCCGAACTTCTCGTCGTCGACGCCGATCACGGCGGCCTCGTCGATCGCTCCGTGACTGGCGAGCAGGTCCTCGACCTCGCGCGGGAAGACGTTCTCGCCGCCGGAGACGATCATCTCGTCGTCGCGGCCGTCGATGAACAGGCGGCCGTGCTCGTCGAAGTGGCCGACATCGCCGGAGGCGAGCATGCCGTCGACGACGTCCTTGCCGCCGCCGCCGGTGTAGCCCTCGAACGACATCTCGTTGCCGACGAAGATCCGGCCCGTTTCCCCGTCCGGCAGGGGATTGCCGTCCTCGTCGAGGATCTTCACCTCGGTGCCGTGCGGGGCGCGGCCCGCGGTGCCGGGCGCCTTCCGCATGTCGTCCGGGGTCGCGATCGTCGCCCAGCCGACCTCGGTCGAGCCGTAGAAGTTGTAGAGGTTGTCGCCGAAGGCGTCCATCCAGCGGGCCGCCATGTCGCCAGGAAGCGCCGAGCCGCTCGCGGCGGTGATCCGCAGGCTCGGCAGCTCGTAGCTGTCGAGGATCTCTTGGTCGAGCTCCATGATCCGCTGCAGCATCACCGGCACGACGGCGAGGGCATCGGCTTCGTTGTCGGCGACCATCTTCAGCGTCGCCTCCGGATCGAAGCGGCGCCGGAGCACGTAGGTCGAACCGAGCGCCAGGCCGAACGCGAAGTTGAGAAAGCCCCAGGAATGGAAGAGGGGTGCGGCGATCACGGTCGTACGCTCGGCTCGCAGCGGGATCTTCGAGAGCAGGATCGCAAGCGGGGCCAGCGAGTCGGGGGAGCCGCGCTGGGCCCCCTTCGGGGTGCCGGTCGTCCCCGAGGTCAGGATCACGAACCGGCTCGGCTCGTCGGGCGGATCGAGCGGCGCGTCGGAGTTGTGGGCGATCGCATCCTCGGCGACCTGCCGGTCGCTCTCGTAGTCACCGTCGGTCCAGGAGACGATCCTCGTCAGCTCCGGGTTCTCACCCTCAGCGCCCTCGAGCAGGCCCTCGAACTCGGCGTCGTAGATCACGGCCTGGGGCCGCTCGCGCTCGATCACCCCGAGCAGCTGCGGTCGCGCGAAGTCGGTGTTGAGGAGCAGGACCGAGGCGCCGAGCTTGGCGGCGGCGAAGATCGCGTCGGCGAACCCGCGATGGTTGCGGCACATGATCGCGACCGAGTCGTCGCTGGAGACACCGGCCCGGAGCAGCGCTCGCGCGAGCGCGTTGGAGCGACCGTCGAGCTCCCCGAAGGTGACCTCGCCGAGCTCGTCGATCAGGGCGACGTCGTCGGGGCGGCGGGCGCCGGCGGAGACGATCCCGGCGGCCGGGGACGCGCCCCAGCGGCGGACCGCCTGACCGACGGTCAGCAGCTCTCCCGGACCCATCGGCCGTATGATCCCGGCCTCGGCCAGGACCTTGACGTTGAAGGGCAGGTCGGCAAGGCTGCCGAGCTGTCCGATCTTCACCCGACGGATCGCTCCCCCGAGTGTCCCCGTGATGCTCCTCATCGTTCCTGCCACGATGATCGCAGCCTATTGTCCAGCCGCCGGCGAGGCGGTGGCGGGATCGAACGAGGCAACGGCGATCGCTGCGATTCCCTCCTCCCTGCCGATCGCCCCGAGACCCTCGTTGGTGGTCGCCTTGACCGAGACCGGAGCTCCCAGTGCGTCGCCGAGGCGCTCCTCGATGGCCGCGCGATGCGGGCCGATCGCGGGTCGCTCGCAGATCACCGTCGCATCGACGTTGACCACCCGGCCGTCGAGCCCGGCGACGACCGCTCGCAGCAGCTCGATCGAGTCCGCGTCCCGCCAGCGCTCGTCGGTCGGTGGGAAGTGCGAGCCGATGTCCCCCGCTCCGGCGGCTCCGAGGACGGCGTCGGTCACGGCGTGGGCGAGGACGTCCGCATCGGAGTGCCCTTCGAGGCTGCGATCGAACTCGATCTCGACCCCACCGATCAACAGCGGTCCACCGGGAACCAGCCGGTGGCTGTCGTAGCCGATCCCGACCCGGCTCATCCGAGCGGCTCCAGCGAACGCTCGCGGCCGGTGAAGACGCAGAGGCGATCGATTCCGAGTCCGCTCATGAACCCGATCGCCTCGTCGTAGGCGTAGCCGACATGCTCAGGGAGGTGCGCATCCGATGACAGTGTGAACGGGACGCCCGCCTCGACGCAGAGACGGGCGAAGCCGGCTGCCGGGTAGATCTCGTCGACCGGCTTGCGTAGTCCCGACGTCGACACCTCGACGGCGACCCCGGCGGCTGCGATCGCCTCCACGGACGGCTCCCAGAAGGTGCGCGGATCCTGCTCCGGTGCGGGGCGTCCGGCGCCCCAGACCTTGACGAGGTCGGGATGGGCGAGAACGTCGAAGAGCCCGGACGAGGCGGCCGCGGCGAGCTGCTCGAAGTAGCGGGACCAGACCCGGTCCGGGTCCCCTCGCTCGGCCTCCCAGACGTCCCAGCGATCCTGGTCGATCGCGCCGTCGCCGACGAAGTGGACGGAGCCGATCACGTAGTCGAACGGGCGGGAAGCCAGCAACGCCTCGATCCGCTCCTCGGCGCCGGCGACGTAGTCGGCCTCGATGCCGACCTTGAGCCCGGCCGCGCGGAGGAACTCGCAATAGGCGTCGAGGTCGTCGACCGCCTGCTCGACCCAGAACGGGTGCCGCCAGACGTCGAGCGCCTGCGCGAAGCGGTGGACGTGCTCGGAGATCCCGAGCTCGGCGATCCCGGCGGCGTCGGCGGCGGCGCGGTACCGCGCCGCGTTGGCTTCGGTGAAGTACCGCGCGGGAGGTGTGTCGGCCTCGTCGGGTCGGAGGTGGACGTGGTAATCGGTCAGCATCGCCGCGGCCTGATCATCTTCTACCCTAGACCGATCGCGACGCTCACCGACATCGGCATCGCCGTCGGCTCGTTCGCCGTCGCCGCCCTCGTCGCGGCCGCGCTCGGAGCCGCCAACGCGGGCACCGCGCTCGGCGTCGGGCAGGTCGTCTTCGTCTTCGTCGTCACCGCTCTGCTCGTCCTCCGGGACTGACCGGGTCAGGCCGGTTCGGCGCTGACGAGCGCCTCGGCAGCGGCGAGGTCGACGCCTGTGGTCACCTTGAAGTTCGCCGAACCCGTCTCCTCGAGCAGGACGCGGCCGCCGGCCAGCTCGATCAGCGACGCCTCGTCGGTCGCCATGCCGAGCCGTCCGTCCGCGACGGCGAGTCGCTGCGCGCTTCGCAGCGCGGCGAGCCGGAATGCCTGCGGCGTCTGTGCCGCCCAGAGCAGGCCACGGTCGAGCGTGCGCTCGATCACCGTCGCGGCGGGATCATCGGCAGCGCGGGCCGCGCGCGCCCGCTTGACGGTGTCGGTCAGCGGCGCTGCGGCAATCGCCGCGTCGGCTTCGGCGTCGGCGCTGAGCCGGGCGACGACGCGGTCGACGATGTCGGCCCTGACCAGCGGCCGGGCGGCGTCGTGGATGACGACGAGGTCACCGCGAACATGGTCGAGCGCGAGTGCGATCGACGCCGCCCTCGTGGCACCTCCCGGCGTCACGACGACCGCCGCCTTCGGAGCCGCCAACCCGGCGGCGAGCTCGGCCTCACGCTCGAAGCCGGCCGGTGCCGCGATCACGATCCCCCCGATCGAGCGGGCGGAGTCGAGCGCCGCCAATGACCACTCGATCAGCGCCCGGCCCCCGAGATCGACGAAGGCCTTCGGGCCGCCGGCGCCGAGCCTCTGCCCGGAGCCGGCGGCCGCGACTACGGCCGTTGCGCGGGTTCCGCTCAGGCGGGAGCACCCGCTTCGGCGACGGTCTCGCCGAAGCGCTCGGTGAGCAGGCCGTCGAGATACTCCTCGGCGCCCTCCTCGTCGGTGTCGAGCGCGTACATGAACTCCGAGGCGAGGATCTTCTTCGCCCGCGTGTACATCTGCTTCTCGCCGGTCGAAAGTCCCTTCTCGATCTCACGGATCGCCAGGTTCCTGACCACCTCGGCGAGCTCGAAGACGTCGCCGGTCTTGATCTTCTCGCGGTTGTGCTTGAAGCGCCGGTTCCAGTTCTTCGGCATCTCGGAGACGTCGTCGGTGAGGACGGCGGTCACCTTCTTCACGTCCTCGGGACCGATCACCCGCCGCAGTCCCGCCATGCCGGCGTTCTCGCAGGGGACCTGAACGGTCATGTCGTTGTGGAGGATCTTGATCGTCAGATACTCGCGCTCCTCACCGAGGAGCTCCTTGCTCTCCTTGCGGAGCACGACACCGGCCCCGTGGTGCGGATAGACGACGTTGTCGCCAACATCGAAGTCCTCGCACTGCAGCATCTCGATCTCGAGATCGGTGTCGGTCGTTTCGTCAACTAGCTCAGGAATCGTCTGCCTCCTAATGTCGTGGCGCCCCGCCGGGCGGGGTGCCTGTTCATGTCAGTGGGTATCGCTCGAAGATCTCGGACTCGCGCACGCGGTCGAGCCCGTCGCGGATGTCGGCGGCGCGGTCGGTACCGACGCCGTCGATCGCGGCGAGCTGCTCGTCGCTTGCCGCGAGGATCTCCTCGAGGCTTCCGAAGTGCTTGATGACCTTCTCGCCGACCAGGCGCGGCAGGCGGGTGACCCGGCCGAGGGCGCGGTAGCCGCGCGCCGAGACGGACAGGTCGTGGGGGTTGACCTTGCGGTCGTAGCCAAGGAGCTCCGCGAGGCGGCCGAGGTCGAGCAGCTCCTGATGGCTGAGCCGCGAGAGCGTCGCCAGGGTCGTGTCGAGCGTCTCCTCGCTGTCGTCGACCGCGTAGTCCCGGATCAGGGCGACGCGATCGGAGAGGACGCCCACCGAGGTCTCCTCGAGCTGCATCTCGATCATCCGGCCCTCGGCGCCGAGCTCGATGATGTAGCGCTCGACCTCATTCGAGGTCCGGAGCAGCAGCTCGGCGCGCTGGAGGACCGTGAGGACGTCATGAAGCGTCGCCGCGCCGGCCAGCTCGACCGTCGTCAGCCGGGCCGTGACCCGGTCGAGCCGGAGCCGGTACTTCTCCATCGTCGCCAATCCCTGGTTGGCCTTGCTGAGCACCGTCGGGATGTCCTGGAGGATGTACTTGATGCCGTCGAGGTAGATCGAGACGACGTCGCGGCGGGCGGAGATCGCGATCACGAGCGCGTTCGTCTGCTTGGAGACGCGCTCGGCGGTCCGATGGCGGGTGCCGGTCTCGGACGAGTGGATCGTCGGATCCGGCATCAGCTGGACGTTCGCCCAGGAGATCCTGCGCGCCTCGGGGTCGAGGACGATCGCCCCGTCCATCTTCGCCACCTGGTAGATCAGCCCCGGCGTGTAGTCGACGTCGAGCTTCAGGCCGCCGCTGAAGAGGAAGGAGATCTCCTCGACCTCGCCGATGACGATCAGGCCCCCCGTGGAGGCGTGGATGACGTTGTCGATGCCCTCGCGAAGGGTCGTGCCGGGCGCGACCATGTCGAGCGCCCTGAGGAGCCTCGGATCCTCGTGCACCAGCCCCGCGTTCGTATCGTCCCAGGATGCCAGTGCCATCAATGCAGCAATGATGGCAGACACGCGTAAAGAGCCGATTTCCGGCCATTCCGAGTTGAAAGATCGGATTCGGCTTTGTCAAGCCGGAACCGTCGGCGCGCCGGTCCGCGACCGGCTTCGGCATCGGCTCAGGCGGCTTCGCGGAGGGCGGTCCCGACGCGCTTCCGCGCCGTCCCGAGCGCGGCGCGGAGCGTCGCCGCCGGATCGAGACCGGCGGGTGCCTCGCGGATCGCCGGGCCGAGCACCGGCGAGAGCCCGAACTTGAGCGCCTCGGCGACCCGGCGGTCGGCATGGGCGACGTAGCGGAGCTCGCCGGTCAGCCCGACCTCGCCGAAGCAGGCGAGCGGGCGGCCCCCACCATCGCTGAGCGGCTCGCCGCGGTGGGCGGATGCGATCGCGAGCGCGATCGCCAGGTCGGCGCCCGGCTCATCGACCCGGACGCCGCCGGCGACGTTGACGAAGACGTCGGCGTTACCGACCCCGACCCCGCCGTGGCGGGAGAGGACGGCGAGGATCATCGCCAGGCGGTTGCGGTCGATGCCGTTGGCGACCCGGCGCGGCGGCACGACGTCGGTCGGAGCGACCAGTGCCTGGACCTCGACCAGCAGCGGACGGGTTCCCTCCATGGCGCAGAGAACGACCGAGCCGGCAGCGGCAGTCGCCTCGCCGACGAACCGGGCCGAAGGGTCCTCGACCTCGACGAGCCCGGCCTCGCGCATCTCGAAGACGCCGAGCTCGCTGGTCGCGCCGAAGCGGTTCTTGAGCGCGCGCAGGGTCCGGTAGGAGCGCTCCCGCTCGCCTTCGAAGAGGAGCACGCAGTCGACGAGATGCTCGAGGACGCGCGGTCCGGCGACCGCACCTTCCTTGGTCACGTGTCCGACGAGGATCAGCGCCGTGCCGTTCCGCTTGCCGACCTCCATCAGGGCGTTGGCCGCCTCGCGAACCTGCGCCACCGAGCCGGGCGCGCTCGTGAGCTCGGCGGAGTGCAGCGTCTGGACCGAGTCGACCACGCAGGCGTCAGGGCGCTCGGCCTCGATCGCGGCGACGACGGCACCGAGATCCGTCTCGGCCAGCGCCGGGACGGCGAGCGCGCTCTCGCCGAGCCGCTCCGCCCGCATCCGCACCTGCGCAGCCGACTCCTCGCCGGTCACGTAGAGGACGGTACGGCCGGCCGCCGCGAGGTTGCCGAGCGCCATCGCGGTGATCGTGCTCTTGCCGATTCCGGGCGAGCCTCCGAGCAGGACGAGCGAGCCCGGCACGAGGCCGCCGCCGAGCACGCGATCGAGCTCGCCGATCCCGGTCCCGAGGCGCTCCTCGGCCGGAGGCTCGACGTCGCGCAGCGGCACCGAGCGCGGCGCGGCCGCCCGCTTGCGGGACGACCGGCCGGCGCCGGCAGCGGTCGTGGCGGTGACGACGACCTCCTCGAGCGTGTTCCACTCCGAGCAGCCAGGACATTGGCCCGACCAGGCGAGGGACTCGTGGCCGCAATCGCGACATACGTAGCGGCTGCGCTGCTTCGCCATCACCGTCGATCCTGCCAAGCCCGGGGGACGTCATCGCGCCCCGGGTCCGGCAGGCGGCCGGCCGTCAGCGCGACCGCGACCAGCCAGGCGCCGAGGATCACCTGCGAGCCGCGGTGGAAGACCCCCTTGACCTCACCGAGGTCGTCGATCAGGTACTGCGCGCCCATCATCACGTTGCAGGCGACCCAGAGCACCCCGGCGAGCGCCGACCAACCGGCGAGCCGGCGCAGCGACGCCTCCGCCGCTGAGCGCAGGCCCGCCGCGAAGAGCGTGAACATCGCGATCGTCAGCGCGATCGACACGAACGTCTCGCCGCCGTGGATCAGGTCGACGGCGTCGTAGCGGAGCTCGCACGGCTCGGCCAGCGACTCCCCGCAGCTGAGCGGGAACGCCCCGTCGATCACCGTGCAGACGCCGACGGCGGCGAGTGCCCAGACCCCCAGGCGGAGCTCCAGTGAACGGCCCGCCAGGAGGTGAAGCAGCAGCGCCGCGAAGACGACGATCGCAAGCCCGGAGGCGACCTCGAGCAGATCGAACAGCAGGCCGGTGCTCTCGGTCCGGGCGCCGAGGTCGCTGATCCACGATCCCGCCGGGTCGCTGCGATCGGCGAGCAGCGTCTCCAGCGCCCAGTAGTTCGCCAGGAGCCCGGCGACGACGCCGGCGATCGTCACCGCTCGGAGACGGCTCATCGATCCATGGCCTGAGCCGGGCCGGCCGGTTGCCCCGGCCGCCGTCCCCGGCTACTCGCTCGCTTCGCCGCCGTCCCCGGGCTCTTCGCCGCCGGAGTCCTCGGCCTTCTCGCCCGCGTCGGCGCCCTTCGCCCCGACTCCCACGGGCTGCTTGTCCTCCCCGACCGGCTTGGTCGGCGGGATCAGCTCGAGCTTCAGCGGCTGGTCGTTCTCGTCGCCCGCCTCGTCGCGGGAGACGAGGACGGTCGTGCCCGACTCGATCGAGTCCGGGCCGGCCTTGAGCACCTCGTCCGCGAGCGGGTCCTCGATGTAGCGCTGGATCGCCCGGCGCAGCGGCCGTGCTCCCATCGACGGGTCCCAGCCCTTCTCGACGAGCAGGTCCTTCGCCTCGTCGGTCAGGTCGAGCTGCAGCTCGTGCTCGGAGATCTGCGTCCGGACGCGGCCGATCAGCAGGTCGATGATGACCTTGATCTCGTCCCGGGTCAGCTTGTGGAAGACGATGACCTCGTCGATCCGGTTCAGGAACTCGGGACGGAAGACCTTCTTGAGGTCGCCCATGATCCGCTTCTTCATGTCGTCGTAGGTGGTGCCGGTCTCATCGGTCACCGCGAACCCGAGCGGGGTGTTGCGGGCGATGTCCTGGGCGCCGACGTTCGACGTCATGATCACGATCGCGTTGCGGAAGTCCACGGTCCGGCCCTGGGCATCGGTGAGGCGGCCGTCCTCGAGGATCTGCAGGAGGATGTTGAAGACGTCGGGGTGGGCCTTCTCGATCTCGTCGAGCAGGAGGACGCAGTACGGCTTGCGCCGCACGGCCTCGGTGAGCTGACCGCCCTCGTCGTAGCCGACGTAGCCGGGGGGCGAGCCGACGAGGCGGCTGACCGCGTGCTTCTCCATGTACTCGGACATGTCGATCCGGGTCATCGAGTCCTCGTCGCCGAACAGGAACTCGGCCAGCGTCCGCGCCAGCTCGGTCTTGCCGACCCCGGAGGGGCCGAGGAAGATGAACGAGCCCGACGGGCGCTTCGGGTCCTTGATGCCGGCACGGGCGCGGCGGATCGCCTTCGAGACCGCGGTGATCGCGACCTCCTGGCCGACGACGCGCTTGTGCAGCTCCTCCTCCATGCGGACGAGCTTCTTGGTCTCGGCCTCGGTCAGCTTGAAGACGGGGATGCCGGTCCACATCGAGACGATGTCGGCGATCTCCTCCTCGCCGACGACCGGGCGGGTGCCCTCCTCGCCGGAGCTCCACTCCTCCTCGAGCTCGCGCTTCTTGGCGGTGAGCTGGCGCTCCTTGTCGCGGAGGTTCGCGGCCTTCTCGAACTCCTGGGCCTCGATCGAGGCCTCCTTGGCCCGGCGCGTCTCGTCGATCTCGTCCTCGAGGTCGCGGTAGACGGGCGGTTGCGACATCGACTTGATGCGCAGGCGCGACGCCGCCTCGTCGATCAGGTCGATCGCCTTGTCGGGCAGGAAGCGCTCGGAGATGTAGCGATCGGCGAGGTCGGCGGCGGCGGACAGGGCCTCGTCGCTGATCTTCACCTTGTGGTGCTGCTCGTAGCGGTCGCGCAGGCCCTCGAGGATCTGCACGCTCTGCTCGATCGACGGCTGGTCGACCTTGATCTGCTGGAAGCGCCGCTCGAGCGCCGAGTCGCGCTCGAGGTACTTCCGGTACTCGTCGAGCGTGGTCGCGCCGATCGTCTGCAGCTCGCCGCGGGCGAGCGCCGGCTTCAGGATCGAGGCAGCGTCGATCGCGCCCTCGGCGGCGCCGGCTCCGACGAGATTGTGGAGCTCGTCGATGAAGAGGATGATGTCGCCGCGCTGGGTGATCTCCTTCATCACCTTCTTGAGGCGCTCCTCGAACTCGCCGCGGTACTTCGAGCCGGCGACGAGCGCCGCCAGGTCGAGCGTGTAGATCTGTTTGTTGCGGAGCAGCTCCGGCACCTCGCCGTTGGTGATCCGCGCCGCCAGGCCCTCGACGACCGCGGTCTTGCCGACGCCCGGCTCGCCCAGCAGCACCGGGTTGTTCTTGGTGCGCCGCGAGAGGATCTGCATGATCCGCTCGATCTCGGTCTCGCGACCGATGACGGGATCGAGCTTGCCGTCGGCGGCGAGCTTGGTCAGGTTGCGGCCGAACTGGTCGAGCAGCTTCGACGATTTCTTGCCCTCGCCGGAGCCCGAGGAGCTCGAGCTGCCGGAGCTGCCCTGGCGGCGTCCGCCGGGACCGGAGAGCATCCGGATGACCTCGTTGCGGATCTTCTCGGAGTCGGCGTCGAAGTCGAGCAGGATGCGGGCGGCGACGCCCTCGTTCTCGCGGACCAGGCCGAGCAGGATGTGCTCGGTGCCGATGTAGTTGTGGCCGAGCGAAAGCGCCTCGCGCAGCGCCAGCTCCAGGACCTTCTTGGCGCGGGGCGTGAACGGGATCTGGCCCGAGGTGACCTCCTCACCGGAGCCGACGATCCGCACGACCTGCGCGCGGACGCGCTCGACGGTGATGTCGAGTGACTCGAGGACCCGGGCCGCGAGGCCCTCCTCCTCACGCAGGAGCCCGAGCAGGATGTGCTCGGTGCCGATGTAGTTGTGCTTGAGGGTCCTGGCCTCCTCCTGGGCGAGGACGACGACCTGACGGGCCCTCTCTGTGAATCGCTCGAACACTGGCTACCTGTCCTGACTTACTCGATTACTTGCTCAAACCATCTAATGCGACCCGACGACTGCGGGTTCCCGGCCTGGACGCTCTCCGGGAATGCGCTGCCACCGGAAGTCTGGATCAAAGTCTTCGGCGCGTGGTTGCCGATCGATCAGCCCTCCGGTCTTGTGGTTTGCGCGGATGCAGAAGTATAGACGGGGGTGTCGGTCGGTTCGAAGGTATGGGCGACGCTCGGCGCTCCGTTCCCGCAAGCTGCGGACGGAGCCGCACTTCGGCCTTCCCCGGCGCTTATCTAGCCTGCGGGGATCGCGCCGGCCCAGATCGACATCCGCCCCGCCGGGCTCGGCGACCTGCCGCGGATCTTCGCGATCTACAACCGCGAGGTCGAGACCGGCATCGCGACCTTCGACATCGACACCCGCGAGCCCGGCCGCGACGACGGCTGGCTGACCGCCCGCGCCTCCTACCACCCGGTCACGGTCGCCACCGACGGCGAGGACGAGGTCGTCGGCTGGGCCTCGATCGGTCCCTGGTCCCCGCGCGGCGCCTACCGGCGCACCGGCGAGGTCTCCGTTTACGTCGATCCCGCGGGCCGCGGCGCCGGCATCGGCAGGGCGCTGCTGACCGACCTCGTCGCTCGCGCCCGCTCGATCCCCGAGATCTCCGTCCTGCTCGCCCGGATCGCCCAGCCGAACCCGGCCAGCGTCGCCGTCCACGAGGCGGCCGGCTTCCGGTCGTTCGGGACCCAGCGCCGCTGCGGCGAGAAGTTCGGCCGGATCCTCGACGTCGAGCTCTTCGACCTGCACCTGGAGTAGATCACTTCGGCGGAATGCTCCGGCTTCGCCGTCCGCTTCCGCCGGGCGGCGCGGTGTTGCGGGACGGGAAGACATGTGTGTTGGGCCCAGGCGGGGTCCGCGGCCCGTCGGGGCAGGAACGCCCACCTTTGCGCGTCGAGAGGCCGGTGGGGGCAGGTCCCGCCGACACTCAGCACGAAGTGCGGAGGCGGGGCCTGCCCTCACCGGCCGCCCCCGGCACGAAGTGCGGAGGCGGGGCCTGTCCCCGCCCCCCCCCGGCACCCGCGAGCTAAGCCACTTCGATCTTGGTGATCTTCAGCTTCCGGCTGCCGCCGCGCGGCACCTCGACGCTGACGATCTCGCCGCGCTTGCGGCCCATCAGGGCCTTGCCGATCGGGGACTCGTGGGAGAGCTTCTCCTCGGCGGGGTTCGCCTCCGCCGTGCCGACGAGCTGAAACTTGCGGGAGTCGCCGGTCTTCTGGTCCTTGACGTGCACCTTGACGCCGACGGAGACGACGCGGGTGTCGACCTGATCCTTGTCGACGACGATCGCGCGACGGACCCGCTCCTCCATCTGGGCGATCCGTTGCTCGAGCATGGCCTGCTCGTTCTTGGCGTCGTCGTATTCGGAGTTCTCGGCGATGTCGCCGAACTCGCGAGCCTCCTTGATCCGCTCGGCGACCTCGCGCCGCCGCGTCGTCTGGAGCTCCTCGAGCTCCGTCTTCAGCTTCTCGAGACCTTCGGGAGTGATCAGGGACTCTCTGGCCACGTTTCGTACCTTCCTCGTGATCGTCCCGGGTGCTGCCTGTAACGCCTCCGGAGACTAGAAACGCCCGATTTGCAAACCCCGGATGGGTCCGCTGATCGGGCACGGCGGCGCGGAACTATAGCAACGGCCCTCAGCGGGTCCGAGACGCCGCAAACGACCTGTCTCCGGCCGCCCTGCAGGGCCGTTCAGGCCGCGGCGAGGCGGTCGCCGGCGAGCTCGCGAACCCGGGCACGGGCGTCGTCGAGATCCTCGAGCCGCTGGAACTGCGCCGCCTCCCCGTGCGCCACCCCGATCCGCGCCAGATACCAGGGGTAGAACTTGCGCAGGTAGTGGGATGCGCGCTCGGACCCGAGGTGCTCCTCGGCCGCGTCGATCACCCAGAGCAGCTCGGCGACGACCTCGTCGCGATCGGGCGCCGCGGTCCGCCGGCCGGTCAGCTCCTCGAAGATCCAGGGATAGCCGAAGGAGCCACGGGCGATCATCACGGCGTCGGCGCCGGACTCCCGGTACGCGGTCCGGGCTCGCTCGGCGCTGTCGAGGCCGCCGGAGACGATCACCGGGACGTCGATCAGGCCGGTCAGCTCGCGCACCAGCGAGTAGTCGGGCGTGCCCTTGTGCTGGACGGCGGCCGAGCGCGGGTGGAACGCGATCGCCGCGACGCCGGCCTCGCGAACGAGGCGGACGGCGACGGCGACGCCCGAGCGGTCCCCGGGCCGCAGTCCCGATCGCAGCTTCACGGTCACCGGCCGCCCGCCGCCCTCGACGGCCGCGGCGGCGACGGCGACGGCGAGGTCGGGATCGGCGATCAGCTCGGCGCCGGCGCCGGTCTTGCGGACCTTCTTGACCGGGCATCCCATGTTCAGGTCGATCAGGTCGGCGCCCGCCCCGGCGGCCACCGCGGCGGCACCCCGCATCACCTCGGGATCCGCCCCGAACAGCTGGATCGAGGTCGGATGCTCGTCGGGGTGGATCCGCAGCAGCTCGGTGATCGTGCGCTCGTTGCGGTAGTGGATGGCGTGACTCGAGACCATCTCGGAGACCGCCAGCCCGGCGCCGTGGCGGCGGGCCTGAAGGCGGACGAACCAGTTGCCGATGCCGGCGAGCGGCGCCAGCAGGACGCGGTTGGCGATCTCGACGCCGCCGATCTCGAAGGGCTCCGTGAGGGCTGGCTGCGGGGTCACAGGTTCCGCTCCCAGATCAACCGCAGGCCGGCCAGGGTCAGGTACGGATCGACCTCGTCGATCGTGTCGCAGAGCGGCGCGATGGTCGTCGCCATGCCGCCGGTCGCGATCACCCGCGCGTCCGCGCCGAGCTCGCGGCGCATCCGCACGACGACGCCGTCGACGAGGCCGGCGAACCCGTATGCGAAGCCGGATTGCAGCGCCGTCTGCGTGTTCCGGCCGATTGCCTGCTCAGGCTCGGAGAGCTCGAATCGCGGCAGCTTCGCCGCCCGCGAGGAGAGCGCTTCGATCGAGACCTCGAGGCCCGGAGCGATGACGCCGCCGAGGTACTCGCCGTCGGCGGAGACCGCGTCCACGTTGATCGACGTCCCGAAGTCCACCGACAGGCAGCGGCCGCCGACCTTCTCGTAAGCCGAGACGGCGTTGACGAGCCGGTCGGATCCGAGCTCGCGCGGGTTGTCGATGAGGATCGCCATCCCGGTCCGGGCCGTGGGGCCGACGGGCAGGTAGCGGGCTGCCAGATGCTGACCGCAGAGCCGCTCGTACTCGGGGCCGAGGCGCGGCACGACCGTCGAGAGGATCAGCCCCTCCACCCCGTCCCAATCGAAGCCGCGGAACTGCAGCGACCCGGCGAGGGCGAGCGCCAGCTCGTCGGCTGTGGAGTCGCCGCGGGTGGCGAGGCGCCAGTCGCCGATCAGCTCGGTGCCGTCGAAGGCACCGACGTGGGTCTGGGTGTTGCCGACGTCGACGGCGAGAAGCATCGGGCGATTGTCGCAACCGCCGCTGATCGCATGCGTGTAGGTTCGCCCCCGTGAAGGCTCGCCTGTTCACGATTCCCGCATCCCACCCGGGCTGGACCGCGCGGCTGATGCTCGAGCGCAAGGGCATCCCCTACTCGCGGATCGACCTCGTCAAGATCGTTTCGATACCAGTCGTGCGGGTGCTCGGGTTCCCGGGCTCCACCGTGCCGGCGCTCATCTTCGACGGAAAGAGGATCCAGGGCTCGCGGGCGATCGCCCGCGAGCTCGACGCCCTCGTCCCCGAGCCGCCGCTCTTCCCGGCGGATCCGACCGAGCGCGAGCGGGTCGAGGAGGCGGAGGCGTGGGGCGACGAAGTCCTCCAGGGCGTCGCCCGGCGGCTGGCGTGGAACCTGCTCGCGAAGGACAGCGGCCAGGTTCGGAGCTACCTCGAGGGCTCGAAACTCGGCGTGCCGCTCGCGGTGGCGGAGAAGACCGCGCCCCCGATCGCCAAGCTCGCAGCCCGCTTCGACCGGGCCGACGACGCTCACGCGATCGCCGACATCGCGGCGCTGCCGGGCCTGAGCGACCGGATCGACGGCCACGTCGCCGACGGCGTCATCGGCGGCGATCCGCCCAACGCCGCCGATCTGCAGATCGCGCCGAGCATCGCTCTGCTGATGACGATGGCGGACCTGCGGCCGTTCATCGCCGACCGGCCGGCGGGAGATCTCGCCCGTCGCCTCGTCCCCGACTTCCCCGGCCACACCCCGGCGAGCTTTCCGCCGGCCTGGCTCGAGCCGCTCTCGGCGTAGCCGGTCAGACCACGCCGGTCAGACCACGGGGCCGTACGGCTCGACGCGCTCGCGATCGCCGAGGGCCTCGAGGCAATCGCTGAGGCTGGTCCCGTTCGGCAGGCGCAGGCCGGGGTCGAGCTCGAGCAGCGGCACGAGCACGAACCGCCGCGCGGTCACCTCGCGATGCGGCAGGGTCAGGCGCTCGGTGCTGAGCTCGAGGTCGCCGAGCAGCAGCAGGTCGACGTCGACGGGCCGCGGGCTGTGCCGCGGGGCGTCGAAGTCGCGGCCCGCATCTGCTTCGATCCCCTTGCAGGCGTCGAGCAGCTCCTCCGGCTCGAGGCCGGTGGCGATCCGCACGGCGAGGTTGAGGAAGTCGGGCTGGTCGAGGATCTCCCCCACGGGCTCGGTCTCGTAACCGCCGGAGACCGCCTCGACGGCGATGCCGCGGGGCCCCATGCCGTCGATCGCGGCGGCGATGTTCGCGACCCTGTCGCCGACGTTCGACCCGAGCCCGAGGTAGCCGATCCTCATCGATCCGCCGGCCGCCGCAGCGTCACCGCGACCTCGCCGATCGCCTCGGCGATCGGCGGCTCGGTCTTGGCGGCGCGAACCTCGATCTCGTCGGGCCCGAACTCCGCTTCGAGCCGGTCGGCGATCAGGCCGCAGAGGTGCTCGAGGGTTCGGCAGCTGGTGTCGGTGACGACGCCGGTCGCGGCCGTCGCGACGGCGCCGTAGTCCAGCGTCCCGCCGAGCTCGTCGTCGGCGACGGCCGTGCAGTCGGCGACCGTCATCGTGATGTCGAGGACGATCAACCGCCCGACCTCGCGCTCGGCCTCGCTGACGCCGTGCGGCCCGAACGCCCGCAGGCCGACCAGCTCGATCGTCACCGGCTCGCCGCTCATGCCGGCGCCCCCGCGGCGAGCGGCTCGGTCCGGCCGAGGATCGGCTCGGCGACGCGGATCGCCGCGACCGTCTCGGCGACGTCGTGGACGCGCAGCACCGCGGCTCCGTTCGCCATGGCGAGGACGTTGGTCGCGATGCTGCCGCCGATCCGCCGATCGACCTCACGCCCGGTGACGACGCCGATGAAGTTCTTCCGCGAGGCTCCGATCACGACCGGCCGGCCGAGCTCGGCCAACCGGTCGATCCGGGCGATCAGCTCGAGGTTGTGCTCGACGGTCTTGCCGAAGCCGATCCCGGGATCGAGCCAGACCCGCTCGACCTCGACCCCGGCCGACGTCGCCACCGCGAGCCGCCGGGCGAGGAAGTCCCGCACCTCGGCGACGACGTCGTCGTAGACGGGGTCGTCCTGCATCGTCCGCGGCGTGCCCTTCATGTGCATGAGGACGAGTCCGCAGCCGGCAGCGGCGCAGACGGCCGCCATCTCGGGGTCGCCGAGCGCGGTGACGTCGTTGACGATCGCGGCCCCGGCCGCGAGCGCCGCGGCGGCGACCTCGGCCTTGGAGGTGTCGACCGAGATCCTGGCGCCGTCGGCCGCGAGCGCCTCGATGACCGGCAGGACCCGTGCCTTCTCGTCGGCGGCACTGACCTCGGCCGCGCCCGGGCGCGTCGACTCGCCGCCGATGTCGAGGATGTCGGCGCCGGCCCCGATCAGCTCACGGCCATGAGCGATCGCCGCGGTCGAGTCGAGGTAACGGCCGCCGTCGGAGAACGAATCCGGGGTGACGTTGACGATTCCCATGACCGTGGTCATGGACTGAGTTCTACAGCCCGCCGGCGCGGCGGCGACGCGCTAGATGGCGTCGGGGTCGTCGGCGCGCATCTCGGCGGCGCCACCGGCGAAGCCGGGACGCGGCGGAGGCGTGATCGACCGTGGGGTCTCGCGCTCGGACTCGCGGCGGGACTCGTCGCTGGTATCGGGAGTCGGCTCGGAGCCGTCCTCGTCGGCGGAGCCGAAGACGTCTTCCTCGCTGGCGCCGTCGAGCAGGGCGACGAACTCCTTGGCGTCGATCGTCTCGCGCTCGAGCAGGATCTTCGCCAGCGACTCGAGGTCGTCGCGGCGCTCGTTGAGGATGTCCTTGGCGGTCTGGTGGGCCTCCTCGACGACGCGGCGGATCTCGTCGTCGATCTCGCGGGCGATCTCGTCGGAGTAGTCGGGCTCGGAGGAGAACTCGCGGCCGAGGAACGGCTGGCCGCGGTCGTGTCCGAACACGCGCGGGCCGAGGCGCTCCGACATGCCGTAGCGCATGACCATCTGCTTGGCCGTCTGGGTGACCTTCTCGAGGTCGTTGGAGGCGCCGGTCGTGATCTCGTTGAAGACGATCTCCTCGGCCGCGCGACCGCCGAGCGTCATCGCCATCGTGTCGGCGAGCTCGGCCCGGGTGGTCAGGAACTTGTCCTCGGTCGGCAGCGAGATCGTGTAGCCGAGCGCCTGGCCGCGGCTGATGATCGAAACCTTGTGGACCGGGTCGCAGTTCGGGAGCAGATGGCCGACGATCGCATGCCCGAGCTCGTGGTAGGCGGTGATGAGCCGCTCCTTCTCGCCCATCACGCGCGACTTCTTCTCGGGTCCGGCGATCACCCGCATGATCCCTTCCTCGAGCTCCACCATCGTGATCTCGCGGTTGCCCTTGCGGGCGGTCAGCAGCGCCGACTCGTTGATCAGGTTGGCGAGGTCGGCGCCCGTGAACCCGGGGGTCTGGCCGGCGAGGACGTCGAGCTCGAGGTCGGCCGCGAGCGGCTTGCCGCGGGTGTGGACCTCGAGGATCTTCTTGCGGCCCTTGCGGTCGGGTCGGTCGACGACGATCTGACGGTCGAAGCGGCCGGGACGGAGCAGCGCCGGGTCGAGGATGTCGGGCCGGTTGGTGGCGGCGATCAGGATGATGTTGTCGGTCATCGTGAAGCCGTCCATCTCGACGAGGAGCTGGTTCAGGGTCTGCTCGCGCTCGTCGTGACCGCCGCCCATGCCGGCGCCGCGATGGCGGCCGACGGCGTCGATCTCGTCCATGAAGATGATGCAGGGCGAGTTCTGCTTCGCCTGCTCGAAGAGGTCGCGGACGCGACTGGCGCCGACGCCGACGAACATCTCGACGAAGTCGGAGCCCGAGATCGAGAAGAACGGCACTCCCGCCTCGCCGGCGACGGCGCGCGCGAGCAGCGTCTTGCCGGTGCCCGGAGGCCCGTAGAGCAGCACTCCCTTCGGAATCCGCGCGCCGAGCGACTGGAACTTCTTCGGGTTCTCGAGGAACTCCTTGATCTCGTGCAGCTCCTGGACCGCCTCGTCGGCGCCGGCGACGTCGCGGAAGGTGATCTTGGGGGCGTCGACGGACATCCGCTTCGCCCGCGACTTGCCGAAGTTCATGACCCGCGAGCCGCCGCCCTGCATCTGGTTCATCAGGAAGATCCAGAACGCGAAGATCAGGACGAAGGGCAGGATGTAGGTGAGCAGCGACAGGATCGACGAGCCGCCCTTGCCTTCGACGGTCGTGCTGATGTCCTGGCGCTCGAGGGTGTTGACGAGCTGCTCCTCGGTGTTGTCCGGGTACCCGGTGGAGTACTCGGTGCCGTCCTGCTCGGTGACGTTGATCGTGTTGTCGTTGGTCTTGATCTCGACCGACTTGACCTGGCCCGCCGTCGAGTCGTTGTTGATCTGGGCGATGAAGTCCGAGTAGGTCGGATCGCTGTCCTGCTGCGGCGGTGAGATGATCCGCTGCGCGAAGAACGCGAGCACGATCACGATCAGGATCGGGACCAGGGCCCCGCTGCGGGAGATCCGCTTCATCAGAGTTGTCCTCGAGGTGCAATCCGCATGGCAAAGGGCCTCGCCGGTGCTCAGCCGAATCCTGAGGGTACCAGGGAGGAACCTCCGCTCAGCCCACCTGGCGGCGGCGGGAACGATCGCGCCCGACCGGTCCTATTCGGTCTCCAGGACGGCGACGTAGTCGAGGTTGCGATAAAGCTGGGCGTGATCGAGGCCGTAGCCGATCGCGAACCGGTTCGGAATCTCGAATCCGACATAGCGGATCGGGGTTTCGACCCGGCGCCGGTCGGGCTTCGTCAGCAGCGCGCAGACCTCGATCGACGCGGGGTCGCGGGCCTTCAGGTTGCGGAGCAGGTACTGCAGCGTCAGGCCGGAGTCGACGATGTCCTCGACGATCAGGACGTCGCGTCCGTTGATCGAGGTGTCGAGGTCCTTGAGGATCCGCACGACCCCCGAGGAATCGGTCGCCGAGCCGTAGCTGGAGACGGCCATCAGGTCGATCTCACATGACACCGTCAGCGCCCGCATCAGGTCGGCCATGAAGATCAGTGCGCCCTTCAGGACCCCGACCATCACGAGGTCGCGATCGGCGTAGTCGCGGCTGATCTCGGATCCGAGCTCGGCGACGCGGGAATGCAGACGGCCCGAATCGATCAGGGTCTCGCCGATCCGGCCGCTCCCGCTGCTCGCAGATGGGTCGCCCATCGCGGCCGAGTGTATTTCAGGGCCGCCGGGCGGCGGCGCGCGCGGTGATCACGGCCACCTCGGCCGATTCCTCGAGCAGCATGAACTCGTCGCTGACTGCCACCCCGGCCACCCAAGCCACCCTGCCGCCGGCGGTGACGACCGGGATCCGCGACCGGACCGAGCGCGGAACGCCGCTGTCGGTGAACAGGTCCTGGAGGCTCTTGGTGCCGCCGAGGCCGAGCGGCCGCATCCGGTCGCCGGCCTGCCAGGCACGGATCTCGACCTCGCCGCCGATCGCCGACGCGTCGAGCGTCGCGAGGCCCGGGCCGGCCGGATCGACCGGACCGCGGTGGAGCTCGGCGCGGAGCTCCCAGTCGCCGAACCGCGCTGCGCCGGGAACGGTCATCCGGACGCTCTCCGGCACCGGGACCGAGCCGGTCGCGAAGCGAACCGATCCCGCCTCGCAGAACGCGCTCAGCCCGCCGCCGATCTCGATCTCGCCTCCCTCCGGCCGCCGGGCCAGGGCGAGGATCCGTGACGCGTGACCGCGGTTCAGAGCGACCCGCCGCCCCGCGGCCCGCTCGGCGAGCTCACGCAGCACCAGCCGGCGCATTCCCGGGGCCATCGGCTCGAGCTCCGCCGCCGCGACGACCGTCGCCGTGCCACCCGCTCCGGCCGCGGCGAGCGTCTCCTCGACGACGGCGGCGAGCAGCTCGGCCTCCTCGTGGAGCTCGGCGTGGGTGGCGGCGATGTTGCGCTCGACCTCGGGCCCGATCGCAGCGAGCCGCGGCAGGATCTCGTTGCGGATCCGGTTGCGGGCGTAGCGCGGGGTGGCGTTGCTGGGGTCGTCGACGAACGGGAGGCCTGCCTCGGCCGCGACCGTGCGCGTCTCCTCACGCGAGATCGAGTGCAGGGGCCGGACGACGTCGCCGTTGCGCGGCTGCAACCCGAGCAGCGGCCGGGTGCCGGGTGAGACGGTGAGCCGGTAGAGGAAGGTCTCGGCGACGTCGGTGCGGGTGTGACCGGTTGCGACCCAGTCGTAGCCGAGCTTGCGCCGGAGGCGCTCGGCCGCCGCGTAGCGAGCCTCACGGGCCCGGGCCTGGATGTTGCCGCGGCCGAGCTCGGGCCGCTCGACGTGGAGGTCGACCCGGAGCTTCGCGCAGAGAGCGCGGGCCGCTCGTTCGTCCTCGCCCGAATCGTCACGGAGGCCGTAGTTGAGGTGGACCGCCGAGATCGACTCGGGCCCGCAGAGAGCGACGAGCGCGGCGGCGGCGCAGGCCGAGTCCGCCCCGCCCGAGACGAGTACCACTCCGGCGGACCGACGATCGATCAAGCCTCCGGCTTCGACCGCGTCGGCCAGCGCCTCGATCGCCGGCGAGCTCTGCACGCCCTGAGGATATGGCCGGCGACGGCGGGAATCGCGGGTCGGGTCGCGGTCGTCGGGACGGCCCTGGGCGCTCATCGCATGCGAACGTTCGTCGCCGTGGCGACATAGAGCTCGGTCGGCTCGGGAAGACCCTTCAGCGCGACCTCGCCGATCGGCTCGAGGTCCAGGTACTCCGACTCGCCGATCGCGTCGACGACCGGCCTGGTGACGAGGACCTCGCCGGCGAGAGCGCGGGTCACGACCCGGTGGGTCAGGTTGACGTCGCCGCCGAAGTAGTCGCCGTCGCGATAGACCGCCCCGCCGCAGTGGATCGCGACCCGCGGCCGCGGCCGCTCGTCGAACATCGTCAGGAACCCCGCCGCCCACTCGGTCAGCATCCGCGGATCCGAGGAGACGACCATGACCTCGTCGCCGATCGTCTTGACGATCGTCGCGTCGGCGGGCAGCGTCGCCTCGACGGTCTCGATGAAGCGCTCGACGAGGTCGAGCGCCTCCTCGTCACCCTCCTCCTCGGTGAAGCGCGTGAAGCCGGTCAGGTCGACGAAGCAGAAGGCCATCGAAACGCGATCGGGATGGCGGCGGGTCAGCGGCAGATCGGCTTCCATGTGCCCGACGACGTCCTGCTCCATGTAGAAGCGCAGGTAGCGGGCGTGGATGTACTCGAGCACGGGCGCGACCGTCGGCAGCAGCTCCGAGACCATCCGCTCCATGTCCTCGGCCATCTCCAGGGGCGGAACCCCGTCGCGGATCATCGGCTCGTGGACGAACAGGTGGAAGAGCCGGACCTCGGCTTCGGCAATTTTGCGACCGGCCTGGGCGTAGACGCGGACGAGCTGGAGAAGCGCGATCAGGGGGAAGCCGTTGTGGAGGGCGCCGGCCATCCGCTCGAGCGCCGCGATGTCCTCGTCGCTGATCCGGTCGGTCAGAGCCATCGGCGTCCCGAGCAGCGCCATCACCCGCTCGACCAGATCCTCCTCGAGCCCGACGATCGCGGCCGCGTCGGCCCGCGAGTGCCTCCGGCTCGGCGACGGCAACAGGTCCTCGACCGAGCCGAACGCCAGCCGTCCGTCGCGGACGGCGCCGCGGATCTCGCGCAGCGAGTGGCCGCGTTCCCGCATCCGGGCGACGATCCGTGCCTGCGCGGCGGCGCCGGCCGTCCACTTGCCGCCGTCCACCTCGACGATCTTCTGCTCGGCCCAGCGCTTCAGCGTCGAAGCCGGCACGCCGGAGCGCCGCGTGGCCTCGCTGAGCGAGATCTGCTCATCGGTGGGCATCTGGACAAACCTTTAGCAAGGTCGTGCGGGCGGGGTGGGCACGGAGCTCAGACGAACGCCGAACCGCGCTTGACGAGGTTCTCGTAGAGCTTCTGCTGGATCGTCTCGCGGACCTGCTCGGAGATCTCGAAGACGAGCTGGCGGTCGTCGGCGGCCTCCGGGCCGAGGTTGCCGATGTCGATCGGCTCGCAGAACTCGATCCGCCACTTCGACGGCAGCGGGATCAGGCCGGCCAGGCCGAGCCAGGGGAACGTCGGCGTGATCGGGGCGTACGGCGCGCCGATCGCGCGCGCCAGCAGGGGGCTGTCGGCGATCTTCGGGTAGATCTCCTCGGAGCCGACGACGGCGATCGGCACGATCGGCGAGCCGGTTCGCAGCGCCACCTCGACGAAGCCGCCGCGGCCGAACCGCTGCAGCCGGTAGCGCTCGGCGAACGGCTTGCCGGTGCCCTTGACGCCCTCGGGGAAGACCATCATCAGACCGTCGTCGTCGAGGATCCGCGTCGCGTTGTGGGGGCTCGCGGGAACGCCACCGACCTTGCGCATGAACGCCGACAGGAACGGCAGCGAGAAGGCCCAGTCGAGGACCATGAACCGCGGCCACCGGGGCAGCGGATGCTCCTTCATGATCGCGCCGGTGATCATCGAGGCGTCGAAGGGGAACAGGGCTCCGGCGTGGTTGGCGACGAGCATCGCCCGGCCGTGGGCGGGGACGTTCTGGACGCCGGTTGCGTCGACCCGCCACCACTGGTCGTAGAGCAGCTCGAAGAACGGGTAGGCGGCCTCGGCGAACTCCTCGTCGAACCCCCACTCGTCCTCGTGGTACTCGCCACGGAGCCGCCGGGCCATCCGCTCGATCGCGTCGCGCAGCGACTTCGGCAGGTCGGCCGAGGCCGCTTCGGCGGCGGTCATCGGATCGAGCCCGCCGTCGACGGCGGTGCGGACGCTGCGCAGGAAGCGCGCCCCGATCTCGGGGATCGAAGCCGACGGGGCGGCGGTGGCGCTCATCGCGACCCCGCCAAGCGGTCGAGCACCGAGCCGACGCCCGGCACCGGGACCAGCCGCAGTCCCCGGTCGGCCGCCGCGAAGTCGCGGACCGCCGCGACGGCGTCGAAGCGCGGCTCGTAGCCGAGCTCGGTCCGCAGCCGGGCGTTGTCGACGCCGCGCCCGTAGCGGAGCAGACGAACGGCGTCGCCGTAGAGGCTGCCGGCGCCGAGCCGGTCGCCGAGCCGCGCCATCGCCGGTCCGAACAGCGGATGCGGGATCGGCAGCTGCGGCCGGTCGATCAGGCGCAGTGCCCGCGACAGCGAGATCGATCCGCTCGGGGCGACGTTGACGGCGCCGCGAATCGGGTTCATCGTCGCCGCGAGCAGCGCCCCGGTCGCGTCCTCGGCATGGAGCAGCTGCAGCCGCGGGTCGAAGCCGAGCTGCGTCGGCACGATCGGCAGCGACAGGTAGCGGGAGAGCGGAGCGTCGAGCCCGGGGCCGATCTCGGGCTGATAGCGGAGCATGCAACAGGTCAGGCCGCTGTGGCGGCGGGCGAAGTTCGCGAAGTAACCCTCGAGCTCGCCGATGTCGCGCTGGAACCGGGTCCGCAGCGGGTAGTCGGAGGCCATCGACTCGGTGAAGAACGACGGGCCGGTCGGCTCGCAGCCGTAGATCGCGGCGGACCCGCGGAGGACGACCCGCTGCAGGGACGGCGTCCGCTCGCAGGCGGCGAGCAGCTGCAGCGTCCCGATCACGTTGATGTCGTGCAGCGCCCGCTGCGGCTTCCCCGGCTCCGGGTACCAGAGGATCCCGGTGTGGACGAGCGTGTCGGCCCCGGTCGACGGCAGCAGCCGCGCCAGCAGCGGGCTGCGGATGTCGGCCTCGAGGAACTCGGTCCGCTCGAGCTCCGCGAGTGGCGGCGTCGTGTCGATGCCGAGCACCTGCTCGACGTCCGGATCGCGCTCCAGGCGGAGGGCGAGCTCGGTTCCCCAGTGGGTTCCGATGCCGGCGATCAGTATCCGGCGACCGGCGGGCACTAGATGATCGATTCCGTGGGATCGGCCATCTAGTCCCTCGGATCCCCTTGCTCATCGGGTTCGAGCGGCGTTGCCTCAATCTCAGGTAGAGGGTTAGGATGTACTTTCTGAGCCGCCTCCAATGCCGCCAGGCGCCGCTCGAGGGCATCGAGCCGCCCGGTCAGCCGGTCGAGGCTCTCGCTGTCGGCCGCGCGGAGCTCCCCGATCGCGTCCGCGAGCCGGGACGTCGCCGATTCGCCGCGGCGCGCGACCTCCTCGCGGGCGCTCTGACCGCGCTTGACGACGTCGTCGAGGAGCCCCTGGGCGCGCTCCCGGGTCCCGGTCGCCGATTCCGCAGTCGCGGCCAGCGTCTTCTCGACGGCGCTGCGCAGCGCCTCCCCGACGGCCTCCGGCCCGGAGCCGGAGTCTTCCTTCTCGGCTTCGCTCATTCCCCAAGCTTAGGCTCTCCCGGACGGCGCCGGAGGCGCGGCTCGGCGACCTCTATCGTCGCCCCGCCATGCCGTTCTACCTGCGACCGAGCGCCCCGACCGCAACCGACGCCCTGATCTGCGGCGATCCCGCCCGGGCGCTGACGATCGCCCAGCACGTGATGCTCCAGCCGCGCATCAGCAACCACAACCGCGGCCTCTGGGGTTACTACGGCGAGACGCCGGCGGGCCGGCCGCTGACGGTCCAGGCGACCGGCATCGGCGCGCCGAGCGCGGCGGCGGTGCTGAGCGAGGCTTCCGACCTCGGTCTTACCCGCCTCGTCCGCGTCGGCACCTGCGCGGCAACCGGCGGCGACCACCCCCCGCTCGGCGGGACCGTCGTGGTCGCCGCCGCCCGCGCCGGCGACGGAACCAGCCGCGCGCTCGGCGCCGGCGAGGAGGCAACGCCGGACCGCAGCCTGACCGCCGCCCTGGCCGCCGCATCCGGCGCGGTGACCACGAAGATCGCCAGCGCCGACCTGCTGCCGTCACCCGGCGAGCACGGCGGCGAGGGCCGCCCCGGACTCCACGACCTGCAGACGGCCGCGGTCTTCACGCTCGCCCGGCGACTCGGCCTCGCCGCGGCCGCCGGGCTCGTCGTTCGCAGCGTCGACGGCCGCCCGCTCGAGGACGAGCCGCTCGACGCGGCGCTGCTTCGCCTCGCCGACGCCGCCGTCACCGCGCTCGACAAGCCTGGGTCTCAGGTCGAGGGTTAGAACGAATCGGAGCGGCGGTGCGGGCGTCGCGCCGGCGGCCGCGAGGGCGTCAGGCGGAGCGCTGAGCTCGCCGCAGCCGGTCGACCTCGTCCTCGAGCGCCTCGACCCGGTCGGAGAGGGCGCGGACGCGGCGCGCGAGCCGCTCGACGTCGCCGGCGCTGGAGACGTCGATCGCGTTCAGCGCCGCCCGCTGGGCCCCGGCGGCTCGCTCGCCGGCCCCGAGGGCCTTGCCGAGCGCCTGGCTGAACAGCGGGTTCTCGAGCAGGCTCTGGGCGAGCTCGCCGATCACCTCCTCGCCCCGCGAGCGGAAGCCGCCGGGGTCACCGGCCTCGCCGCTCATCGTCGCCCCGCGCGTTCGCCCATAGCGGCACGGTAGCCGATCACGTGGTGAGAAGCGGCTTGCAATGCCGAGTTCAGGCTCAGATGGGATACTGCCGATTGGTTCCAGGTGACGGGGCGGAGCAAAGCGCGAAGTGGCCCTCCGGGGCACTCGGTTGCGGGCCATGGTTGTCCGTTGCATTCCGCTGCCCGGACGGATAGCTTTTCACCTGCTCTTGGAGTAGTCGGCGTCCAGCAGGCAGGGCTGAGCGAGTCGCACGGCAAGGGTGCACGGGAATGAGGAACCGACTGGTCATAACGATGGTGCTTGGCACGCTCCTGGCCGTACTCGCGGCTGGAGCCGTCGGCGCGCAATCGACCGGCGTCTCCGTCGACCTGCCCGGCGGTGGCAACATCGACCCCGGCCAGGCGCTCCCGGCCTGCTCGAACCTCAGCGACGACGACGGGGACGGCGCGGTCGACCTCGGTGACCCCGGCTGCGCAAACCCTCTAGACGGGGATGAGACTAATTCGACGCCGACGACGACGAGCCCGACGACGACGACGCCGCCGAGCACGACGACCACAACCCCGTCGACGACGACCGGCACGGACCCCACCACCTCGACCAGCGACGAGACGCCGCCGCCCCGCGACGACACCTCCGACCTCCCCGGCAAGGATCCGTTCGGCAACGGCGACAAGGGCGGCCGCGACTTCACCGTCAAGGACGAGGACGGCGACGGCGGCTCGAAGGGCGGCTCGAACGGGTCCGAGGATCCGAACGCGATCCCGACCCCGGAGATCCGCCGCCCCGATGGCGTCCCGACGAACGCCAACCCGACGATCACGATCGGCACCACCGGCGCCGCCCCGATCGGCGTCCCCAACTTCGTCATCGAGCAGTTCTCGATCCCGCCCTTCCTGCTCCCGATCTACCAGGCCTGCGGAACCCAGTACGGAGTGCCGTGGGAGGTGCTCGCCTCGATCAACCGCATCGAGACCGCCTTCGGCACGAACCTGAACGTGTCGACCGCCGGCGCCCTGGGCTGGATGCAGTTCATGCCCGCGACCTGGGAGATGTACGGCGTCGACGCCAACAACGACGGCCGCACGGACCCCTACAACCCGGTCGACGCGATCTGCGCCGCGGCCCGGTACCTGAAGGCGGCCGGCGCCGAGCAGGATCTCTACCAGGCGATCTTCGCCTACAACCACGCCGACTGGTACGTCGACGAGGTCCTCCTCTACGCGAAGCAGTACGGCAACCTCCCGAGCGGCCTCGTCGACTCGCTCACCGGCCTCACCGAAGGCGCCCACTTCCCGGTCGCCGCCAAGTCGCGGTACGCCGACGACATCTCCGAGCGCGACGCGATCAAGCGGGCGGCGCCGAGTCCGGGCTCGAGCGGAAACGTCGCCGACGTCATCAGCGACTCCCCGACCCGCCGCGGCATCGACATCTACTCGAAGGACGGCGCGCCGGTCGTCGCCGCCAACGACGGCATCATCACCAAGGTCGGCCAGAACAAGCGGCTGGGCCGCTACATCGTCCTCCGCGACGCCTACGGCAACGAGTACACCTACGCGGGCCTCGGCAAGATCGCCAAGGCGATCCCGGTGCCGAAGCAGAAGAACCTCAGCGCCAAGGACTTCGACCTGATCACCCCGGGCGAAGGCGACCAGAAGCCCAAGGTCTCGGCCAGCAGGACGACCCGTGCGCAGACCATCCACAACGAGGCCGAGACCGCTCCCGGCGCGGAGGACGGGAAGTCCGGCGGTGCGACCGAGCCGCAGTCGAAGTCCGGGTCGAAGCCGACGCCGAAGTCGGTCGGCCTCGGCGACCCCAGCGCCGCCGATGCCGGTCCGGCCAACACCGAGGACAGCCGCGAGCGCCTCTTCGCCCTGCCGAAGCGCAAGGACAACGGCAGCAACGGTGGCGTCGCCGGCGGCAGCCTCGGGACCCAGGTCGACGACCTGCTCGGCAAGGGCATGCCCGGCTACGAGACCTTCAAGTCGTACTTCTCCGGCGTCCTCCGCTTCGACTCGAAGACGATGGACACCGCGCCGCTCCGCAAGGGCTCGCGGGTCGTCGGCGGCACGATCATCGGCGAGGTCGGCCAGACCGATCCCGACATCGCCCCCCACCTCCACTTCGAGATCACGCCGGCCGGCCGCGGCGCCCACACGATCGACCCGAAGCCGATCCTCGACGGCTGGAAGCTCCTCGAGGCCACGGCGATCTACCGCGCCGCCGGCAAGAACCCCTTCAACGACCAGGCGACGGTCGGGCAGGTGCTGCTCGCCTCGAAGTCGCAGTTGCAGCGTCAGGTGCTCGCCGACCCGGCGCTCGAGATCTACTCCTGCGGCCGTGAGGACATCGCCTCGGGCCAGATCGACCGGCGGGTGCTGGCGGTTCTCGAGTACCTGGTGGCCCGCGGCTACAAGCTCACGATCACGTCGCTGAAGTGCGGCCACAGCATCATGACCACGTCCGGCAACGTCAGCGCCCACTCGACCGGCGACGCCGTCGACATCGCGATGGTCAACGGCATTCCGATCCTCGGCAACCAGGGGCAGGGCTCGATCACCGAGGCAGTCATCAACGACCTGTTGAAGCTGCAGGGGCCGATGGAGCCGGCCCAGATCATCTCGTTGATGGAGATGGGCGGCCCGACCTTCGCGATGGCCGATCACAACGACCACATCCACGTCGGCTACACGCCCGACGGCACCGACAACGGCGGCCAGCCGCTGACCGGCATGCTCAAGCCCGAGCAGTGGGACAAGCTGCTCGACCGGATCTCCGAGCTCGACCAACCCGAGGTCCCGGTCAAGCCGTCGGAGTTCTCGCTGCCCGCCAAGAAGGGCGACAAGGCGAGCAACGCCCATATCGGCGAGTAACGACCGGGTCGCCGCCCTGGCCGCTCAGCCCCTACTCCCGTTCGCCCAACTCGATCTGCCCGGCAGGCTCGGCCCCGGCGAGGGCCGCTACCTGATCCGCCCCGCCGGGCGGGCCGACGCCGAGCCCGACGTGCTCGTGCTGACGATCCTCGGAGCGCCGCGAGCGGGCCCGCGGCTCCGCCGGGGCAGGGCCCAGCCGGTCGCCGGCGCTCCCGACGCCACCCCGCTGCCGCTGACCCGGGCGACGCTGATCCGCCCGCGGCCGTTCGCCGACGAGGAGGCGGCGGCCGCCTGGCTGCGCGAGGTCTGCGCCGACCGCGACCTCTGGAGCAGCCTCGCCCGCGAGGCCGCCGCCCAGCTGAACCGCCTGCTCCACGCGCACCGGACGGCGGCCGGCGACCCATACGTGGCCGACGTCGACCCCGGCCGCGCGGTCGCGGTCAGGTTCGGGTTCGGAACCGGCGACGAGGTTGCCGACGGCCGCTGGCACGCCGCCAACGAGCTCGCCGATCCGGAGCGGCAGAAGCTGGTCCGCCGCGACTACGAGGCGCTGCGCCCGCAGGAGCGAGTCGCCGCAGTCCTCGGCGGCCGCGAGACGGTCGGCGCCTACGAGGACCTGATCGTCCGGGCCCGTGGCGACCTCGAGGCCGACCGGCCGGCAGCCGCCGCGCTGGGGCTCCATGCCGCGCTGCAGGCGCTGGCGGCTTCGGGGGCCGAGGTCGGCGCGGCTGCGGACGCGGCCGCCGCTGCGAACCGGGCGGTGCTGAACGGCGACGATCCCGACCGCACCGTGCTCGAGACGGCGCTGCGGGAGGCGGAGGCGACGATCAGGCGGCGCGCCCTCGACTGACCCGACGGTGAGGCTCAGCCGAAGATGCGGGGGTCAGACGAGCGCGGCGAGGACCGCGCTCAGCTCGTCGGCGACGTCGCCGTCGCGCTTGACCGCGGCGTCGCTGTCGTAGGGGGTCGCTCCGATCGTGACCAGGGCGATATCGCCGCCGTGGGCGAGCGTCAGCTCCGGCAGGCCGGCCGCCGGGAAGACCTCGAGCGAGGAGCCGACGCAGATCATCAGGTCGGCGGCGCTCGCCAGCTCGCGGGCCCGCTCGATCGCCGCGACCGGCAGCATTTCCCCGAAGAGGACGACGTCGGGCTTGACGAGGCCCGGGCAGACGTCGCAGACGGCGATCCCGCGGGTGTCGAAGAGATCCTCGACGTGGTCGAGCTCGTATGAGCTGCCGCAGGTGATGCAACTCGAGGTGGCAATCGAGCCGTGGACCTCGATCAGGTCGCGGGTGCCGGCGGCGCGGTGGAGCCGGTCGATGTTCTGGGTGATGACGGCGTCGAGCATGCCCGCCGCCTCGAGGCTCGCGAGCACGTCGTGGGCGGGATTGGGGAGCTTGTCGCCGAGCATGCTGAAGCGCGGCCGGTAGAAGTCCCAGAATCGCTTCGGATCGCGCCGGAAAGCGTCGATCGAGGCAACCTCGAAGGGGTCGACGTCGGACCAGATCCCCTCACCCGGTGTGCGGAAGTCGGGGATCCCCGAGGGGACGCTGATCCCGGCACCGGTCAGCGCGACCGTGCTGGCCGAGCCGCGGATCAGCTCGGCCAGCAGCCCGGCGCCCGACCGCGTCGACGGGCGCCGGCTGTCCGTTGTCGGCCTCGCGCCTACTTGCCGCTCCACTTCGGCGTGCGCTTGCCGAGGAAGGCGCCGATGCCCTCCTTGGCGTCGGCGCTGAAGAAGGCGGCCGCGAAGCCCGCCTTCTCGGCCTCGATGCCCTCGTCGAGATCGCCCTTGTGGGAGACCTGCTTGATCTGCTCGACGGCGATCGGCGCCTGGCCCGCGAGCTTGCGAGCGAAGGCGACGGCGGTGTCGAACATCTCGTGGTCGGGGGCGAGGTAGTTGACGAGGCCGACCTCGTAGGCCTCGCCGGCGGTGATCGCATCGCCGATCAGGTTCATCTCGAGGGCCTTCTGGGGTCCAACCAATCGCGGCAGTCGTTGCGTGCCGCCGAACCCGGGGATGATCCCGAGCTTGACCTCGGGCTGCCCGAAGACGGCCGACTCCGCGGCGATCCGCAGGTCACAGGCCATCGCCAGCTCACAGCCGCCGCCGAAGGCGAGCGAGTTGACCGCCGCGATCGTCGCGATACCCTCGGTGCCGAACTCGCGCAGCAGCGCGTGACCGTCCTCGATCAGCTCGGCGCCGGAGCTCTCGTCCATTTTCGTGAACGCCTTGATGTCGGCGCCCGCCGAATAGACGAGCGGGATCGACGAGGCGACGACCATGGCGTGGACCGAGTCGTCGGCCTTCAGCTTCTCCCAGACGGTGCGCAGGTCGACGATGACCTGCGGGCTGATCGAGTTCATCGGCAGGTTGGCGAGCCAGGCGATGGCGACGCCGCCCTCTCGGGTCTCGAGCTTGATCGTCTCCGTCTGCTCGCCGTCGTCGGGCTGCGGGTAGGCGTAGAAGCCCTGGCCGCTCGCAAGGCCGAGCCGGCCCTGAGCGACGAGCCGCCGCAGCGTCACCGGCACCGAGAACCTGTCCGGGTGCTGCTCGGCGAGGCCCTCGAGCTTCTCGAGGACGACGCCGAGGCCCTCGACGTCAGCCTTCCAGAACGGGGGCAGCAGGCCCCGGCGCGGATCGAGCCCGGCGCCGGCCATCATCCCGACGTCGATCTCGCGGACCGTGCAAACCCCCTCTTCGAGGATCAGGCAGGCCTCGACGAGGGCCTTCAGCGAGAACATCTCGACCAGCTCCTCGACGTTCGGGTCAGCGTCCCCCTCGACGTTCGGCTCGCCGTCCTTGTAGGCGCCCTCGCCGCCGGTCTTGACGCCGAGCTTGCCCTCGGCGACGAGCTTCTCCATGCCCGGATGGACGTAGAAACGGTCGCCGTAGGACTCCCGGAGGTGCTCGGCGACGTGCAGGACGGTGTCGAGCCCGAGGAAGTCGGTGAGGATGAACGGGCCCATCGGCGCGGCGTTGGCGGCGGCGATGCCCTCGTCGATCTTCTTGATCGACAGGCCCTTCTCGTGCTGCTCGCGCCAGACCTCGGCGACGGACGAGTTGAGGATCCGGTTGACGACGAAGCCGGGGACCTCGTCGCAGACGATCGGCTGCTTCTTGATCGCCTGCGCGAAGTTGAACGCCGTGGAGATCGTCTCGTCCGAGGTGTCCTCGCCGCGGACGATCTCGAGCAGCGGCATGATCGACGCCGGGTAGAAGAAGTGGAAGCCGACGACCTTCTCGGGCCGCAGGGTCGCTTCGCCCATCTCGGTGATCGACAGCGACGAGGTGTTGCTGCTGATCACCGCGTGGCCGGGGGTGACGGCGTCGAGCTCGGTGAAGACGGCCTGCTTGATGTCCATCCGCTCCGGGGCGGCCTCGATGACGAAGTCGACGTCTCCGAAGGACGAGTAATCGGTCGTGCCCTCGATCCGACCCATGACCTCCTCGAGGCGGGCGCCGGCCTGCTCCTCGGTCAGCTTCTCCTTCGCGACGAGCTTGTCGAGCTGGGCCTTCGTCACCTCGCGGGCCTTGTCGAGCCCGTGATCGACGAACTTCTGATCGATGTCCTTGAGGACGACGTCGATGTCGGCGACCGCGATCGCCTGGGCGATCTCGCCTCCCATCGTGCCGGCACCGACGACTGCAGCCTTGAAGACGAACATTCCGCTCCTTACGTGGGTTCTGATCTGGTGTCTGTGAAAGTGCCTGGCGCGCGGCGAGGCAAGCCGTCGCGCGCCGGGACCGAGGCCCCGGAAACCGCAAGGCTACCCGTTCGCCTCGAGGCGGAGGCCGCCGAGCGAGCGCTCCAGCGAGCGGCGCATCTGGGTCCGGATGAAGAGGAAATCGGTGACCGCCGAGAGCGGGCCGCCGCCGGTTATCTCGTAGGCGAGCCGCTGGGTGACCCTGGTCGTCCGCTCCTCGCCGGCCGGAACCATCTCGAAGGCCGTCTCCAGTCGCCCACGCGACTCGGGGTCCTCGAACTCGATCCGGTGCAGCGAGCGGGGCTCGTGCTCGACGACGCGCTCGCGGACCTGCCCCCGCCCGGCCGCCGTCGAGCGCCAGACGAGTTCCCCTCCGGCCTCGGGATAGCCGCTCGAGGACACGACCGCGGCGAACTGGTCGACCCAGGACGGCCAGCGGTCGGAGTCGAAGTAGAGGTCCCAGACGTCGGCGAGGGGCGCGGGGATCTCGGCCGACGCCTCAACCCTCGCCATAGATCTCCCGCTTGATCAGCGTCACCGTCCGGATCATCGAGTCGAGGAACGGCGCGAGGTCGCCCTGGAGGCGCTCGTACTCGACTCGGCCGGCATCGGTGATCGAGTAGAAGCGCCGGGTGCGGCGGTCGGGATGCTCCCAGCGTCCCTCGATCATCCCCCGCTTCTCGAGATCCCGCAGCAGCGGATACATGGTGTTCGGGTTGACCGTGATCACCCCCTGGGTGATGTCCTCGATGTCCTCGATCAACCGGTTGCCGTAGGCGGGCTCACGGGCGACGAGGTGGAGCACCAGCAACGGGAACACGTCCCGCCGTCGCAGCTCGCCGCCGAACACGTCGGAGGCGCGCCCGGCGCCCCGAGTGCCCTTGCGGCTGCGCTCGGTGGCGCGCGTGGCCTCGGCGACCGCTTCCGCCATCGGCTTCGAATGCCTCTCGGCCATCGGGGCGACTATAAGCCTCGGCCCCGCGGGCGCATCCCGTCCAGTCGATCGCTGCAGAACTCAAGTTCCGTTGTTCCGCTCCCGATAGGCAGTCGAGTAGAGGTCGGTGGATCGCCTGAAGGCGCGCGCCACGGAGGGAGCGTGACCAGGACCAGCGAAGGTCCCGGGTGAGCGGCCCGACAGGAGGTCGAGCAGGCCACCAGTCGCATCCGCCGGCCTCTACCAACTCTTGGCCCCGCCCCGAGAACGCGGAAGGGCCGGGACGAGCCCGGCCCTTCGCTGAAACGGTCGGTGCCGCGGCGACTAGGCCGGGACGACCTCCTCGACCTGCTTCGAGGTCTCCTCGGCCTCCGGCAGCGGCTCGTTCACGTCGCGGCCCATCAGGACCTCCTTGGCGATCACGAGGCGCTGAATCTGCGAGGTGCCCTCGTAGAGCTGCATGATCTTCGCGTCGCGCATCAGCTTCTCGACCGGGTACTCCTTGATGAACCCGTAGCCGCCGTAGACCTGGACGGCGTCGGTGGCCACCTCCATCGCCGAGTCGGCGGAGAAGCGCTTGGCGTGCGAGGCCGCGAGCGTGTTGCGGAGGCCGTTGTCGAGCAGCGAGGCCGACTGCCAGGTGAGCAGGCGCCCGGCCTCGATCTTGGTCGCCATGTCGGCGATCATGAACGCGACCGCCTGGTGCATGGCGATCGGCACACCGAACTGGACCCGCTCCTTCGAGTACTCGCAGGCGAACTCGAACGCGGCGCGGGCGATCCCGACCGCCATCGCGGCGACGCCGGGACGGGTCCGGTCGAGCGTCATCATCGCCAGCTTGAAGCCGTGGTTCTCCTCGCCGAGCAGGTTGGCGGCCGGGACCTCGGTCTCGTTGAACGTGACCGTGGCGGTGTTCGACGCGCGCTGGCCGAGCTTGTCCTCCTTCTTGTCGATCACGATCGTGTCGTCACGAGGGACGACGAAGGCGGAGATGCCGCGGTGACCGGCGTCCTTGTCGGTCTTCGCGTAGACCGTGTACCAGTCGGCGTACTGCCCGTTGGTGATGAAGCACTTGGAGCCGTTGATGACCCACTTGTCGCCCTGCTTGGTGGCTGTCGTCTTCATCCCCGAGACGTCGGAGCCGGCGTCCGGCTCGGTCAGGCAGAAGCTGGCGAGCTTCGGCCCCTCGGTCAGCATCCCGAGGAACTCCGACTTGATCTCCTCGCTGCCGCCGAGCGCGACCGGCGCCGAGGCGAGGCCGTTGGCCGCCAGCGACGTGCCGATCCCGGAGCAGCCCCAGCCGAACTCCTCCTCGATGAGGCAGCCGGAGAGGAAGTCCAGCCCGGGCCCGCCGTACTCCTCCGGGATGTGGGTGTTCATCAGCCCCACCTCCCAGGCCTTCTCG
>DATAFA010000112.1:0-18267 GCA_036257785.1 Solirubrobacterales bacterium | reverse complement strand
GCGGCGCGTCAAGGCGGAGATCGCCGAGGCCGAGCAGCGCGGGCGAGCGAGTCTCGCCCGCGGCGTGCTGCCGGCGCTCGACAACCTCGAGCGCGCCCTCGTCGCCGCCGGGATCGACCCGGCCGGGCGACCCGATCCCCGCGGTGAGGCTCCGAGCGAGGAGGTCTCGGCTCGCGATGCTCTCGCCGAGGGCGTCGCGCTGGTCTACCGCGAGCTCGGCGCGGCGCTCGAGCGCTCCGGCGTGGTCGCCTTCGACCCGGTCGGCGATCAGTTCGACCCCGCCCAGCACGAGGCGATCGCAACCGGCCAGGCCGAAGGCGTCGAGAACGGCACCGTGCTCGAGACGCTCGAACGCGGCTACCGGGTCGACTCGCAGGTCATCCGGCCGGCGCGCGTCGTCGTCAGCGGATAGGAGCGGGCCATGGCGCGCGACCACTACGAGGTCCTCGGGGTCGACAAGAAGGCCTCCGACGAGGAGATCAAGCGGGCCTACCGCAAGCTCGCCCGCGACTACCACCCGGATCGCAATCCCGGCGACCCGAAGGCGGAGGAGCGGTTCAAGGAGGTCGGCGCCGCCTACGACGTGCTCAAGGACCCCGAGAAGCGCAAGGAATACGACGCCGGCGGCATCTTCGGGGGCTTCGGGCGCGGCGCCGGCGGCGGCGGGCCGGCGGGCTTCGGCGGCACCGCCAACGTCGGCGACATCTTCTCGACCATCTTCGGGCGTGGGCGCGGCGGGCCCGAGCCGATGCGCGGTCGCGACCTCGAGACCGAGATCCGGCTCAGCTTCGAGCAGGCGATGGAGGGTGCGCAGATCCCGGTCACCGTCCCCAAGCAGGCGACCTGCCCGACCTGCCAGGGCGACGGCGCCGCCCCCGGCACCGAGCCGACCGTCTGCCCGCGCTGCGAGGGACGCGGCGTCGACGCGCAGAGCCAGGGCTTCTTCTCGATCAGTCAGCCGTGCCCGCAGTGCGGTGGGCGCGGTCAGATCATCGAGCACCCCTGTCCCGACTGCCGCGGCACCGGGCTGACCCTGCAGCGCAAGCGCTACCGGGTCAACGTCCCGGCCGGAGTCAAGGACGGGACGCGGATCCGGCTCGCCGGCAAGGGCGAAGACGGACCGCTCGGCGGTCCCGCGGGAGACCTCTTCGTGACGACCAGGGTCGCCGCCTCACCGGTCTTCAAGCGTCGCGCCGACGGCAACCTCGAGGTGGAGGTCCCGATAACCCTCGCGGAGGCGATCGGCGGCGCCAATATCGAGGTGCCGACCCTGCGCGGCACGAAGCGGATCCGGGTCGCGCCAGGCACCCAGCACGGGACCGTCCAGCGGCTCCGCGGCGAGGGCCCTCCGAAGCCGAACTCGCGCGAGCGCGGCGACATCCATTACCGGCTCGCGGTCGAGATCCCGAAGGACCTCGACGACAAGCAGCGCGAGGCGCTCGCCGAGCTCTCGCGCTCGAGCGACGGCAGCGACCCGCGGGAGCGGATCCTCGCCGGCGCCCGCCGTGAGGCCTCCGCCGGTCGGTCCGACCGGTCGGGGAAGGTGGGTGCGGCGTGAGCGGCGCTGCGAGCGACAGCGGCAAGGGCAGCGTGGTCAGGCGGACCACCTCGGTCGAGACGCGCATCGACCGCGACCGCGGGGTCTTCATGATCTCGGTCGCCGCCGAGCTCGCCGAGATGCACCCGCAGACCCTGCGGATGTACGAGGCTCGTGGGCTGATCCATCCCCAGCGCTCCCCGAAGAACACCCGCCTCTACTCACACGAGGACGTCGAGCGGCTGCGCCGGATCCAGGAGATGACCGCCGACCGCGGCCTCAACCTCGCCGGCGTCGAGACGGTCCTGGAGCTCGAGGAGAGGCTCGAGGAGATGCGCATCGAGTTGCGGCGGATGCGCGAGCGGACGGCCGAGATGGAGCAGCGGATGGCGGACGAGATCGCCCGCGCCCGCCGGTCGCTCGGCGCCGAGCTCGTTCCCTACGGCGCCTACGAATCGAACCTGCCCGGGGAGCCGCCGGTCCGGATCCCGGTCCGGCGCCCAGCCCGCGATCAGTAGGTGACGAAGCCCTTCAACTCGATCATGCCGTTCTGGCCGTCCAGAGTGTTGTGGTCGTATGCCTTCAGGTCCTTGCCGCGGATCCGCTTGTAGCGCCCCTTGCCACCGCTGAAGTCGGCGGTCCCCCGGAAGGTGATCTCGAGACCCTCGATCGCGAAGGTCGTGTCGATCGTCCCGAACGCGGTGCCGCGGTCGTCGCGAATCCGGAACGTTCCGGTCGCGGTCTGGTCCTCAGGGTGCAGGTGGACGACCAGCTTGATCTTGCCCTTGCCGAACGGCTTGCCGGAAACGGTGCCGCGGTCGATCAGTGCGCCGCCGGCGGTCCGGCGGACGTTCTTCGTCGCGCCGGTCAGGTCGACCCGGTGGCGATCGTTCTTCGGCTTCGCCGCCGAGCCCGTGGCCGGCGCCAGGATCAGGAGCATCGCGACCAGTGGGGCGATCAGCGACAGGATTCGTCTCGTCTCGCGACTCATCCGCTGAACGTACAGGGATCCGGTGCGGACGGCGGCAGTGCCAGGCCCGAATCGGGCGGTCAATCGCCGCCGAGCAGGCGCGACGCGATTCCCTCGATCGTCGCGATGCCGTATGGCATCGACGGCTGCTGATCGGTGAGCACCGCGATCGCCTCCACCGTGCCGTCCCGACGCAGCTCCGCCGCCTGATTGACGATCTGCCCGTCGGGATCGAGACGCCAGCCCCCCTTGAAACGGACGCTCCAGCCATGCGCTGATGCGATCCGGGGGATTCCCCAGCTCTGCTCCGGGACGATCGAGCCGAGCAGCCCGAGGGCGAACTTCTCGTACCGGTCGCCGAAGAGGTGCCGGAGGCCGGCGAACATCGCCGCCATGTCGGCCGCACTGATCTCGCTTGCGCCCCAGGTCGTCGAGGAGCGGAAGTCGTGCATGCCGGCCCGGTGGGCGATCGCGTCGAGCCGGTCCGGACCGACCCGCGCGAAGACGCTGGTCGCGGCGTCGTTGTCGGAGACGGTGATCATTCGCCGCAGCTCCGCCGCGGTCGCGGGATCGAGCCGCTCCCCCTCGTCGTCGAGGCGTTGCAGCTCGGCGGCGAGGATCATCGCCTTGACGACGCTGGCCGACTGGAACAACTCATGCTCGTCGCGACCGTGGAGCGATCCGTCGGCCGCGACGATCGCGAAGGCCACCCTGCCCTCCCGGCCCGCGGCATACCCGGCGGCGGAGTCGACCCGGGCCCGCCGTCGCGCCGCAGCCCGGCGGGCGGTGTGCCGGCGCTCGTGAGCCTCGCGGGCACGACCTCGCGGTCCTCCCGGGGCCGCGGCCGGCGGTCGCGACGCGTGGACGTCGGGCGGCGCCGCGACCGGCTCCGAGCCGGATCCGCCCGTCAGGGCCACGGCGGCGGCCCCGGCGGCGATGGCGCTCACCGCCGCGAGCAGAGCGATCAGTCCACGTTTGCCGATCAGGTACCTTCGCACCGATGACGACGGGCGACCAACGACCCGACGACCTCGCCCGGCTCGGCGCGACCGCAATCGCACTCGGGCGGATCGCGATCGGCGTCGGTGCGGCGGCTCTGACCCGCCCGGCGCTGAAGGCGCTCGGCTTCGCCGAGCCCGACGAAGCCACCGTCGCGCTGGCGAGGCTGGCGGGCGGGCGCGACATCGCCCTCGGGCTATACGGCCTCTCGGCCCGCGGCGATGCCGCCGAGCTGCGCAGGTCGGTACTCCTCGGCGCCGCCGTCGACGCCGTCGACGCTGCGGCGTTCACCGCCGCGCTGGCTCGCGGCGACGGCACCGACCGGCCCGCGGCGATGAACGTCCCGATCGCAGGTGCCGCCGTGGCCGCCGGGGTCTGGGTGGCCGCCCGGCTGCGGCGAGCGGCCTAGCGCCGCTCCGAGCTGCCCGAGCTCGTGTCCTGCTCGGCGGTCGGCGTCGGCAGGTCGTAGGCGTCCGGCTTGCCGTCGAGGTCGCTGTCGCGGACGGCGTCGAGGACGTCGCTCGCGAGCTTCGCGCCGTCGGCGGGGTTGAGCGGGACGGCCATGATCGTCACCGTTACCTCGTCGCCGTGGAGCTCCTCGAGCCGCACCTGCGGCTGGCTGCGCAACGGGATCGTCACCGCCTTCTCGATCATCCGCTGGAGCTTCTGCGGCGTAACGTCGGCATTGAACCGGGCCTTCAGCTCGACCCGCTCCGGCTCCGAGATCGGGATGACGGCCAGCATCATGATCACGTTGTTGGGGATCATCGTCCGGTCGCCACCGCTGACCAGCGTCGTGTAGAAGAGCCCGAGCGAGCTGACGATGCCCTCGACCTCGCCGGCCATCGATCCCCCCTTCAGCTTGACCCGCTGGCCGACGACGAACGGCCGGGTCGTCAACAGGACGAGACCCGCGAAGACATGCGCGAGGGTCTGCTGGGCGGCGAGGCCGAGCACGACCGCCGTGAAGGCACCGCCGACGGCCAGCGTCTCCGGTTTGACTCCCGCGATCCGCAGCGCCGCGATGACCACGACGGCAATCGTCCCGAGCCGGATCAGGAAGCCGACCGTGCCCGCGGTGCCCGGCTCGAGGCGGCGGAACAGCGCCGGCTGGAAGCTCTGCGCCAGGGTCCGGGCCAGCAGCCAGCCGAGCAGGGCGATGATCACCGCGGTGATGTAGCGAAGCTCCCTGCCGGCGTCGGGCAGCAGGCTCTCGCGCTGCGAGAAGACGATGATCACGCCGATGATCAGGACGAGGAGGACGATCGCCTCGCGGCGCGCCTTGCGAGCGTCGCCGCGACTGATCTCCGCGCCGAGGCCGACCTCACGCCAGACCTCGGTCCGGGACTCGAACATGGTGCTCGACCGGCGCGAGTCGCGCGCCTTTCCGTAGATCCGCCTCATCGGGTCATTGTTGCGTTCACCCGGTCCCGACGCGTCGCGCTCCGGCTCGAGAGGGCGCCGCGGTCCGGTTCCAGAGCGGTGCCGGGATCGGCCTGAATCTAAGTCCGTTCATAGCAGATTTCTTGACTCGCGGTCGACAACCCCGTAAGCTGGCCGCATGCAGACTGACAGGTTCACCACGATGGGCCGCGACGCGGTTGCCGCCGCGATGCGGATCGCTTCCCAGCGCCACAATCCCGAGGCCGCCCCGGCCCACCTGCTGCTCGCGATCCTCCAGCAGGACGACGGCTTCGCTCCTCCGATCCTCCGCAAGATCGGCGCCGACGTCGTTTCGATCGAGAACAGCGCCTCGGCCCGGATCGACGAGTTGCCGACCGTATCCGGCGGCGAGGCGCCCGAGGTCCGCCCCTCGCAGGGGCTCGTCAAGGTCCTGCAGCGCGCCGAGCGCGAGATGCAGGCGCTCGGCGACGAGTACATCGCCACCAACCACTTCCTGCTTGCGCTGGCCGAGAAGTCCTCCGGCGTCAGCGACCTGCTGCCCGATCGCGACGATATCGCCCGAGCGTCGGCTGAGGTCTACGCGCAGCGCATCACCTCGCCCGACCCGGAGGCCACCCTCGAGTCGCTGGAGAAGTTCGGCCAGGACCTGACCGCCGACGCCGAGGCGGGCAAGCTCGACCCGGTCATCGGCCGCGACGAGGAGATCCGCCGGGTCATCCAGGTGCTCTCGCGCCGGACCAAGAACAACCCGGTCCTGATCGGGGATCCCGGCGTCGGCAAGACAGCGATCGCCGAGGGCCTCGCGCAGCGGATCGTCGACGGCGACGTTCCCGACTCGCTGAAGGGCCGGCGCCTGATCGCGCTCGACGTCGGCGCCCTCCTCGCCGGCGCGAAGTTCCGCGGCGAGTTCGAGGAGCGGCTCAAGGCCGTCCTCAAGGAGGTCCAGGACGCCCAGGGCCAGATCGTCCTCTTCATCGACGAGCTCCACACGATCGTCGGCGCCGGCGCCGCCGAGGGCGCGGTCGACGCCGCCAACCTGCTGAAGCCGATGCTCGCCCGCGGCGAGCTGCGGACGATCGGCGCGACGACCCTCGACGAGTTCCGCAAGCACATCGAGAAGGACGCCGCGCTCGAGCGCCGGTTTCAGCCCGTCTTCGTCGGCGAGCCCGACCTCGCCGACACGATCGCGATCCTTCGCGGTCTCAAGGAGCGCTACGAGAACCACCACGGCGTCGACATCACCGACCCGGCGATCGTCGCCGCCGCGACGCTGTCGGACCGCTACATCGCCGACCGTTTCCTGCCCGACAAGGCGATCGACCTGATCGACGAGGCCGCCTCACGGCTGAAGATGGAGATCGAGTCCTCGCCGGTCGAGATCGACGAGATCGATCGCCGGATCACCCAGCTCGAGATCGAGCGCCAGGCGCTCCAGAACGAGAGCGACGAGGCGTCGAAGGCACGGCTCGAAGCGCTCGAGGTGGAGCTCGCCGACCTCAAGGAGTCGGCCGCGGAGCTGAAGGCGCGCTGGCAGACCGAGAAGGGCGCCATCGACGCCATCAACGAGGCGCGCGCCGAGCTCGAGGAGGCGAACCGCGAGGTCGAGCGGGCCGAGCGCAACACCGACCTCGAGAAGGCCGCGGAGCTGAAGTACGGCCGGATCCCCGAGCTCGAGCGCCGGATGGCCGACGAGGAGGCGAAGCTCGCCGAGCTCCAGACCGGAGGCGGGTCGATGCTCGACGACAAGGTCACCGAGCAGGACGTCGCCGAGGTCGTCGGCAAGTGGACCGGGATCCCGGTCAGCCGGCTCATGGAGGGCGAGGTCGAGAAGCTGATCCACATGGAGGAGCGCTTGCACGAGCGCGTCATCGGCCAGGACGAGGCCGTCGTCGCGGTTGCCAACGCGCTGCGCCGCTCGCGCGCCGGGCTCTCCGACCCGAACCGCCCGATCGGAAGCTTCCTGTTCCTCGGCCCCACCGGAGTCGGCAAGACGGAGCTGGCCAGGGCGCTGGCGGAGTTCATGTTCGACTCCGAGCAGGCGATGGTGCGCCTCGACATGTCTGAATACATGGAGAAGCACACTGTGGCCCGGCTGATCGGCGCCCCGCCCGGGTACGTCGGCTACGACGAAGGCGGCCAGCTGACCGAGGCCGTGCGCCGGCGTCCCTACGCGGTGATCCTGCTCGACGAGATCGAGAAAGCCCATCCGGACGCGTTCAACGTCCTGCTGCAGATCATGGACGACGGCCGGCTGACCGACGGCAAGGGCCGCACGGTGGACTTCACGAACACGGTCCTGATCATGACCTCGAACGTCGGCTCGCAGGAGATCGCCGGCGAGCAGATCGACGAGAACATCCGCGAGAAGATCAACGACGTCCTCACGGTGACGTTCAAGCCGGAGTTCCTGAACCGGATCGACGAGACCGTGATCTTCCACCGGCTCAGCCGCACCGACATCACCCGGATCGTCGAGGTCCAGGTCGCGATGCTCACCGAGCGCGTCCACGAGCGCGGCATCGAGATCGAGCTGACCGACGATGCGCGAACCCTGCTCGGCAACCTCGGCTACGACCCGACCTACGGTGCCCGGCCACTGAAGCGGGTGATCCAGAGCCGGCTCGTCGACCGTCTGGCGCTGAAGCTGCTCGAAGGCGAGTTCAGCGAGGGCGACACCGTCCGGGTCGAAGCCTCGGGCGGCGAGCTGGCCTTCGAGAAGACGGACTGACCGGCCTAGGAGGCGCCCGGGCCGTCGGTGACGACGCGATGGAGCTTGCGGTCGAGGCGGCGCTCGAGCTCGGTGATCTGACGCTCGAACTCGCCGCTCCCGGCGACGACAACGACCTCGGTCGCCGCGTAGGCGCGCAGCGCGTCCTCGGTGGCCTGGACGACGTCGCCGTCGCCGACCCGGCCCTCGGCGCGGATCCCGGCCGCGGCCATCGTCGCCAGCGACACGGTCAGCAGCCGCTGGCTCTCGAACCGGGCCCGGTCGAGGTCGCCGGTCCAGCGGTCGAGCAGGCCGCTGCGGGCGGGTGCAACGAGCAGCGGCCCCCGGTCGCCGGACTGCGGGCGGCTCGGATCGCCGATCGCGGCGACCACTCCGGCGACCCGCGGCTCCTCGATGGCGGCGAGGATGACGACGAGAACGCCGCTCGGCACACCCGGCCCCGGCGTCGCGATCTCGATCGTCCCGTCGTTCTTGTCGAGGGCGGCGGCGACGATGATCGCGGCGAGGGTGAGCCCGGCCATCGCGACCCCGACCTCGACGCCGAAGAGGGCGAAGCCGGCGAACATCGGCACGATCGCCAGGGCCGGGACGAAGGTCCGCCAGCGTGGTGGGATTCGGCTCAAGCGCGTTCGATGCCCGCCGCGGCGACGCCCCTCTCGAACTCCTCGAGACCGAACGCCGCCGCCGGTCCGAGGGCGCCGCTGCCGGTGATGCCGCCGTCGCGGGCTTGGATCGCCGCCCAGGCGAGGAAGTTCGCGGTGAAGGTGTAGCCGTCGACCCCGCTGAGCCGGATCTCGGACAGCTGCCCACCCTCGCCGTCGCGGGCGCGAGCGACGACGTAGGAGCCGCCGGTCGCCCGCTCGGCCTCGCTCGGTCCGCCGGTCGAGCCCTTCACGAGCCGCTGGGTCAGCTCCGCGAGCCCGCGCTTGAGCGGGCCGATCCGGCCGATCGCGGAGAGCCCGAGCGAGCTGATCTGCATCGGCCGCGACATCGCCCCGAACCAGCCGAGATAGACCTCGACGTCACTGAGGCCGGGGCTGAGCGGCGGCAGCGTGAAGTGCTCGGAGGAACCGACCGAGATCGCCTGCTTGTCGCGGCCGTGGACGTCGAAGCTGGTGACGTGGCGGCCGGCCGGCTCGGTTGCGATCCGGCCGCCGCGAAACGCGAAACCGGGCTCGAGCATGACGCCCGCGGTCGATGCCCGGGTCCCGCCGCTCATGCCACCCATGCCGCTGCCGGTGATGAAGTAGCCGATCTCGACCTTGCGGGCGGCGGCGCCGGCCTCGGCGAGCGCCAGCGCTCCGGCGAGGTTGCCGGGCACCCAGTCGTAGCCGAGCGCTGTCAGCAGCGGCACGCCACTGGCGACCGCCCGCGGCCCCCAGTCCTCGAAGACGCGGCGGATGAAGGGCGGTTCGCCGGTCGAGTCCATGTAGGCGGCGCAGCCGCCCTCGAGCGCCGCCTCGATCGCCGGCGCCCCCCAGCGGGCGAACGGCCCGACGGTGCTGATCAGGACGTCGCCCGGCTCGATCAGCTCCCGCACCGACGGGGGGTCGGCGACGTCGGCCACCCGGGTCTCGAGATTGCCGCCGAGCTCCTCGGCGAGGACGTCGAGCGAGGCCCGATTGCGACCGGCGAGGACGGGCTGGGCACCGGCCTCGCGGAGGGCGGCAGCGGTCAGTCTGCCGGTGTAGCCGGTGGCACCGAAGAGGACGATCCGCGAGGGCACTCCGACGACGATAGCCGCAGGGAACGGCCCCGTCGATCGGCATTCGCACGAATCTGCAGAAACCGGCTCCCACAGCCGGTTCCTGCAGCCTCGCCGGACGCTCTACTGGAACAGCAGGAAGTTGACCTCGGGCTCGAGGCCGAGCACCGAGCGGGGGCTCATGATCTTCGTGTCGAGCGAGTAGAAGATCGAGAAGCCGTTGAACAGCGAGCGTCTGCTCAGCGCCCGATACCCGGCCTTCTTCGCAGCCGGGCTCCCGATCCCGTCGAAGTTGAGGGTGACGTCGACGTCGCGGCGTTCGACGATGTCCTTGCGCCGGCGGATCGAGCCGTCGTGGAACTGGTGGATGACCAGCGCCTTCGGGGGCAGGTCGCCGGCGTCGACGATCGCCTGGATCTGCCGCGAGATCCGGTTGATCTCCTTGGCCCTGATCTTGCCCGCGGTCTGCCCGGGAACGCCGTGCCGGCCGACCTCCCACTCCGGGTCGATCGAGACGTCGACGTCGGGCTCGTCGATCCACTTCTCGAGCGCCTCGACCTCGTCGCTCACGTCGGCACGGCCGGGCTGGATGTCGAGGACGAGGCGGCCGTTCACCGAGCGGATCGCGCGGAGGTAGGAGCGGATCAGCTTGTCGGGCTGGCGGGTCCGGAACTTGCGGTCGGGGCCCGGCGTCGCATTGGCGACGACGGCGATCAGGTCGAAGCCCGGGATCACCCTGCGGTCGCCGGCGCGCGCGTACGGGCGCGCCTGCTTGACCGCCTTGCGAGCGGCGGCGGCCGGGCTGAGCTTGCCGAGGATCGTGCCGGTCAGTTGCGGGGCCCCGTAGAGCGCCAGCAGCCGCTTCACCGGGAACAGGGTCCCCAGTGCGCCCGATTCCGGGCTGAGCCCGCCGCCTCGGGTCGCTTCGCCGCGGTCGAGGGTTCCGCTCCCGAGCACGTCCCGGGTCGCCCGCTCGAACGCCGCCACCGACGGCGGGTCGGGGCGGGCGGCGGCCGGGGCGACCGCGGGCGCGGTGAGGAGCGCCAGCGTCATCGCCGTCGCGAGCAGCATCGATCGTCGCGGGATCGCCATCGGTCGCCCTTCGATTCTCAGGTTCCCATCCCTGCCGCAGCGGCGGGCCGGTTGCCGTCGTGCAAGGGTTCGGGCGATGCGGATCGGGATCGTCGCCTACTGGTTCAACCGCGGGCAGGCCGTCGTCGCCCGGCAGATCCGCGCGACCCTCGACGGGCTCGGCCACGAGACGTTCGTCCTCGCCCGGCCGACCCGGAAGACGAACATCAAGCCGGGCTGGGTCGACACCGAGGGCGTCTGGGCCCAGGAGCGGGTCACGGCAGCCAGCGACTACCTGATCCCCGCCGCCGAGTACCGGCGCTGGGCCGAGGACGTGCGGCCCGACCTCGTCCTCTTCGACCAGAACTACCAGTTCGACGAGATCGCGCAACTGCGCGAATCCGGCGTCCGGACGATCGGCCGGTTCGTCTGGGAGCACTTCGCCGACGAGCACGTCGAGCCCGCCGGACGCGCCTTCGACCGGATCTACTCGCTGACGGCGTGCGAGCAGGAGCGCTACGCGGGCATGGGCATCGAGACCCCAAGGGTCCGCTGGGGTTGCTTCCCCGACCTGGTGAACCTCGCTCGAAGCCTGGAAGGCGAACGCGAAGCGGCGCCCCCGGAAGCGAATCCCCCGCCTGGGGCCAGCACACATGTCATCCCGTCCCCTACCACCGCGCCAACCGGGGAGACCGGACGCGAAGCGGAGGATCTCCCCGGAGTTATCCCACGCGAAGCGGAGCATCCGGCCGGAGTTACCTTCCTCTTCCCCGGCGGCTTCATGTCGAAGCGCAAGCCACTCGCCGCCACGATCGAGGCGTTCCGCGGGACGTCGGACCCGCGCCTGCGGCTGATCCTGAAGGCGCAGGTGCAGCGGCAGCGAAAGCAGGTCGCGCGGATGATCCGCGGCGGCTCGCGGATCGGTCGTCGGGACCGCCGGATCGAGGTGATCACCTCCGATCTGCCGACCGACGACTACCTGCGGATGTTCGCCGCCGCCGACGTCTGCCTGGCGCCGAGCCGCTGGGAGGGCCTCGGCCTGCACCTGTTCGAGGCGACCGCCCTCGGGGTCCCGGTGATCACCAACGACAACCCGCCGATGAACGAGGTCGTGCTCGACGGCGTGAACGGGATCCTCGTCCCCGGGATCCCGGACGGCCGGGCCCCGCGGTCCGGGATCCCGGCCTACGCGCCCAACCTGCCGGCACTGACCGCGGCGATCGAGGCACTCGCCGACGACGGTCTCCGCGCCGCGCTCGCAGCCGGCGCGCGGCGCCGGCGCGAGGAGCTGAGCTGGGAGCGGACGACCGCCGACCTCGCGGCTCTGATCGGGTCCGAGGCGAGCGGGTGAGGGAGCGCGGCGCTGGGTACCATCGGTGAGCACTGCTCGTGGATCGCGATCCGACACTGATCTTCGACGACCACCGGGACTCGGTCCCCGCTCCCTCGGCGCTCGTCTGATGGGACTCGGGCGCGACTTCTACGACGCGACCTGGGGTCGCCTCTTCGCGGCCATGTACGAGCGGTTGATGGCCGACACCGAGGAGGCGGGGATGCGGGACCGCCGACGCGAGCTGCTGGCCGGTGCCCGCGGCAGGACCGTGGAGCTCGGCGCCGGCACCGGCCTCAACTTCGCCCACTACCCGGAGGCGGTGGACGAGCTGATCCTGACCGAGCCGTTCCCGCCGATGGCCGGGCGCCTGCGGGAGCGGACAGGCGATGCGGCGACCGTGATCGAGGCGCCGGCCGATCGGCTGCCGATCCCCGACGCCTCGGTCGACACCGTCGTCTCCACCCTCGTCCTCTGCACCGTCGACGACGTCCCGGCGACCCTGGCCGAGGTCGCGCGCGTCCTCAAGCCGGGCGGGCGCCTGCTGTTCGCCGAGCACGTCCGCTCCGAGGACCCGAAGCTCGCCCGCTGGCAGGACCGTCTCGAGCGTCCCTGGAAGTTCGTCGGTCACGGTTGCCACCCGAACCGCGACACCGTCGCCGCGATCTCCGCATCGCCGCTCGAGATCGAGCCGGTCGAGCGCGGCGAGCTTCCGAAGGCGCCGCCGATCGCCCGGCCGCTGGTCGTCGGCAGCGCTCGCATGCCCGCCTGAGGGCGGGTACCGGGGGCGGCTTGCAGCGGAACGGCGGACGTGAGAGAAATGACCTGACGGGACCACCGACCGCTACGACGAGGAGAGAACCATGGCCCACTTCATCCTGCTGACGAAGCTGACCAGCGAAGGAGTCAAGACGATCAAGAACAATCCGGACCGGATCGCCGAGGTGAACCACGAGATGGAGCAGATCGGGCTCAAGGTCCACCATCAGTGGGCGACTCTCGGCCGCTACGACTTCATCAGCGTCGTCGAGGCCGACAGCGCCGAGGCGATGGCGAAGGCGTCGCTGGAGCTCGGCTCGCGCGGCACCACGGTCAACGAGACCCTCGGGGCGATCCCGAGCGAAGAGTTCGCCGGCTCCCTGTGAGCCGATCCGGCGGCGCGGCGCGAGCGGCTCGATGAAGATCCTCGTCGTCGGCGGCGGCGGCCGTGAGCACGCGATCGTCCGCGCGCTCGGGCGCTCGGCCCGCTCTCCGGAGCTGTTCTGCACCCCCGGCAACGCCGGGATCGCGGCCGACGCCGAGGTCCTCACCGCTGCGGAGGGCGTCGTTGCGGCGGCGCAGGACATCGCTGCCGATCTGGTCGTGGTCGGGCCCGAGGTGCCGCTGGTGGCGGGGCTCGTCGACGATCTCGAGCGCGCGGGAATCGCCGCGTTCGGGCCGAGCGGGGACGCCGCCCGGCTCGAGGGCTCGAAGCTCTATGCCAAGGAGGCGATGCGGGAGGCCGGCGTGCCGACCGCCGAGCACACCCTGGCGGCCTCCGCCGAGCAGGCGCTGGCCCACCTCGCGACCTGCTCGTATCCCGTCGTCCTCAAGGCGGACGGCCTCGCAGCCGGCAAGGGCGTGATCATCGCGGTCGACCGCGACGAGGCCACCGCAGCGGTCGAGGCGTTCTTCACCGAGCAGCGCTTCGGCGCCACCCAGGTCCTGATCGAGGAGTTCCTCGAGGGCGCGGAGCTCTCGATGCTGGCGCTCTGCGACGGCACCAACGTCGTCCCGCTGGCACCGGCACAGGACTACAAGCGGATCTTCGACGGTGACCTCGGCCCGAACACCGGCGGCATGGGCAGCTACTCCCCCGTTCCCGGCATCGACGAGACCATCGTCGCGCGGACCGTCGCCGAGGTCCATGAGCCGATCGTCACCCTGATGGCGGAGCGCGGGGTCCCGTTCCGCGGCGTTCTCTACGCGGGGCTGATGCTGACCGCAGACGGCCCGAAGGTGCTCGAGTTCAACTGCCGCTTCGGCGACCCCGAGACGCAGGCGGTGCTGCCGCGCCTGCGCTCCGACCTCGTCGACCTCTGCCTGGCCACGCGCGAGCCCGGGGGGCTCGCCGGCGTCGATGCCGAGTTCACGACCGACTGGGCGGTGACGGTGGTCCTCGCCTCGCGTGGATATCCGGAGGGCTCCTCGAAGGGCGACGCGATCGACGGTGTCGAGGCGGCCGTCGCGAGCGGCGCCGAGGTCACCCACGCCGGGACCGCGGTCGAGGACGGCATGCTCGTCACCGCCGGGGGCCGGGTGCTGAACGTGACCGCGCTCGGACCGGACGCCGCAACCGCTCGGGAGCGGGCATACGATGCGGCCGAACTGATCACCTTCGGCGGCCGGCAGATCCGCACGGACATCGCCGCCCGCGCCGTCGAGCGAACGACCCAGGAGGCCTGATGCCCGAAGCCGAATCCAGCCCGACCCCCGCCGCCGGGACCGAGCTCCCCGATCCGGGGCTGCCCGCGCCGGAGACGATCCCCGACGTCGAGACGGCCTTCGAGGAGATCGATGTGGACTCGCCCCTGGTCGGGATAATCATGGGGTCGGCCAACGACAAGCCGAAGATGCAGCCTGCCGGCAAGGCCCTCGAGGAGGCGGGCATCCCCTACGAGGTCCGCGTCATGAGCGCCCACCGGACGCCCGACCTCGTCGTCGAGTACTGCAAGGCGGCGCAGATGCGGGGTTTGAAGGCGATCATCGCCGGTGCCGGGATGAGCGCCGCCCTCCCCGGCGTCGCCGCCGCCCACACCAGCCTGCCGGTGATCGGCGTCCCGATCGCCGGCAAGAACCTCGGCGGCATGGACGCGCTGCTCGCGATCGCGCAGATGCCACCCGGCGTCCCGGTCGCCTGCATGGCCGTCGACGGGGCCAAGAACGCCGGGCTCTACGCGGCGCGGATCATCGGCCTTTGATCCCGCGCTATACCCGCGAGGAGATAGGCGCCGTCTGGACCCAGCGGCGGAAGATGGAGGGCTGGCTGGAGGTCGAGCTGGCCGTCACCGAGGCCCTCGCCGACGCCGGCGTCGTCCCGGCGGCCGACGCGGTCGCCTGCCGGGAGCGGGCGAGCTTCAGCGTCGAGGCGGTCGAGGAGCGCGAGCGGACGACGAACCACGACGTCGCCGCGTTCGTCGACGTCGTCGCCGCGTCGATCGGGCCGGAAGGGCGCTGGATCCATTACGGATTGACCTCCTCCGACGTGCTCGACACGGCGCTGGCGACCCAGATCGCCGCCGCCGGCGAGATCGTCGTTGCCGGAGCAGTCGCCTACCGAGACGCGCTGATCGAGCGGGCGATCGAGCACCGCGACACCGTCTGCGTCGGGCGCACACACGGGATCCACGCCGAGCCGACGAGCTTCGGGCTGCGCCTCGCCGGCTTCGCCTTCGAAGCCGCCCGCAACGTCGAACGGCTCGAGCGCGCCTTCGCAGGCGCGCGCTTCGGCAAGCTCTCCGGCGCCGTCGGGACCTACGCCTCGCTTCCCCCGTCGGTCGAGGCAGCGGTCATGGAGCGGCTCGGCATCGGCGCCGAGGACGCATCGACGCAGATCGTCCCCCGCGACCGCCACGCCGACCTGCTGTCGGCGATCGCCCTCGCCGGAGCCGGCCTCGAGCGCTTCGCGACCGAGGTCCGCAACCTGCAGCGAACCGAGGTTCGCGAGGTCGAGGAGCCGTTCGGCAAGGGTCAGAAGGGCTCCTCGGCGATGCCCCACAAGCGCAACCCGATCACGACCGAGCGGATCACCGGCCTCGCCCGCGTCCTCCGCGGCTACGCCCAGGCAGGGCTCGAGAACGTCGCCCTCTGGCACGAGCGCGACATCTCCCACTCCGGCGCCGAGCGCGTGATCCTGCCGGACGCGACGATCGGGCTCGACTACATGCAGCACCTCGCCACCCGCGTCGTCGCCGGCATGACAGTCCACACCGAGCGGATGCGCGAGAACCTCGAGCTCACCCACGGCGCGATCTACAGCCAGCGCGCCCTGACCGCGTTGATCGATGCCGGCCTCGTCCGCGACGACGCCTACCGGCTCGTCCAGGAGAACGCCCAGCGGGCCTGGGACACCCGCACCCCGTTCCGGGACCTTCTCGCGACGGCGGTCGCGGATTCTGACGTCGAGGTCGACCTCGACGCGGTCTTCGATCCGAGCGCTTACCTGACCCACGTCAGCGAGGTGTTCGACCGCCTCGAGAGGCTGAGATGACTCCGGCGGAATGCTCCGGCTTCGCGTCCGCTTCCGCCGGGCGGCGCGGTGGTAGGGGACGGGATGACATGTGTGTCGGGCCCAGGCGGATCTACAGCTGCTCTAGCACCTCGGCGGCGGCGCGCTCGCCGGAGCGGACCGCCCCATCCATGTAGCCGTTCCAGTAGGTCGAGGTCTCGGTGCCGGCCCAATGGATCCGGCCGGCGGGCTCCCGGATCGCGTGGCCGTAGGTCGTCATCAGCCCGGGCGGGTAGATGCCGACGGGACCGCCACGACTCCAGCGCTCCTCCGGCCACTGCGTGGAGAAGAACTCGGTCGGCTCCATCGCCTCGGGACCGAGCAGCTCGGCAAGCTCGGTGAGCACCGTGTGCCGCCGGGCGGCGCGATCGAGGTCGGCGAAACGGCGCGAGCTGTCGCCGCCGACGAACCCGAAGACGACGCCGGGCCGGCCGTCCTCGGGGCTGTCGTCGAAGGTCGCGTTGACGAGGCCGTCCGTCGACAGCGTCGAGCCGTTCAGCCCCTTCGCGCGCCAGAAGGGCGTCCGGTAGGCAGCCGCCACCTTCGTCAGCGCCCCCTGGGCGAGCCGCTGGGTGAGCGCGTCGCGGGCCGCGGGCATAGCCGGGTGGTAGTCGATCCGGCCGGCGAGGACCGGCGGGACGGCGACGATCGCCCGCTTCGCGGTGACGAGGGCGCGGTCGGAGACGACCCGGACGCGGCCGCGGCGCTGGACGATCCTGCGGACAGGCGAGCGCTTGACGATCCGGCGCTTGCCGAGCGCCTTCGCCATCGCCTGCCCGAGGACCTGCGAGCCACCCTCGATCCGCCGCTCCTGGGCGCCGTCGCGGGTGTTGAAGTTGCGCTCGAACGTGCCCGGGTTCGACTCGTTGCCCGAGGCGGCGATGTAGAAGAGGACGAAGAGCAGCGACAGCTCGCTCGGCTCGGCACCGAAGATCGGCCTCGTCGCCGCCGGGACGAGGCGGCGGAACCGCTCGGTCAGGGAGTTGTCGGCGATGAACCGGGCGAGGGTCTGGTTGTCGTAGTCAGCCGCCTTGGCGGCCGCCCAGGGCGCATCGACGGGCACCTGGGTCGACATCTGATCGAGCCGGGTGACGACCGTGATCAGCTCCGGGAGGATCAGCGGATCGGGAGGGGCGCTGCCGGTGATCCCGGTATCGCTGAACTCCTGGCGCTGGCCGCCGTTGACGTAGACGTTCGAGCCCTCGTCGTAGGTCGGGAACGTGCCGATCCCAAAGCGGTCGAGGGCGGCGAGGACGCGATCCTGCGTCGGGCCGACGAACGTCCCACCGCGCTCGGAGAACTCGCCGCTCGGGAGCCGATGGCCGGCAACGCGGCCGCCGACCCGCGCGCGGGCCTCGAGAACGACGACCGATCGTCCGGACCGCTTGACCGCGAGCGCGGCGGTGAGGCCGGCGAAGCCCGCCCCGACGACGACGACGTCGGCCTCGATCCTCCGGCGGCCACCGCGCCCGCCCCGGCCGCCGCCCCGCGGCGCCGCGGCGGCGCCGCTCGGCAGCGCGAGCCCGGCCCCGGCAGCCGCTCCGGCTCCGATCACGGCGCGGCGGGAGACGCGGCGTTCGCTCATGGCCCGGCGCGGGGGATCGGTACCGCCGGCTTGCGGGCGGCCGGGTTCCAGACCCGGTGACGGCCCTTGTCCTCCTCGAGGACGTAGCGGCCGCCGAGCAACTGCGTCAGCGTCTTCATCTCATAACCCCGTGCCTCGTAGCTGTGGATGATGCCGGGAAGCGCGGCGACGGTCTGGCTGCGGTCGCCGCCGCCGTCGTGCATGAGGATGATCGACCCGCGTCCGCCCGCCGTGGCAACGTGATGGATCGAGCCGCTTCCGGGGGTGGTCCAGTCGCGTGTGTCGACGTCCCAGGTGACGCTGACCATGTCGAGAGCGGATGCCGCCGCCGCGGTCGACGAGGGCAGGAAGCCGCCGGGAGGGCGGAACATGCAGGGCCGGAACCCGGTCGCGTGCTCGATCACGTTGCTCGTCCGCCGCAGGTCCGACACGCCCGGTCCGAACGCGTGGTGCCAGGTGTGATTGCCGATCTCGTTGCCATGGGCGAGGATCTTGCGATCGAGGGCCGCGTAGGCGGGGACCTGCTGGCCGATCTGGAAGAAGGTCCCGTGGACATGGTTGTGGTCGAGGATCCGCAGGACGTCGTCGGTGTAGGCGCTCGGGCCGTCGTCGAACGTCAGCGCCACCCACCGGTGCCGGCTCGGCCCGTGGCTGAAGGTGCCATGACGGAC
>DATAFA010000109.1:0-17364 GCA_036257785.1 Solirubrobacterales bacterium | reverse complement strand
TCCGCCCTCGACGACCTCGGGCACGCGACGTTCGTCCTCGCCCGGCCCGGATCCGGGCCCCGCGCCCGGCAGGCCGCGGCCGGCGAGCCCGATCCGGTCTGGGATCAGCCGGGCGTCACCGAGGCGTCGGCTCACGACGTCCCGCTCGCCGAGTACGAGGATTGGGCCCGGGCGAACTCGCTCGAGGCGATCCTCTTCGACGAGAACTACCAGTGGGAGGAGGTCGCGGCGCTCCGCGGCGCCGGCATCCGCACGATCGGCCGCTTCGTCTGGGAGTACTTCGCCGCCGAGCACGTCGACCCGGCCCGCCGCTCCTACGAAACGATCTACTCGCTGACCCGCTGCGAGCACGACCGCTACGCCGAGCTCGGCATCGAAAGCCCCTACGTACAGTGGGGCATCCACCCCGAGCTTCTTGAAACCTCTACCCCGGCTGGGCCCAAAACACATGTCATCCCGTCCCCTACCACCGCGCAGCCCGACCGGACCGGACGCGAAGCGGAGGATCCGGTCGGAGTTGTCTCGTTCTACTTTCCCGGCTCGTTCCTGGGGCGGCGGAAGCCGATTCGCAAGGTCATCAGGGCGTTCGGCAAAGCGCGGGGCGATCACCTGCGGCTGTTGATCGACGCCCAGGTGCCCCGCAACGACGAGGCGCTCCGCGACGCCGCCGCCGCCGATCCGCGGATCGAGCTGATGCTCGAGGACGAGCCCGAAGCCGAGCACCGCGCCCGCTTCGCGGCCTGCGACGTCTGTCTGGCGCCGTCGCGCTGGGAGGGCCTCGGCCTGCCGCTGTTCGAGGCGACGGCGTACGGAATGCCGATCATCACCAACGACAAGCCGCCGATGTCGGAGATGGTCATCGACGGCAGGAGCGGCATCCTCGTCGCCTCCGAGCAGAACGGGACCGCGCGCTCGGGGATACCCGCCTGGGATCCGGACATCGGCTCGCTGACGGCCGCGATCGAGCGGCTGGGCGACCAAAGGGAGCTCGAGCGGATGCGCACCGGGGTCTCGGAGCTCGCGGCGGAGCGCGACTGGTCACGGACCGTCACCGACCTCGCCGCCGTGATCGGAAGCTGAACGGGATGCCCGGGGCGGCTACCCTCCCCGCTCGCGATGACCGGTCCTGACGACATCCCGATCGAAGCCGCGCCGGCCGCGGCCGGCAAGGCGAGCCGCTGGGAGCAGTTCCGGCTTCCGGTCGAGCTCGCCGGCAAATCCTTCCTCGATGTCGGCTGCTGGGAGGGCGTCCACTGTGCCGAAGCGGTCCGCCGCGACGCCTCGCCGGTCGTCGGGATCGACCTCTGCACGGGCGAGGACCTCCGCGCCAACATCGATCGCTTCGGGTTCGAGTTCCTGCAGATGGACGTCTTCGGCGAGCTCTGGCAGGGCCTCGGCAGCTTCGACGTCGTCCTCTGCTCCGGTCTCATCTACAGCGTCCCGAGCCCGATGTCGCTGCTGCTGCGGCTCGCGAGCGTCACCGGCGAGCTGCTCGTCATCGAGTCGGCCTCGACGACGAAGGGCGGCGACGAGCCGGTCATGCTGTTCCGCGGCACCGAGGACGGCAACCCGTCGAACTGGTGGATCCCCAACAAGGCCTGCCTCGAGCAGATGCTCGTCGCCGCCGGGTTCGCGGGCGTCGCGACCGTCTGGGAGGAGCCACGCGATGAGCACTGGACCCGCATCTGCATGCACGCAGTGCCACGGGGCGGCGTCGAGCGGGAGCGGCTGCTGCCCCGCAAGCCGAAGCTGATGAGCGTCCGCGGCGGCGATCGCGGCCGCGGCCGGCGCGCCTCGGGCTGAGCGCGAGGGCGACGTTGAACGTCGGGATCGTCAGCAAATGGTTCAACCGGGGCCAGCCGGTGGTCGGCCGCTACGTCCGCTCCGCCGTCGATCAGCTCGGCCATCGCAGCTTCGTCCTCGCCAAGCCCCGCCGCGAGAAGGGGCCGATGGCGGGGGCGCTGGAGCGAACCGGGGTCTGGGACCAGCCGGACGTCACCGCCGCGTCGAGCTTCGAGACGCCGGCGGACGAGTACGAGGCATGGGTCGAGGCGAACTCCATCGACGTGATCCTCTGCGACCAGAACTACCAGTTCGACGAGCTGTCCCGGCTGCGGTCGCGGGGCGTGCGGGTCGTCGGCCGGTTCGTCTGGGAGCACTTCACCGGCGAGCACGTGGCGCCGGCGCTGGAGGCCTACGACGTCGTCTACTCGGTCACCCGCTGCGAGCAGGATCGCTACGCGGGCTGGGGCCTCGAGACGCCGCGGGTTCCCTGGGGGATCCACCCGGAGCTGCTCGAGGTGCCGGTCCGCCGCAGCGACGACGGCCTCGTCCGGTTCGTCTTCCCCGGCGGCTTCCTCGGCCACCGCAAGCCGGCCGAGCCGGTCATCGAGGCCTTCGCGAACGCCCGCGGGGAGAACCTGCGGCTGCTCGTCAAGGCCCAGGTCGAGCGGTCCCGCCTCGATGTGATCCTGCCGCTGATCGAGGCCGACGAGCGGATCGAGCTGCGGCTCGCCGACGAGCCCTGGTACGAGCACCTCGCCGCCGTCGCCGCCAACGACGTCTCGATCTCGCCCTCGCGGTGGGAGGGGCTCGGCCTCCCCCTGTACGAGGCGGTTGCATTCGGGATGCCGACGATCGCCAACGACGACCCACCGATGAACGAGGTCGTGGTCGACGACGCCAACGGCATCCTCGTGCCGTCGCTTCCCGATGGGACGGCGCGCTCGGGGATCGCGGCGAAACGGCCCGACATCGCCGCGATGACGGCGGCGATCGAGCAGATCGCCGAGCCGGCCGTGCTCGGGCGCCTGCGGGACGGCGCCGTCGCCTCCCGGGCGGACCACCGCTGGGAGCGGACGGTCGCGGGACTCGGCGAGCTGCTCGACCGTTAGCGGCCCGGATTGCGGGGTTCGGGGCAGGGGCCTAGAATCCGGCCTCGCCCGGGAGCCCGTAGGCGTCCGTATCCCGGCCCGCGCCCCCGGCCCAGCGGAGGACTCCCGAGGGCAAGCGATCTTCTGCCAATGGCACTTCCGAGCCCACAGAAAGCCTGGCGTCAGTCCAGGAGCCGCCGCGCCTCCGCGCGGGGTGCCGAGCGCACCCCGGCGCCGTTCGTCGTCGGGGTCAACCGCTCCGGCACGACATTGCTGCGGATGATGCTCGATGCTCACCCGGAGCTGACGATCCCGCCGGAGACCCACTTCGTCCCGGAGCTGATCGCGGCCGCCGAGTCGAAGGACCCGGCCCCCGAGACGCTGCTCGCGACGATCACCGGCCAGCGTGAGTGGGGCGACTTCGGCCTCGACGAGGATGAGCTGCTCGAACGGTTCCGCGCGATCGAGCCGCTCAACGCGGGCGATGCCCTGCGCGCCTTCTACTCGGCCTATGCCGAGCGGGCCGGCAAGCCCCGCTGGGGTGAGAAGACCCCGATCTACGTCAAGAGCATGCGGAAGATCGAGCGGGCGCTGCCGGAGGCGCGCTTCGTCCACGTCATCCGCGACGGTCGCGACGTCGCCCTCTCGATCCGCGACCGGGCCGTCAAGGAGCATCCGATCGACCGGATCGCCGAGCGCTGGGTGCGGCGGATCAGCCGCGCCCGCGAGCAGGCACGGCACCTCGCCCACTACGAGGAGATCCGCTACGAGAACCTGATCCTCGACACCCGCCCGACCCTCGAGCGGGTCTGCGAGCTCTTCGAGCTCCCCTGGGACGACGCTCTCCTCGACTACCACGAGCGCTCCGCCGACCGGCTCGAGGAGATGAAGCGCGAGCTGCCCGACGACGGCAAGCGGACCACGCTGAGCGTCGAGCGGCGAATGGCGACGCACGCACGGACGACCGAGGAGCCGGACCCGCGGCGCGCCAGCCGCTGGCGCGAGAGCATGGACCGCTCCGACCGCGCGCAGTTCGAGTCGATCGCCGGCCCCCTGCTGGTCGAGCTCGGCTACCAGGTCGGCGACGGCCCGGGCACCGAGCCACGCGGTGGCGAGGACCGTTGATCGCCCGGGGACAGGCAAGCTGGCGTCACCCCGTGTTCATGGCGTCCCGGCTCCGTCGCCGGATCCGTGAGCCGAAGCGGCAGCCGGCGCCGTTCGTCGTCGGCGTCAACCGCTCCGGAACGACGCTGCTGCGGATGATGCTCGACGCCCACCCGCAGCTGACGATCCCACCGGAGACCCATTTCATCCCCGAGGTGATCCGTCGCGCCAACCACGAGAACACCCGCCGGCGCCTGATCCGCTCGATCACCAAGCACCCGCGCTGGGGGGACTTCGGCCTCGACGAGGCGAAGTTCCGCGCCCGCGCCAAGCAGGTCCGGCCGTTGACGGCGAGCGGCGCGATCCGCTGCTTCTACGAGCTCTACGCCGAGCAGCAGGGAAAGCCGCGCTGGGGGGACAAAACGCCGCGCTACATGCGGGCGATGCCGCGGATCGCGCGCGCCCTCCCCGAGGCCCGCTTCATCCATCTGATCCGCGACGGCCGCGACGTCGCGCTCTCCCAGCGCGAGCGCGTGATCGGCGGCGAGGACACGTCGATGGCCGCGATGGCGGAGCGCTGGCAGCGCCGCATCGTCGCCGCCCGCGAGGGCGCCGACGAGATCAAGTCGGGCGTCTACCTGGAGATTCGTTACGAGGACCTCGTCTCCGACACCGAAGGGACCCTGCGGCGGATCTGCGAGTTCGTCGAGCTCGAGTTCGATCCGGAGATGCTCGACTACCACCGCCGCGCCGAGCAGCGCCTCGCGGAGATGAACCGCGACCTCGACAACGCCGACAACGGCATCGTCCGGACCGCGAACAACCGCCTCGCCGCCCACGCCCTGACGACCGAGCCACCGACGACGAACCGCTGCGGGCGCTGGCGCTCGGAGATGACGCCGGCCGAGCTCACCGAGTTCGAGGGGGTCGCCGGGCAGCTCCTCGCCGAGCTCGGCTACGAGCTGAGCGGCGACCGCGCGATCGCCGGGGAGGGGGTCGAATGAGGCTGCCGCTGCGCCGCAACCGTCCGGCCGGACCACCGGTCCCGTTCATCGTCGGTGTCACCCGCTCGGGGACGACGCTGCTGCGACTGATGCTCGACGCCCACCCCGACATGGCGATCCCACCTGAGACCCACTTCGTGCCGGCCCTGATCAAGGCGACACGCAAGCGCGGCGTCACCTGCGAGGAGGCCCACGCGATCGTCACCGGCCACCGTCAGTGGGGCGACTTCGACCTCGATTCCGCCGAGCTGCTCGAGCGCTATTGCGCGCTCGACCGGATCGACCCGGAGACCACCATCCGCGCGTTCTTCGAGCTCTACGCGGAGGGCCAGGGCAAGCCGCGCTGGGGCGACAAGACCCCGAACTACGTGAAGCGGATGAAGCAGATCGACCGCTGGATCCCGGAGGCCAGGTTCATCCACATGATCCGCGACGGCCGCGACGCCGCGCTGTCGCGCTTCAAGCGGATTCTCAAGGACCCGCCGCCGACCGGCGTCGTCGCCGAGCGATGGGTGCGGAAGATCGAGGGCGCGCGGGCCGACGGCGCCGACCTCGAGTACATCGAGGTCCAGTACGAGGCGCTCGTCCGCGACACCGAGCCCGAGCTGCGGCGGATCGCCGAGTTCCTCGAGCTCCCGTGGGACGACTCCATGCTCCGGTACTACGAACGCGCCGAGGAGCGTCTCGCCGAGATGCACCGCGACCTGCCGGGCGCCGCAGGCAGGCCGCTGCGACCCGCCGACCACCGCAAAGAGGCGCACCTGCTGACCTCGAAGCCGCCGGACCCGAGCCGCCTCGCTCGCTGGAAGCAGGACATGGCGCCCGCCGACATCGCGGCGTTCGAAGGCGTCGCCGCGCCGCTGCTACGAGAGCTCGGCTACGAGGTCGTCAGCGACGCGTCGAGCGCCGGGCCGCCGGCGCCCGCCGAGCCCGGGGCGGCTGCGCAGTGACGCCCTCCCCGCTCAGCCGGATCCGCCGCGACGGCGATGCGCTCGACGAGGCGCGACCGCCGGCCCCGTTCGTGGTCGGGCTGACCCGATCGGGGACGACGCTGCTGCGGATGATGCTCGACGCCCACCCGCTGCTGACGATCCCGCCGGAGACCCACTTCCTCCCCGACCTGATCAAGGCGGCCCGGGCCGAGCGGGGCACCGAGGGGATGCTCGAGGCGATCACCTCGAACCGGACCTGGGGCGACTTCGGCATCGGCGAGGAGGAGATGCGCGAGCGCCTCGCCGGCGTCGAGTCCGGAGACGGAGCCGGCGCGGTTCGCGCGTTCTTCGCCGCCTACGCCGACAAGCAGGGCAAGCCGCGCTGGGGCGACAAGACACCCGCCTACATGCTCGCCGTACAGCGGATCGGGCGGACCCTGCCCGAGTCGCGGTTCGTCCACCTGATCCGCGACGGCCGCGACGTCGCCCTCTCGCAGTCCGCGCGCGCCCTCAACGATCAGCCGGCGGCGGCCGAGCAGGCGGCCCGCTGGGTCAAGCGGATCGGTAAGTCCCGCGAGCAGGCGGCCTCGTTGAAGGGCGCCCGCTACGTCGAGGCCCGCTACGAGGACCTCGTCCGCGACCCGGAGATGACCCTGCGCCGGATCTGCGAGTTCATCGACCTGCCCTGGGACGACGCCGTCCTCGGCTACCACGAGCACGCCGCCGAGCGGCTCGCGGAGATGGCCGGGACGCTGCGCGCCGAGGGTTCGCACGCCGAACAGCAGGCCGGCTACCGGATCGAGAACCACGCGCCGACGACGAAGCCGCCGGACCCGGCGAAGCTCGACAAGTGGCGGCGCGAGATGAGCGCCGCGGACCGCGCCGCCTACGACGCCGTCGCCGGCGATCTCCTCCGCGAGCTCGGATACGAGGTGCCCTCGTGAGGATCGGCATCGTCACGAAGTGGTTCAACCGCGGGCAGGCGTTCGTCTCGCGCTACATCCGCGACGCGCTCGACGCCCGCGGCCACCAGACGTTCATCCTCGCCCGCCCGACCCGCGACAAGGGACCGATGGCCGCTCACGTCGACCGGACCGGCCCCTGGGACCAGCCCGGAGTCACCGAGGCCTCCGACTGGGAGGTCCCGTTCGACGAGTACGAGCGCTGGATCGCCGCCAACGAGATCGAGGCCGTCCACTGGGACAACTGCTATCAGCACGAGGAGATCGCGCGGATCCGCGCGTCGGGAGTGAAGACGGTCGGCCGGTTCGTCTGGGAGATGTTCGGCGCCGACGACGCCGAGCCCGCCAGGGGCGCCTACGACGTCCTCTACTCGCTGACCCGCTGTGAGCAGGCTCGCTACGCCGAGCTCGGGATCGAGAGCCCGTACGTCCAGTGGGGCCTGCATCCGGAGCTGCTCGACGCCGCGCGAATCGCACAGGGGGCCCCGCCTCACCCGCGGACGCGGAGCGGAGGCGATGGGACGGTCGTCTATTACTTCCCGGGCGCGCTGCTCGGTCCGCGCAAGCCCCACAAGGAGGTCATCGAGGCGTTCACGAACGCCAGGGGCGACAACCTGCGGCTGATCTTCAAGGCGCAGCTCGAGCGCCGCATGAACTACCTCGAGAAGGCGGCCGCCGCCGATTCGCGGATCGAGTTGGTTATCGACGACATGCCGACCGACGAGCACCTGCAGCTGTTCGCCTCCTGCGACGTCTGCCTCGGCCCGAGCCGCTGGGAGGGCCTCGGCCTGTTCCTCTACGAGGCGATCGCGTTCGGGATGCCGCAGATCACCAACGACAGCCCGCCGATGAACGAAGTCGTCAGCGACGGTGCCAACGGCCTCCTCGTCCCCGATCACCCCGACGACACCGCCCCGTCGGGGATCCCGTCGATGAAGCCCGACGTCGCCGGGCTGACCGCGGCGATCGAGCGCCTCGCCGATCCCGGCTTTCGCAGGCTGCTCGCCCAGGGTGCCCGCTCGAGCCGCGACGAGTACGCCTGGGAGCACACTGTCGACGGCTACGCCGAGCTGTTCGCGGGGCTGGAGTCGTGAAGGCCCGGCGCGAGCTCGTCCGCTCGGTCGCCGGCTGGCGCAGTCGCCGGTCCGCGATCCGCCGCGGCGCCTCCGGTCCTCCGGCCGCGCCCTTCGTGGTCGGCGCGACCCGCTCGGGGACGACGCTGCTGCGGCTGATGCTCGACGCCCACCCCGAGATCGCGATCCCGTCGGAGACCCACTTCATTCCCGAGCTGATCTCCGCCCGCGAGAAGCACGGCGCCACCCGCGAGCAGATGATCGAGCTGCTGACCTCGCATCGCCGCTGGGGCGATTTCACGATCGAGCCGGAGGAGCTGGCCGAGCGCTGGAGCGCGATCGAACCGCTCGACGGGCCCGACGCCGTCCGCGCGTTCTTCGACCTCTACGCCGTCAAGCAGGGCAAGCCCGGCGCCCGCTGGGGGGACAAGACCCCGGGCTACGTCAAGTCGATGCGGGAGATCCAGGTCTACCTGCCCGAGGCCCGCTTCATCCATCTGATCCGTGACGGTCGCGACGTCGCGCTGTCGGTGCTGAAGCAGACCTGGGGCCCGCAGTCGATCGAGGCGGCGGCCGAGAAGTGGCGCAGCCGGGTCACCCGCGGCCGCTCGCAGGCCCCGTACCTCGGCTTCTACATGGAGGTCAAGTTCGAGGACCTCATCCTCCACACCGAGCGCGAGCTGCGACGGATCTGCGAGTTCATCGACCTGCCCTTCGACGAGCGGATGCTCGGCTACCACGAGACCGCCGAGCAGCGGCTGCAGGAGAAGGCGCGGGCATTGCCGCGCGCCCACGGCGAGGCGCAGTCGGCCGAGAAGCGCCTGCTCAGCCACGCGAAGACGTTCGAGCCCCCGAACCCGGCGATGATCGGAACCTGGAAGCAGCGGATGAGCCCGCAGGACCGCGCCGCCTACGAGGCGCTGGCCGGTGAGCTGCTCGCCGAGCTCGGCTACGAGATCGATCGGCCGAACGGCGCCGGCGAGGTCCACCGGCCGCGACGCGGACCGCGGCTGCCGCGCCCGGTCCGGCGCGCGGTCGCGATGGCCAAGCAGGCCACCGGCGTCCGCGATCCCGCCGAGCCGCGGACGCCGGCGCCGTTCCTGCTCGGCGCCGCCCGCTCCGGGACCGACCTGCTCGGCGCGATGCTCGGCGCTCACTCGGAGCTGCGGATGCTGCACGAGACCGGCTTCGTCCCGCGGCTCGCGGAGATGATCCGCTCCGAGCCGATGACGGTCGAGCGGGTGCTCAAGGTGATGGCGGCCGCCGGGCCGCTCGAGGCCCAGGGGCTCAGCGAGGACGAGATGCGTCGTCGCCTCGGTGCCCTCGACGACCTCAAGGCGGCGGCGGTCCTGCGGTGCTTCTACGAGGCCGCGGCCGAGAACGCCGGCAAGGTCCGCTGGGGCGACGACACCCCCTCCTACCTGAAGCGGATGCGGCGGATCCAGCGGGCGCTCAGCGAGGCGCGGTTCATCCACGTCGTCCGCGACGGGCGCGACACCCTCGCCGCCCGGTCCGCGGCGATCAACACCGGCGCCGCGATCGCCACCGGCCAGCGCTGGAACAAGAAGGTCCGCTCGGTCCGGGTCCAGGCCCACCTGATGAATCACCTCCTCGAGGTCCGCTTCGAGGATCTGATCGCCGAGCCGGAGGCGACGTTGCGCCGGGTCTGCGAGTTCATCGAGCTGCCCTTCGAGGCCGCGATGGTCGATCCGCCGGAACGGAGCCGGATCGAGGCCGAGCTGGCGCCGGTCGGGAGCTGGCGGGAGCGCCTCGAGCCCGAGCAGCTCGAAGCCTTCGAGGAGGTCGCAGGCAAGATGCTCGACGAGCTCGGCTACCGCAGCGGCGCCCCCAGCGCCGTCCGCTGAGCCGATGAGCGAGGGCTGGGACTGCATCGTCATCGGGGCCGGGGCGGCGGGACTGAGCGCGGCGCTCGTGCTCGGCCGGGCTCGGCGCCGGACCCTGCTCGTCGACAGCGGCGAGCAGAGCAACCTGCCCGCCGAGGGGATCGGCGGCTTCCTCGGCGCCGACGGCGAGGCTCCCTCCGACTTCTACGAGCGCTCGCGGGCCGGACTCGAGAAATACCCGGTGGTCAGCTTTCGGGCCGGTTCGATCGTCGACGGCAGGGACACCGGCGACGGCTTCGAGCTGACGACCGCCGAAGGTGAGCTCGTCAATGCGCGATGTGTCCTGCTGGCGACCGGAATGGATTACCGGAGACCCAGCCTTCCCGGCGTCGCCGAGCGCTGGGGACGGTCCGTCTTCCACTGTCCCTTCTGTCACGGCTGGGAGGTGCGCGACGGTGCGCTGGGGGTTCTCGACAGCGGCGAGTCCGGCGAGCATCGGGCGCTGCTGCTGCGGAGCTGGAGCGACGACGTGACGCTCTACACCAACGGCGGTCCCGCGCCGACCGCGGAGCTCGGCGCGGCCGGGGTGGCTGTCGATGATCGTCGGGTCCTCGAGCTGTCGGGCGAGGGTGAGGAGCTTGCCGCGGTCCGCTTCGAGGACGGATCGGCGCGGCGCTGCGACGGACTGCTCGTTCCGGTCACTATGCATCAGCGCTCCGAGCTGGCAGCCCGATTGGGCGCCGAGCTCGCCGAGGCCACGCCGCTCGCGGCGGATGCGGTCGTCGTCGACGGGCTGGGCGCGACGAGCGTGCCCGGCCTCTACGCGGCCGGCGACCTGAACGGACGGATGCCGTCGGTCGCCAACGCCGTCGCTTCCGGCTCGAACGCCGCGGCGGCGATCGTTCAACGCCTGACGATCGCCCTCGCCGCCTCCTGACGCCCGTCACCCGCAGCTAGTTGAATGGCCGGGGATGGACGCCGCCACCGCCAAGCACCGCGACCTCGGGCTGACCGATCGCGAATACGAGCTGATCTGCGCCGGGCTCGATCGCGAGCCCAACGACGTCGAGCTGGCGATGTTCTCGCTGCTCTGGTCCGAGCACTGCGCCTACAAGCACTCCCGGAAGCTCTTGCGCCGCCTGCCGACCGAGGGACCGCGGGTGGTGATGGGCCCGGGCGAGAATGCCGGCGCCGTCGATGTCGGCGGCGGCTGGTCGGTCGCCTTCAAGGTCGAGTCCCACAACCATCCGAGCGCCGTCGAGCCGTTCCAGGGGGCCGCCACCGGTGTCGGCGGGATCATGCGCGACATCTTCGCCCACGGCGCGCGGCCGATCGCGGTGCTCGACTCGCTGCGCTTCGGCGAGCTCGACTCGCCCCGGTCGCGCTACCTGTTCGACCACGTGGTCGCCGGGATCGGCCACTACGGCAACTCGATCGGCGTTCCGACCGTCGGCGGCGAGGTCCACTTCGAGGCTCCCTACGAGCAGAACTGCCTCGTCAACGCGATGTGCGTCGGCCTCGCCCGCACCGACCGGATGGTCCGCGCGGCCGCGGCGGGAGTCGGCAACGTGATCGTCCTGATGGGCGCGACGACCGGCCGTGACGGGATCGGCGGCGCCTCGGTGCTCGCCTCCGCCGAGCTCGAAGAGGGGGACGACAAGCGCCCGACGGTCCAGATCGGCGACCCCTTCGAGGAGAAGAAGGTCATGGAGTGCTGCCTGGAGCTTCTCGCCGCCGACCTGCTCGTCTCGCTCCAGGACCTCGGCGCCGCGGGCCTGACCTCCTCGGCCGGCGAGATGGCGTCGGCCGGCGGCGTCGGGATCGACATCGACGTCGCCCGGGTGCCGCTCCGCAACCCCGACCTCGAGCCGTTCGAGGTGATGGTCTCGGAGTCGCAGGAGCGAATGCTGGCCGTCGTCGAGCCCGGCAAGGTCGACGAGGTGCTGGCGATCTGCCGCAAGTGGGAGACCGGCGGCACCGCGATCGGCGAGGTGACCGGCGGTGACCGGATACGGATCCTCGACGGCGATGTCGTCGTCGGCGACATGCCGGTGACCCTGCTCGTCGACGACTGCCCGCTCTACGACCTCGAGCCCGGCGAGCCGGACGGCTGGATCTACGGCAACGGCGACCCCCAGCTCGTCGATTCCGAGCCCTCCGACACCCTGTTGTCGCTGCTCGCCACGCCGACGATCGCCTCGAAGCGCTGGGCCTTCGAGCAGTACGACTCGATCGTCCAGTCACGGACCGTGCGGCGGCCCGAGCAGGCCGACGCCGCCGTCCTGCAGATCCCCGAAGCCGGGACCGCGATCGCCGTCTCGATCGACGGCAGCGGTCGCCGGGTCGGCTGCGATCCCTATGCCGGCACCGTCGAAGCCGTCCTCGAGTGCGCCCAGAACCTCGCCTGCTCCGGCGCCGAGCCGCTCGGCCTCACCAACTGCCTCAACTTCGGCAACCCGGAGAAGCCGGCGGTCGCCTGGCAGCTCGATCGCTCGACCAGGGGCCTCGCCGACGCCTGCGAGGAGCTCGGCGTGCCGGTCGTCGGCGGCAACGTCTCGCTCTACAACGAGACCGAACGGGGGCCGATCTACCCGACCCCGGTCGTCGGCATGGTCGGCGAGATCCCCTCCCTCGAGGGGCTGCCGACGGCGGCGCTCCGGGAGGGCGACTCGATCGCCTTCGCGGGACCGTTCGCGCCGGCGCTGGCCGGCTCGCAGCTCGCGAAGCTGCGAGCCGAGCTCGCGCCCGGCATCGGGGCGTTCGAGATCGGAGCGGTCAAGGCCGCGATCGCCGCGGTCCGCGAGGCGGTCCGCGCCGGGCTGCTCCACACCGCCCACGACGTCAGCGACGGCGGTCTCGCCTGCGCACTGGCCGAATCCGCGATCGAAGGCGGGGTCGGCCTGCAGGTCGATCTCGGGCCGCTGCTCGACGCGACCGATCCCGAGGCATGGCTGTTCGGGGAGGGACCCGGCGGGTTCGTCCTCGCCGGCGAGGTCAGCGCCGTCGAGCGTCTCGTCGAGGCCGGCACCGCGACCCTGATCGGCATCGCCGCCGGGCAGGACATCCGGATCGGCGCCGGCCCACTCAGCGTCGACGTGCCCGTCGCCGATGCAGCCGCCGCCTGGAGCTCGCTCGGGCAGCTCATGGAGGCGGCGCCCGCGTGAGCGTCACAGCGCTTGCCATCGCCTCGAAGACCCGCAACCTCCTTCTCGCCGCCCTCACGGTCCTGATCGTCGCCGCGCTCGGGGCCGCGACCGACCCGCCGGGCGCGGCGGCCGCCACGGTCTCGTCGGGCCCGCTTCAGGCCGACACCGGCTCCGGCCGCTGGCGGCTCTCGTTCGAGGACCGCCGCGGGCACCGGGTCCTCACCGAGGACACCGGCCGGGGAGCCGGTCCCGCGGGGACCCTCGGGTTCCGGGACGGCTCCGTCTGGCGACATGCGACCCGGATCATCGGCGCGCGCCGCCTTGGCACCGGCATTGCCGCAACGCTGGCGACCAACGACCCGCTCGGACGCCGGATCGAGGTCGTCCTGACGCCGCAGCGCCCGGGCGTGATCCGGCTGCGGGCCTCGCTGAGCGGACCGTCCACTGCGGCCACCGGTGTCACTGCCCTCGGGATCGGCTTCGACGCCCGCCCGGCCGAGCGCTACCTCGGCTTCGGCGAGCGTTCGAACGCCGTCGATCAACGGGGCAACGTCGTCGAGAGCTACGTCGGCGAGGGTGCCTACCCGGAATCCGAGCGGCCGCTGATCAGCGTCTTCGTGCCGCCGTGGGGCTTCCAGCAGCGCGACGACGCGACCTACTTCCCGGTCCCGTGGCTCCTCTCGACCGCCGGCTACGGAGTCCTCGTCGACAACACCGAGCCGAGCTACTACCGGCTCGGCGACGGCGGCGACGCCTGGAGCGTCGAGGTGACGAGCGCGCCGCCCGACCAGCCACAGGGGGCGGGGGCGCCACCTCCCGGGGAGCTGTCGCTGCGGATCTTCGCCGGCCCCGACCCGGCCGACGCCCTGCGCCGGTTCACGGCCGCCACCGGCCGCCAGCCGCGCGCCGCCGCGCCGTGGTACTTCGGCCCCTGGTTTCAGCCCTCCGGGGACGAGCGGTCCCAGGTCGAGGCGCTGCAGAGCGCCGATGCCCCGGTCTCGGTCGGTCAGACCTACACGCACTACCTGCCCTGTGGCGATCACGTCGGCCGCCGCGCCGAGCAGCGGGCGCGGACCGCCTGGTTCCACTCGCGCGGGCTTGCTACGACCACCTACTTCAACCCGATGATCTGCACCGACTACACGGGGGCATACGACGAAGCGGTCGAGCGTGGCGCCCTGACCGCGACGGAGGCGGGGGAGCCCTACGTCTACCACTACAGCACCGACAGCCAGTTCCTGGTCTCGCAGTTCGACTTCTCGAGCGCCGCCGGCCGGGGGATGTTCGGTGAGCTGCTCGCCGAGGCGGTCGCCGACGGCTACGACGGCTGGATGGAGGACTTCGGCGAGTACACGCCGCTCGACTCGCGCTCCGCGAACGGGATGGACGGGACCGAGATGCACAACCTCTACCCCGTCCAGTACCACTGCGCCGCCCAGGACTTCGCGCGGAGCGCCGGTCGGCCGCTCGGCCGCTTCATCCGCTCCGGCTACACCGGCGTGGCGCCATGCGCGCCGATCGTCTGGGGCGGCGACCCGACCGTCGGCTGGGGCTTCGACGGGCTCGCCTCGGCGCTGACGAACGGGTTGAGCATGGGGCTGTCGGGGATCAGCACCTGGGGTTCGGACATCGGCGGCTTCTTCGCGATCGGCGCCAACCGGCTCACCCCGGAGCTGCTCCAGCGCTGGGTTCAGTTCGGTGCGGTCTCGGGGGTGATGCGGACCCAGGCGAACGGAATCGCGCTGCCCGCCAAGGACCGCCCGCAGGTCTGGGACGCCGAGCAGATCGACAACTGGCGCCGCTACGCCAAGCTGCGCACGAGCCTCTACCCCTACATCGCCGCCGCCGAAGCCACCTACCGGCGCAGCGGGCTGCCGATCATGCGCCATCTCGCCCTCGTCTATCCCGGCGACCGCCGCGCCACCCGTCAGGACGACGAGTTCCTGTTCGGGCCCGACCTGCTCGCGGCCCCGGTCGTCGAGCCGGGAGCACGCCAGCGGCGCCTCTATCTGCCGCGCGGCCGGTGGATCGACCTCTGGCGCTCGGCGAGCTACCGCGAGGCCACGGGCGGGCTGGTGCTGAGCGGGGCGCGGACCGCGGGCGGGCGCCGGGAGACGACGATCCGGGCGCCGCTCGACGAGCTGCCGCTGATCGTCCGCGCCGGCGCGGTGTTGCCGCTGCTCCCGCCCGACGTCGACACGCTCGCCGCCTACGGCGGTGGCAACGGCCTCGTCCGGCTCCGCGACCGGGCCGGGCAGCTCCGGCTGCTCGCCTTCCCGCGCGGGCGCAGCACGTCGCGCTTCTACGACGACGGCCGGATCGTCTCGATCGAGCGCCGCGGCCGCTGGACGCTGCGGATCCGCGGCAACCGCGGCCGCTCCTACGACCTCCAGGCCTCGCTCGGGACGCTGAAGCAACGGCTGCGGCCCTGCCGGGTCCTGCTCGACGGCCGTCGCCTGCCCGCCTCGCACTGGCGGTACCGGGCCGGCGAGCGGGTCCTCGACGCCTCCTTCGACGGCGCCAGCGCCAAGCTGACCGTCGTCGGCCGAACCCAGGGCCGCTGCGGGTAGGCCCATCCCGCCGCGCCGAGACCGGCGGAGCCTCTCGATATCGGAGTACTCCCTCGGTGTCGGCGCAAACCGGGAGCGCGGGCCGGCGTTTCGAGGGCGGGCCGGTCGCGTTGCTACCGTTCCCGGTGGCGGCCGTGCCCGCGGTCCGCCTGTTCGATCAACCGGCGATCCCCGGAAGGCCTCACCTTGAGCGAGCGGCTCTGTGATGACCGCGACGGCCCGCGCGATGAGTGCGGCGTCTTCGGCGTCTGCGCGCCTGGACACGACGTCGCGCGGCTGACCTACTTCGGCCTCTACGCGCTCCAGCACCGCGGCCAGGAGTCGGCGGGCATCGCCACCTGCGAGGGCGGGATGATCATGACCCTGCGCGACCTCGGGCTCGTCTCGCAGGTCTTCGACGAGGAGAAGCTCCAGGGTCTCGCCGGCACGATGGCGATCGGCCACGTCCGCTACTCGACGACCGGGGGCGGCGCCTGGGAGAACACCCAGCCGGTCTGGCGCGACGACGGCCGCGAGGTCGCCCTCGCCCACAACGGCAACCTCACCAACGCCGTCGAGCTGTTCGCCGAGCTCCGTGACCGCGGGATCTCGTTCCGCGGCACGTCGGATTCGGAGATCATCGCCGCCCTGCTCTCCTCCTCGACCGAGAGGCGGATCGAGGACGCCGTCGTCGAGACGATGCCGCGGCTCGAGGGCGCCTACTCGACGGTCGTGATGACGAAGAGCGGGATTTGCGCGTTCCGCGACCCGAGCGGCGTCCGCCCGCTCGCCCTCGGCCGGCTCGGCTCCGACTTCCTCGTCGCCTCCGAGAGCTGCGCGTTCGACATCGTCGGCGCCGAGATGCTCCGCGAGGTCAACCCCGGCGAGATGGTCTCGCTGAGCGAGCGCGGCCTCGAGGTCCGCCAGGCCGTCAAGCCGAAGAAGAAGTCGTTCTGCGTCTTCGAGCACATCTACTTCTCCCGGCCCGACACCCGCCTCGAGGGTCGCGTCCTCCAGCAGGTCCGCGGCAAGATGGGCGAGATCCTCTGGCGCGAGGCGCCGGTCGATGCCGACCTCGTCATCTCCGTCCCCGACTCCGGGAACCCGGCCGCCGCCGGATTCTCGCGGGCGTCGGGGCTGCCGAAGGACGACGGGCTGATCAAGAACCGCTACGTCGCGCGGACGTTCATCCAGCCCGGCCAGGAACTCCGCAAGCACGGGCTGCGGATGAAGTTCAACCCGCTTCCGGAGATCGTCGCCGGTCAGCGGATCGTGGTCGTCGACGACTCGATCGTCCGCGGCAACACAACCCGGCAGATCGTCGGGATGCTCCGCGACGCCGGGGCGCTCGAGGTCCACCTGCGGATCTCGGCGCCGCCGATCCGCTTCCCCTGTCACTACGGCGTCGACATGTCGAGCCGCGAGGAGATGGTCGCGCACGAGCGGACCGTCGACGAGATCGCCGAGCACCTCGGCGCCGACTCGCTCGCCTACCTGTCGCTCGACGGCGTCTACGAGGCGATCGGGACCCCGGCCGAGGACCATTGCGACGCCTGCTTCACGGGTCGCTACCCGCTCGGCGAGAACGCGAACGGCAAGTTCGCGCTCGAGCAGTTGACGACCGTCCCCGCGGGCTCCGCCTGACTTGGGCGGAGGCGAGTCCGGGGAGGGGCGGCGGGCGCCGCTGCGGATCGCGGTCATCGCTTCCGGCAGCGGCACGAACCTGCAGGCGATCCTCGACCGGCTGCACGGCCGGGGCAAGGTCGAGGTCGTCGGCGTCGCCTCCGACAAGCCGGATTGCCGGGCGCTGCGCCGCGCCGCCGACGCCGGCATCGCCACCGCGGTCTTCCCGATCGCCGATTTCGCCGACCGGGGAG
>DATAFA010000108.1:0-11683 GCA_036257785.1 Solirubrobacterales bacterium | reverse complement strand
GACGGCACAGCGACCGTGCGCGACGAGCGTGCCGAGAGCCCGGAGATGCGCCCCCGGGCGTCGACCCGGGGCGGCGAGCGCTGGCAGATCGACTACTACGAGGGCGGTACCGACGTGGCGCAGGTCGTGATCGACGACCGGACCGGGACGGTGATCGAGGCGTGGCGCAACCAGCAGGTCGAGGTGAAGCTGGCCCGTGGCTACGAGGACGCGGTCGCCGGCAACGTCAGCGAGGCCTGGATCTGGATCCCGCTCTGCCTCCTCTTCGTCCTCCCGTTCTTCGACCCGCGCCGCCCGTTCCGCCTGCTTCACCTCGACCTGTTGGTGCTCCTGTCGTTCTCGGTCTCCCAGTTCTTCTTCAACAAGGGCGAGATCGTCTGGTCGGTGCCGCTCGTCTACCCGGTCCTCGCGTACCTGTTCGCGCGGATGCTGATCGCCGGGCTCAGGCCGCGGACGCGGCCGGGCCCACTGATCCCCCGGGTCCCGGTCCGCTGGCTCGTGGCCGCCGCCGCCGGTCTGCTGGTCTTCCGGATCGTCCTCAACGTCGTCGACTCGCAGGTCATCGACATCGGCTTCGCGAACGTCGTCGGCGCCGACCGGATCGCCGGCGGCCACGGCGTCTACGACGGGCAGTTCACCGCGTTGATCGACCGCGGCGACTCCTACGGGCCGCTCAGCTACCTGTCGTATGTCCCGTTCGAGCAGCTGTTCCCGTGGGGCGGCGGCCTCGAGGAGCTGCCCGCCGCCCATCTCGCGGCGATCGTCTTCGACCTCGCGGTCGTCGGCCTGCTCTTCCTCGCCGGCCGGCACCTGCGCGACGGCCGAGAGGGGCGCGATCTCGGCATCGCCCTCGCCTTCGCCTGGCTCGCCTACCCCTACACCCTCTATGCCCTCGACGCCAACGGTGGCAACGACGCCCTCGTCGCCGCGCTTCTCGTCGCCGCGCTGATCGCGTTCGCGTCGCCGGTCGGACGCGGGCTCGCGATCGCGCTCGCCGCCGCGACGAAATTCGGGCCACTCGCGCTGGCCCCGATGTTCGCGGCGGGCCCCGGCGAGCGGCGGATCCGCTCGACGATCCTGTTCGGGGTCGTCTTCGCCGCCGTCTGGGCGGTGGTCCTGCTGCCGCTCCTGCCCGACGGCGGCTTCCGCGAGTTCTACGACCGGACGTTCGGCTACCAGGCGTCGCGCGGGTCGCCGTTCAGCGTCTGGGGGCTCGAGCCGTCGCTCGGTTGGCTGCAGGACGTCGCCCGGGTGTTCCCGGTGCTGCTCGGCACCGCCCTGTTCTTCCTGCCCTGGCGGCGGACGGCGCCGCAGGTCGCCGCGCTCGGCGCTGCGGTCCTGATCGCGACCCAGGTCGGCTCGACGCATTGGTTCTACTTCTTCATCCTCTGGTGGGCTCCGTACGTGCTCATCAATGCGTTCGCGACCCAGGAGCGGATCGGTCCGGCGGATCCGCGCGTCGATGTCGATTCCGGTGCCTCCCGTTCGTCGTTACCTTGAAAGCGGCGCGAAGGGCGCCGCTGCGAGAGTCGAGGAGGACGAGATGAAGTACATGCTCGCGATCATCAGCGAGGAGATGGACTGGGGCGAGATCACCCCCGAGGAGGCTCGGGCGGGGATGGCGCTCTGGGACGACTACACCGCCGAGCTCCGCGCCGCAGGCGCTTACGTGGCCGGCGAGGGCCTGCAGCCGAGCTCGACGGCGACCACGGTCAGGTTCGGCGCCGGCGGGGAGCGGATCACCGTCGACGGGCCGTTCGCCGAGACGAAGGAGCAACTCGGCGGCTTCTACCTGATCGACGCTGCCGATCTCGACGCCGCGCTCGAGTGGGCCCGCAAGCTCCCGGCACGGGAGGGCTCGTCGGTCGAGGTCCGGCCGGTCCTCGACTACGACCGGGTCGGAGGCTCCAGCGAGCACGCCAGCGAAGGGGCCGTGTCGTAGCCGAGGGCCCCGGCCAGGTCGACCGCCTGTTCCGGCGCGAGTCGGGGCGGGCGGTCGCCACGCTGATCCGCGTCCTCGGGGACTTCGACGCCGCCGAGGACGCGGTCCAGGACGCGTTCGCGGTCGCGCTCGAGCGCTGGCCCCGGGACGGGACGCCGGCCAACCCGGGCGCCTGGATCACCCGGGTCGCGCGCAACAGCGCGATCGACCGGTTCCGCCGTGAGCGCAACCTCGAGGACAAGCGGAGGATCCTCGCGGGACTGGCGCAGCTCGAGCCGCCGGCCGACGAGCCGGAGTCCGAGGACGGCGACCTCGCCTTTCCCGACGACCGGTTGCGGCTGATCTTCACCTGTTGTCATCCGGCGATCGCGCCGGAGTCGCGGGTGGCGCTGACCCTCCGGACCCTGGGCGGGCTCAGCACCGCCGAGATCGCCCGGGCGTTCCTGTCGAGCGAGAGCGCGATGGCACAGCGGCTCGTCCGGACGAAGCGCAAGATCCGCGCCGCGGGGATCCGCTACGCGGTCCCGGGGCGCGAGCAGATGCCCGAGCGACTGCCGTCGGTGACGGCGACGCTGTATCTGATCTACAACGAGGGATACCTCGGGACCGCCTCCGATGCGCTGCTGCGGGAGGAGCTCAGTGGCGAGGCGATCCGGCTGACGAGCCTGCTGGCCGCGATGCTGCCGGAGGAGAGCGAGGTAGTCGGGCTGCTGGCGCTGATGCTGCTCAACGACGCCCGCCGCGACGCGCGGGTCGGTGACGATGGCCTCGTCTTGCTCGCCGATCAGGACCGGGCTCGCTGGGATCGCGAGCAGATCGAGCGCGGCCTGGTCCTCGCCCGGCGCGCCGCGGCGGGCGGCCCCGCCGGGCCCTACACCGTCCAGGCGGCGATCGCCGCCGAGCATGCCCGTGCCGCCTCCGCCGCCGCGACCGACTGGGCGCGGATCGCCCGCCTCTACCTGTGGCTCGCCGAGTTCAGTCCCTCGCCGGTCGTCGAGCTGAATCGCGCCGTCGCCGTCGCCGAGGCCGAGGGTCCCGAGGCGGGCCTGGCGATCGTCGACGCGATCACGGGGATCGACGCCTACCAGCCCCTGCACGCCGCCCGCGCCGACCTGCTCCGGCGGATCGGCGACGCCACCGCCGCCGATGCCGCCTACGAGCGGGCCATCGAGCTCAGCTCGAACCCGGTCCAGCGCTCTTTCCTCGAGCGCCGCCGGGCCGAGCTTGCTCAGTAGACGCCGGTCGTCGAACTGTCGGTCGAGGTCGAGTCCTCGCTGGAGCCGTCGCCCGACTCGTCGCTCGCGCCCTCGGCATTGCTGCCGTCGGGGGTGAGGGCGTACCACTCGGCGCCGTACAGCTCGAGCTCGTTGCCGTTCGTGTCGCCGGGCTTCGTATCGCCCGCGTAGAGGTAGAGCGGGTGGCCGTCGTAGGTCACCTGCTCGGTGCCGTCGTCGCGCGTGAAGGTCCCGATCAGCGACTGGTCGGCTCCGCTTCCCGCCTTGACGTCGCCGGAGGTCGTCACCGGCGGCCAGTCCGTGGCGCACTCGCCGCTGCACGAGGACTGGCCGTCCTCGTCCTTCTCGAACAGGTAGACGGTGTTGCCGTCGGCGTCGGTCAGGATCTGGCCGAGGTCGGGGTTGTCGGCGACGTCGATCGTGACCGCGCCCCCGCTCTTGCCGCCGGCGGCGGTCGAGGTCGAGGTGGTCGACGTGGAAGTCGCCGCGGTCGTGTTCGAGTCGCTCGAGTCGCTGCTGCCGCATCCCGCCGCCACCAGAGCGATGACGGTAATGAGAGCGGCGCCAACGATCGCCGTATGTCTCGCTCGCATCTGAAGTTCCTCTCGTTGCAGGTTCGTCTCGCAGGATCGTCCGATCGCGGCCCGGCCGCAATCGGACCTTGGTCCTAGGACCCCCGAGTCAGGCGATCGTGGTGTGGAGCTCGCCGAGCTGCGGCGAGCTGACGACGATCTCGTCCCCCGGCTGCAACCAGACCCGCGGCTCGCGGGCCCCACCGACCCCCGCCGGGGTCCCGGTCGAGACGATGTCGCCGGGAACCAGGGTCATCAGCGTCGAGAGGTGGGCGAGCAGCTCGGGGATCGGGAAGATCAGATCGGCGGTGGTCGCCTCCTGCATCCGCTCGCCGTTGAGGTCGAGGGCGATGCCGATCCCGTCCGGCGCGCCCGCGACCTCGTCGGCGGTGACGATCGCCGGGCCGCACGGGGCGGCGCCGTCGAACACCTTCCCGGGTATCCACTGCGGCGTCTGGAACTGGAGATCGCGAGCCGACAGGTCGTTTAGCAGCGTGTAGCCGGCGATGTGGTCGAGCGCCTCGCCCGCTCCGACGTCCTTCGCGGCGCGGCCGACCACGAAGGCGACCTCGGCCTCGTAGTCGACCTTGCGGCTCGCCGGCGGGAGCGACACCGTCGCTCCGTCGGCCGTGAGCGAGTTCCGGAACTTGGCGAAGAACGTCGGCACCGGCGGCGGCTCCTGGCGGCCCTCGGCGGCGTGCTCGCGGTAGTTGAGGCCGATGCAGACGATCTTCTCCGGGTCCGGGATCGGCGGCAGCAGCGCGACGGCGGTCGCCGGAACGCCGTCGGCTCCGCGAACGGCCGCCGCGAGATCAGCGAGCGAGCCGGCCTCGAGCAGGCCGCGGACCGAGCTCGCGCCGCCGTCACCGAGTGCGTCGCCGGCATCGACGACAACGTCGCCCGAGAGGACCCCGGCGCGCTCGCCCCGCCCGGACCGGTAGGTGATCAGCCGCACCGCGGCAGCCTATCCCGTGCGCCGTGCCATAATCGCCGCCCTCGGGTCCTTTCGCCGGATCCGGAACCGTGGGGGCGTAGCTCAGTTGGTTAGAGCGCCGGCCTGTCACGCCGGAGGTCGCGGGTTCGAGTCCCGTCGCTCCCGTCCTGCGAATGCCCGACAGCTGCCGCCGTCGCCTATTCGCTCAGCCCGGCAGCCTCGAGGGCTTCGTCACGGTCTCCATAGACCTTCAGGTACACGATCAGGCCATCGCGGATAGTGAAATCGTGGGCGGCATCGATCTCGAGCTGGATCCGGCTCTCCGTCCCCATGACCGATACATGGACGAACACGAGCACATGCTCGTCGTCGACGTCCAAGAAGCGCTCAGGCTCGAAGTGAATCGGGGCACCGTGCCAGGGCCCGGTCGCTCGAAACTCGCGGATTGCCGCGGCCCCTCGCAATATTCTCCGGTCCGGGTACACCGAGGTGAAGTCGAACTCCACGTCCGGCGCGAGCCGGTCCGAAGTTGCCCCGGTGATGCCTTCCGGCACCGTGTAGATGCCGCGCACGATTTCGACGTTCTCCTCCGACATCACTACGCCGATAGCCCGACGGCGTCGAGCGCTTCCTCCGGGCTCGCGTACATCTCCATCCGGACCTGCAGTCCGTCCCGGATCGTCCAAACCTGAGCGAAGTGCATCTCGACGGACGCCCCGGTGGCCTTCGCGCGTCCGTGCTGGCGAACGATGGCGACGATCCGCTCTCCACCGTCGAGCAGGTCTTCGACCTCGACCTCCCAGGTCTCCCATGCGTCGTCCCACTCGGCGATGAACTGCCTCGCACCTTCGATGCCGTGGTAGGTCTGCCGCTCGGGCCAGCCGCGGAAGGTCGACATGTCCCAGGCAAAATCGGGATGGGTGATCTCCGGGAGCAGCTCACCGGTGGCGAGCCACTGCTCGTAGCCACGACGAACGACCTCGACGTTCTCCTCCGACATCGCCTGCGCAGTATCGCGCTTGCATACCTCTGCGCACGAAGAGAACTAGATTTCCCCCATGCCCGAACCAGACACTGCACCGAAGACCGTCCTGATGACCGGAGGAAGCGGGTTCCTCGGCGGCTGGTGCATCGCCGCCCTGCTCGACCGCGGCTATTCGGTCCGGACCACCGTCCGCGACCTCGCCCGCGAGGGCCACGTCCGTGCCCAGGTGGCGGCCGCGGGAGTCGATGCCGGCGACCGGCTGGACGTGCTCGCCGCCGATCTCAACGCTGACGCCGGATGGGCGGAGGCGGTCTCGGGTTGCGACTACGTCCTCCACACGGCCTCGCCGTTCCCGCCGGCGCAGCCCAAGGATCCCGACGAGCTGATCATCCCGGCTCGCGACGGCGCCCTCCGGGTCCTGCGGGCCTCGTTCGACGCCGGTGTCGAGCGGGTCGTGATGACCTCCTCGGTCGCGTCGATCCGCGGCGGCGGTCCGCCCGTCGACGGCTCCACCTACACCGAGCGCGACTGGACCGACGGCGATGACACCGATCTCGCTCCCTACACCCGGTCCAAGGCGATCGCCGAGCGGGAGGCCTGGAAGCTGGCCGCGCAGGCCGGCGCCGAACCGCGCCTCGCGGTCGTCAACCCCGGCGCGATCATCGGCCCGGCGTTGAGCGACGACGTCTCCTTCTCGTTGCAGTTGATCGAACGACTGCTGAAGGGGATGCCGGCCGTGCCGCGGCTCGGCTTCAGCTTCGTCGACGTGCGCGACGTCGCCGACCTGCACATCCGCGCGATGGAGCAGCAGGTCGCCGGCGGCAAGCGCTACATCGCAACCGATCGGTTCATGTGGGTGGCCGACGTCGGTGCGGTCCTCAGGGATCGGCTCGGCGATCGGGCCCGGAAGGTGCCGACGCGGGTCGCGCCGAACATCATGGTCAAGGCGATGGGCCTGTTCGATCCGAGCGTCCGCTCGATCGTCGCCGATCTCGGCCGGCACCCCGAGTACACGAGTGCCCGCGCTCGCGACGAGCTCGGCTGGAGTCCGCGCCCCTTGGAGGACTCGATCGCCGAGACCGGCAGCAGCCTGATCGAGTTCGGGATCGTCGAGGTCTGAGCCCGCCGTCGCTCCGCGGCCGGCGATCCGCCCCCGGACACGAAACGACATCCGGCTGGCGGATGTCGTTTCGCTCTCTCCTCCTCCCCTCCCCGAGAGCGGGGACCGCCCGAAGTTCATGCGCTGGGACGAACGTGAGGGGCGGTCTCGCCTGGGTCGCCGAACCGTACCCGATTTCGCCGATCCTCGTGCCGATCGGCACAGGCCCCTCCGAGGTGGCTCAGAGCTCGGCGAGGACCTCGCCGGCGACGCGAAGCCCGGAGTCGATCGCGCCGTCCATGTAGCCGGCCCATTCCTCGGCGGTCTCGGTGCCGCCCCAGTGGATCGGCCCGACCGGAGCGCGGATCGCGTTCCGGTAGCCGACCAGGACTCCCGGCGGCGTGAACCCGACGTAGCAACCGCGGCTCCAGCGGTCCTTTGCCCAGGACTTGTCGACGTAGTCGCGGAGCCGGGACTCGGCCGCGGAGCCGAAGTAGCGGACGAAGCATTCGATGACCGCATCGCGCCGCTCGTCGGGAGCTGCGTCGGCCATGTCGCGAGCGGCCTGGCCCTCGATGAACCCGAGCAGGACGCCGGGCCTGCCGTCCGGCGGTGAGTTGTCGAACGTGAGCTTGACCGGCCCGGTGTTCGAGGTCGCCATCCCGTTCAGCCCCTCGTCGCGCCAGAACGGCCGGTCGTAGATCGCCATGCACTTCATGACCGTCCCCATCGGCACGCGCTGGTCGAGCTGGGCACGGTTCGGTGGCAGGCCCGGCTGGAAGCGGATCGATCCGACCAGCGCCGGTGGCACGGTCACGATCACGCGCTTGCCGGCCCAGGTGTCGGTCCGGGTCCGGACGACGACCCCATCCTTGCCGCGCCGGATCGTCCGCACCGGCTGCTCGAGCTGGACGACGCTGCCGAGCTGCTGCGCCATTCGCAGGGCGATCCGCTGGGAGCCGCCGACGATCCGTTTCTCCTGGGCGCCGCCGGTCGTGTTGATGAGGAGGTTGAAGTCCCCCGCCGCGCTGGCGACGTAGAAGAGGACGAACAGCAGCGAGAGGTCACGGGGCTCGGCCGAGAAGACCGAGGCGATGGCGAGCTCGACGAGCTCTCGAGCCTCGGTGGTGATCCCGGCGTCGTTCAGCCATGTCTCGAACGTCTGCCCATCCCACTCGGCGGCCTGCGGCGCCCGCCACGGCGCATCGACCGGCACCGTCGCCGCCATCGCGTTGAGGTCGTTGATCGTCGTCAGCACGTCGATCAGCGACGGGGTGTCGGCGGGCGGGATCGTGCCCTCGTAGAGCGACCGCGTGCCGTTGCGGAAGTAGACGCTCTTTCCGTCGACGTAGGTGTCGAACGTCTGCAGGCCGAGCTCGTCGATCAGCGCCAGGACGCGATCCTGGGTCGGCCCGACCCACTGGCCGCCGATCTCGACGATCTCGCCCTTGCCGATGTCCCTGTTCACGGTTCGGCCGCCGACCCGGTCGCGCGCCTCCAGGACGACGACCGAGCGACCCGACCGGGCGATCTCGCGGGCGGCGCTGAGCCCGGCCAGGCCGGCGCCGACGACGATCACGTCGCGCTTCCGCTTCCGGCGCCGGCCGGCACCGGCCGCGCCGGCGACGCGCGTCGCCGCCAGCCCGGCGGCTCCGGCCAGGGCGCCGCCGAGCGCCCCGCGACGACTGATGCCGCGAGCGTCGCCGTCGCCCACCGTGGCCACCTAGAGGGCGCCGCCGGCGGCGTTCGGGGCCGTCGGATCGTCGCCCCCGTCGCCGACCGTCTCCCGGGCCAGGTACTCCTCGGCGAGCAAGGGGTTGTCGCGGGCGCGCTCGACGACCTTGAGCAGGTCGGTCATCGTCGAGACCTCCTCGACCTGCTCCTTGATGAACCACTGCATGAACTGCTCGCCCTGGTAGTCGCCCTCGTCACGTGCCTTCGCGGCCAGAGCGCTGATCTGCGCCGTGACCCGCTTCTCCTGCGCCAGCGCGAGCTCGACCGGAGCGACGATGTCGGCGAACCCGACCTCGGGACCATCGACGCCGGGCGTCCGCACGTCGAGGTCGGCGTCGAGCAGGTACTGGGTGATCATCATCGCGTGGTTGCGCTCCTCGACCGCCTGTCGGTAGAAGAAGGCGGCGAGGCGCGGCAGCGTCTCGGAGTCGTAGTGGACGGCGATCGCCACGTACTGCTGGTGGGCTGCGAACTCGTTCGCAACCTGCTCGTTGAGTGCTTCTCCGAAGCTGGATTGGCTCATCTTCCCTCCGTCTGATTTCCGGTTCGTCCGATCGACCGTAACCCAAACCCCGAGTTCGGTCTGCCGAAGAGCGGGCCCGGGCTCAGCCCCAGCGGAACCCGGTCGCCGACGGAACCGGGTCCATCGGCGCGGTCGGCAGACCCGACGGGACGGCCGGATCGTTGTAGCCCGACGGCGCGGTGTCGTTCGGGGTGCCGGCGTGAAACAGCGACGCCAGGTACTGGATCTGGCCGCGGCCGACCTCGACCTCGCCCTGCCCGCCGCCATAGATCGCGATTTCGTTGGCGGCGCAGTGCTCGTAGATCGCGAACAGCTCCTGCAGCGATCCGAACCGCGACGGCTTCGAGTTGATCGCCTTCGGCGTCCACTCGAGCGCGGTGATGTCGGCGAGCGAATGCAGGGGCGCGTCCCAGGTCACCCGGTCGGCGAGCGGCTCGAGCAGCTCCCGGGTCTCGGCGTTGACGTCGGGATCCTCCAGATAGGCCTCGGGGAACGCCTCGGCGACCTGGCGGTAGAGCTCCGGGTCGGTCTCGACATCGACCGGGGTGCCGCGGTAGTGGCCCTTTAGGTCGAGGACGCGAACCGGCGCCAGCTCGCCGATCTCGGCGATCAGCTCCGGCGTCCAGTCGTTCTCCGGGTCGAGCTTGAAGCCGAGGCCGGGGTATTTGGCAAGGCGCTTGCGGATCGGCTCGGTCGAGGAGCCGGCCTCGGCGTCGAAGCTGGTCAACCGGGTCGAGCAGACGAACTCGAGCGGCTGCGGGTCGCGTCCGACCGCTTCGTGGAGGGGAACCCCCGCCTGACGGAGGGCGAGGTCGAGGGCGGCGCTCTCGAAAGCCCAGCGACGGTAGTGGCGCGATGCCGGCATGCCGGGCTCGGCGACCCCGAAGAGGTCGAGCTCGCCGACCAGCTCGCAGAACCCGCCGAGCGTCGCAACCGCCGAGAAGTCGTGGACCGGGCCGGCGTCGCGATGGGCGATCTGGTCGAGGACGTCGTAGACCACGTCCTCGCCGACACCCTCGGCGCCGAGGCCGCGGAGGTGGATCAGCGTCGACGGTCGCGTGAAGCTCCCGTACTCGCGGTCGTGGCCGCTCAACTCGTAGCTCTCCACCCGCAGGGGCAGCGCCTCGATTCGATCCCACCACTCGCTCATCTGCTCTCCTCCTTGGCTCGGCCGGGCCGTGGTCTCGGCGGCGTCTCCGGGACGGTGACCGTCGCCGCAGTCTTTCAGCTCGGCCGTGGCGGAGCCTGGAGCACGGCCCCGGCAAGGGCGCCGAACGCGGCGATCGCCGCCCGCAGGTCGCCCGCGGCGCTCCGCTCGTCGGCGGCATGACTGATTCCCCGCTCCGAGGAGGCGAAGATCATCGCGGCCGGGACGACCCTCGCCATCTCTGCGGCGTCGTGCAGCGCGCCGCTGGCGATCGGCTCGCGCCGCCCGCCCGCGGCCGCGACCGCCGACTCGGCGGCGGCGACGAGGTCGGGGTCGAAGGGGATCGGCTCGATCCGCCAGATCGGGTGCTCGGCCATCTCGCAGCCGCGGCGCCCGGCGACCTCGCCGGCCGCTCGGCGCGTCGCCGCCAGCATCTCCGCGAGCTCACCCGCATCGGGATGGCGGAGGTCGACCGAGAGCGTCGCATGGCCGGCGACGGCGGTGACGACGCCGGGGTCGAGGTCGAGGCTGCCGGTGGTCCCGACGCCGCCGCGCTGACGGGCGATGCGCTCGACCTCGAGGGCGATCTCGGCCGCCGCCAGACCGCAATCGCGCCGCCGGTCCATCGGCGTCGTGCCGGCATGGGACGCCTGCCCCGTGAGCTCGACGCGGAACCGCTCGACGCCGGCACAGCCGGAGACGGCGGCGCAGCTCTCGCCCTCCGCGTCGAGGACCGGGCCCTGCTCGATGTGAAGCTCGAGGTAGGTGCCGATCGCGCCGATCCGCTCGTGCGCCCGCGGAGCCGCCCCGAGATCGACGCCGGACGCGGCGAGGACGTCGCCGATGCGCTCGCCGCCGGCATCGGTGAGGTCGGCGAGAGCGGTCGGGTCGAGCGTCCCGGCGAGCGCCGAGCTCCCGAACAGGCTGCGACCGAAACGCGCCCCCTCCTCGTCGGCGAAGTCGATCAGGACCAGGTCACGGGGCGGGCGCCGGCCCTCCGGATCGCCGGCCCAGGCGCGGAGCACCCCGAGCGCGGCCATGACGCCGAGCGCGCCGTCGAGCGGCCCTCCGGCCGGCACCGAGTCGAGATGGGACCCGAGCGCGAGGGCCGACGCGTCGGGATCGGCGCCGGGCAGGCGCGCCCAGAGGTTGCCGGCCTCGTCGGTCTCGACCTCCTCGACCCCGATCCCGGCGAGGCGTTCGCGGAGCAGGTCGCGGGCGGTCGCCCATTCGGCGGTCCAGCAGATCCGTCGCGCGCCGCCGGGGCCACCGGTGAGCGCGGCGAGGTCGGCGAGGTCGGCGAGCACCCGGCCGGCATCGATCGCCGGCGCCGATGCGTCGTCCGCTTCGCTCAAGCCACGCGCTCCCGGCGCAGCGCCTGGGCCAGGCAGTGGGCGCCGCCGCCGCCGAGCGTGAACATGCTCAGGTCCGGGTCGTAGACCTCGATGCCGCGGGCGCGCAGCTGCTCGTTGAGGCTCTTCGAGTACTCGCTCGAGAGCGCCCGCCCGTCGC
>DATAFA010000106.1:0-13374 GCA_036257785.1 Solirubrobacterales bacterium | reverse complement strand
GCGCCGGCGGCGCCGATCAGGCGCTCCGTCGCCGGCATGAACCGCATCTCCTCGAGCGTCTGGTCGTCGCTCATCAGGACGACGACGTTCGGGGGCTGCTCGGCGGCCGTCGCGAGGGGAGCGAAGCCGGCGGCGACGGCTGCGGTGATGACCGCCGCGACGATCACGCCGTACGTCCGCCTCATGTCGAGAGCCTCCCAGACCATGCCGGTCAACCCTGCGAACACGCTCCTCGCCGGGAAGTCGCGCCCGCGCGGTGAGGCGGCGCCGGCCGATCCCTAAGATCGATCGATTGGCCACCGTGACGAAGAAGACTGAGAAGACCGACCCGCTGGCGGGATTCAGCGAGCGGACCCGCGCCTGGTTCGAGCGCTCGTTCGAGGCGCCCACGCCGGCCCAGGAGCAGGGCTGGCCGGCGATCGCGACCGGCGAGAACACGCTGATCTGCGCGCCGACCGGATCCGGCAAGACCCTGACCGCGTTCCTCTGGGGGATCGACAGCCTCGCGAAGGGCCGAGCGAACGTGGACGCCGATCAGGACGGCCCGACGGGCGTCTCTTTGGTCTACGTCTCGCCGCTGAAGGCGCTTTCCTACGACGTCGAGCGAAACCTGCGAGCGCCGCTGGCCGGGATCGGCGCCGACCTCCGCGTCGCCCTGCGGACCGGCGACACCCCGCAGCGCGAGCGCCAGGCGATGATCCGCAAGCCGCCGGACATCCTCATCACGACGCCGGAGTCGCTGTACCTGATGCTGACCTCGCAGGCGCGCGACATCCTCACCGACGTCGAGGCCGTGATCGTCGACGAGATCCACGCCGTCGCGCCGACGAAGCGCGGCGCCCACATGGCGCTGACCCTCGAGCGGCTCGAGCGCCACGTCGCGGTGAACGCCGGCGACGGCGCCGGGCGCGAGCGCCCGATCCAGCGGATCGGCCTCTCGGCCACGCAGCGCCCGCTCGAGCGGATCGCCTCCTTCCTCGCCGGACCCGGGCGCGAGTGCAGGATCGTCGACGCCGGCGTCAGCAAGGAGATGGACCTCGAGATCGTCGTCCCAGTCGCCGACATGGCCGACCCGAATAACCCATCCGCTTCCTCCGCTTCACGTCCGGGAGCGGCGGCCGCTGACGCAGACGGGGTCGAGCTCCCCGGACCCGACCCGTCGGCGCCGGGGGCCGTGCCCGGTGACTCGCCGTCCCGCGGCATCTGGCCCGCCATCTATCCAGAACTGCTCTCCCTGGTCCGCGAGCACACGTCGACGATCATCTTCGTCAACAACCGTCGCGGCGCCGAGCGCCTGGCCAAGCGCCTGAACGAGATGAACGCCGAGGAGGAGGACGCTCGCAGCACCGACGCGCAGGCGGCGGGTGCCGCGGGGAGGGATCCCATGGCTCCGAGCAATGTTGGTGGCGCGGGAGCCATGGGAGACCCCGCGGCAGGACCCGCCGCCGTTGAGGCCCCGGCAGGACCCGCCGCAAGCAAGCCTCCGGACTACACCGAGGAGATCGCCCGAGCCCACCACGGATCGCTGGCCCGCGAAGAGCGCCTCAAGGTCGAGGAGCTGCTCAAGTCCGGGCAGCTCCCGTGCATCGTCGCGACCTCTTCGCTCGAGCTCGGCATCGACATGGGCGCCGTCGACCTCGTCATCCAGGTCGAGTCCCCGAAGTCGGTGGCCCGGGGGATGCAGAGGGTCGGCCGCGCCGGTCACGAGCTCGGCGCCGTCTCGAAGGGGCGGATCTTCCCGAAGTTCCGCTCCGACCTGCTCGAGTGCGCGGTCGTCGCGAAGCGGATGCGGACCGGCGAGATCGAGGAGACGGTGATCCCCCGTAACCCGCTCGACGTCCTCGCCCAGCAGATCGTCGCGATGGTCGCCGACGAGGAGTGGGACGTCGACGAGATCGAGCGCGTCGTCAAGTCGGCCGAGCCCTACGGCGACCTCTCCCGGGAGCAGCTCGAGAACGTCCTCGACATGCTCGACGGCCGCTATCCCTCCGAGCGGTTCGCGGAGCTGCGGCCGCGGATCGTCTGGGACCGCACCGCCGGGACGGTCCGCGGCCGCAAGGGCGCCCGCCAGCTCGCGGTCACGAACGCCGGCACGATCCCCGACCGCGGCCTCTTCGGCGTCCATCTCCCCGACGGCCGCCGCGTCGGCGAGCTCGACGAGGAGATGGTCTACGAGGCCCGGGCGGGGCAGGTGTTCCTGCTCGGTGCCTCCTCCTGGCGGATCGAGGAGATCACCCGCGACCGCGTCATCGTCACCCCCGCACCCGGCGTCCCCGGGGCGATCCCGTTCTGGCGCGGCGAGGGGATCGGCCGCCCGGTCGAGCTCGGCCGGGCGATCGGCGAGTTCTCCCGCGAGGCGGTGGCGACCGAACCCGAGGAGCTGGCCGGCAACTACGACCTCGACGCGCTCGCCGCCGAGAACCTCGTCGCCTACCTGCGCGAGCAGCAGGCCGCGACGAGGGTCGTCCCGTCCGATCAGACGATCGTCATCGAGCGCTTCCGCGACGAGATCGGCGACTGGCGGCTCTGCGTCCTCTCGCCGTTCGGCGGCCGCGTCCACGCCGCCTGGGGGCTCGCGCTCGCGGCGAAGATCCGCGCCGAGCTCGAGCTCGAGGCGGATGCGATCTGGTCCGACGACGGCATCGTCATCCATCTGCCCGACTCCGATCAGGCTCCGGCGTCCGAGCTCGTCCTGCTCGAGCCCGACGAGGTCGAGGACCTGATCGTCGGCGAGCTCTCCGGCTCGGCCCTGTTCGGCGCCCGCTTCCGCGAGGCCGCCGGCCGGTCGCTCCTGATCCCCCGCGCCTTCCCCGGCAAGCGCACCCCGCTCTGGCAGCAGCGGCTCAAGTCGCAGTCGCTGCTCGAGGTGGCCAAGGACTTCCCGCGCTTCCCGGTCACTCTCGAGACCTACCGCGAGGTCCTCCGCGACGTCCTCGACCTGCCGGCGCTCGGCGAGATCCTCCGCGACCTGAAGTCGCGGCGGCTGTCGCTCGTCGAGGTCGAGACGAAGAGCGCGTCGCCGTTCGCCTCGTCGCTGCTGTTCGACTACGTCGCCACCTACATGTACGAGGGCGACACGCCGAACGCCGAACGCCGCGCCGCCGCCCTGGCGCTCGACCGCGACCTGCTCCGCGAGCTGCTCGGCCAGGAGGAGCTGCGCGAGCTGATCGACCCGGTCGCGCTCGCCGACGTCGAGGACTCGCTCCAGCACCGCATCGAGCAGGCGAGGGCGGTCGATCGCGACCAGCTCCAGGTGATCCTGCGACGGCTCGGCGACCTCACCGGCGACGAGGTGGCCGAGCGGGTGGCCGAGGGCTACTCGGCGCAGTCGATGCTCGCGAAGCTCGAGGCCGAGCGTCGCGCCGTGCAGGTGCGGATCGCCGGCGAGGAGCGCTGGATCGCCGCCGAGGACGGCGGCCTCTATCGCGACGCGCTCGGCGTCCCCGTGCCCTCCGGGCTCCCCGACACGTTCCTCGAGGAGGTCGACGAGCCGATGGAGACGCTGCTGCGCCGCTACGCCCGCACCCACGTCCCGTTCCCGACCGCGCAGGCCTCCCGGCGCTTCGGCGTCGACCCGACCCCGGCCCTGAAACGGCTCGAGGCGGCCGGAGAGCTCGTCCGCGGCGAGCTCCTGCCCGGTGGCAGCGAGCGCGAGTGGTGCGACCCCGATGTCCTCCGGCGGCTGCGCCGGGCGAGCCTCGCCGTCCTCCGCAAGGAGGTCGAGGCCGCCGACACCGCCGAGCTCGCCCGCTTTCTGGTCTCCTGGCAGAACGTCGACGCCTACCGCTCGGCGGGTGCCGGCCCCGACCGGCTCCGCGAGATCCTCGTGCCGCTCCAGGGCGTCGCCCTCACCCCCGAGGTCTGGGAGCGCGACGTCCTGCCGCGGCGGCTCGGCGCCTACTCGCAGACCTGGCTCGACCAGCTCTCGACCGGCGGCGAGATCGTCTGGATCGGCGCCGGCCCGGTCGGCCGCACCGGCCGGGTCGCCTTCTACTTCCGCGAGGACGTCCGGATCGCCGGCCCGCCACCGGCGAACGCCAAGCTCGAGCGGCCCGAGGGCGAGATCCACGACGCGATTCGCGAGCTACTCGCGCAGCGCCCTTGCTTCTGGCTCGACCTCGTCGTCGACCTCGCCGAAGGCGGCTGGGAGCGGGAGGAGCTCCACTCGGCGCTCTGGGACCTCGCCTGGGCGGGCGAGGTGACCAACGACGCCGTCGCGCCGCTCCGCGCTCCGCGCCTGAAGGCGTCCGAGTCGGCGGCGGCCCGTCGCGGCCGCCGGTTCAGCTCGCGCCGCAACGCGACCGGCCAGGCCGTCGCCGGCCGCTGGTCGCTGACCGAGTCGCTGTTCCGGGGCGCGCCGCCGTCGGGACCGCGGCTGCGGGCCCAGGCGGAGCTGATGCTCGAGCGCTACGGGATCGTCACCCGCGAGACCGTCCTCGCCGAGGGCGTTCCTGGCGGGTTCTCGGCGCTCTACGGCGAGCTCTCGAACCTCGAGATGCTCGGAACCGCCCGCCGCGGCTACTTCGTCGAGGGCCTCGGCGGCGCCCAGTTCGCGCTCGCCGGTGCCGTCGAGCGGCTCCGGTCGTTGCCCCGCGTCGACGACGAGCACGTCGTCCTCGCCGCGACCGATCCCGCGCAGCCCTACGGCGCCAGCCTCTCCTGGCCGCGGCTGCCCGCCCGCGAGGACGAGGATCCCGACGGCGACGGCCGCGGCGGGCGGCGACCGAGCCGCGTCGCCGGCGCCTACGTCGTCCTCCGCAACGGCGAGCCGGCGCTCTACCTCGAACGCGGCGGCAAAGGGCTGCTCCGCCTCACCCGCTTCGACGAGGACGGCTTCGCCGGCGCCCTCGCCGTCGTCGTCGCCGCGGTTCGCGGCCGGCAGCTGCCACGGCTCGGGATCGAGCGGATCGACGGCCGCCCCGCGCTCGGCCACGAGGCCGAGCAGGCCCTGATCGATGCCGGCTTCGAACGCCAGCCGCGCCGCCTCGTCGCCTCCCCCTGACCATCTGGGTTACCCCACCCGCGCTATGCGGGGCTGAGATGACCCAGACCACCGCGCCAGCCCCGGCTGGGTTATCCCACCCGCGCTATGCGGCGCTCAGATGACCCAGGTCAGGAGTGCTTGTCCCAGTGGTGCAGGTAGGGCTCGGGATCGACCGGCTTGCCGTGGACCCGGACCTCGAAGTGGAGGTGGCAGGGCGTCGAGGCGGCGTTGCCGGTCTTGCCGACACGGCCGACGTACTGCGCCGTCTGCACGCGATCGCGCCTGTCGACCGCAGGCGGCGCGATCAGGTGGGCGTAGAAGTAGTCCTGGCTCGTCTTCAGCCCGTCGAGGAGGACGAAGTAGCCGTACAGGACCGGGTCGTAGCCGACCTTCTGGACCGTCCCACCGCGGGCGGCGATCAGCCGGGTGCCGCAGTCGGCGGTGACGTCGAAGCCCTCGTGGACGCGGCCGCCTGTGCGCGGGGCGCCGAACTCGCCGATCGCCCCGCGGGTCCCGTGCGGGCCGTCGACCGGGAAGACGTGCGTCCGCAACCGGAAGCGGCCGGCGTACCGCATCGCCCCGCCGCGCGGACCGACCCGGAACTCGTAGCGGCCGTTGCCGGCGACCGTGCCGCGCCGGTCGAGGCCGTTCCAGACGCGGACCAGGCGCCGACCCGGGTGAGCGTCGCGCTCCCGGTAGACCCGGACCACCTTGCCGCTCCTCGCCCGCCGCACCTCGACCCGCAGATCGACCGGGCGGTTGGCCGCGAACCCGTAGTGGAGGCGGATCTCACGGGTCGCGTCGAACGTCGGGTGCTTCGGTGCGACCGAGGTCCGTTTCAGCTCGAACCCGACGCCGCGCGGCGCCGGCGCCGCGCCGGCTGCGACCGCCGCGGCGAGCAGCACGACGGCGAGCGGGAGCAGGACCGCGAGACGGGTTCGCATCGCCGGCAGGTTACGGCCGAGTGCGGGCCTAACGCGCGGCTGCCGCTGTCGCGGCGGCTTCGCAGGTCGCCAGCTCACCGTCGCGGGGCATGTCGCGGCGGAGGCTCAAGAACGCGATCGCGCCGGCGATCAGCGGCAGCCAGAAGAGGATCACCCGGTAGGCCAGGACGGCGGCCGTGACGATCGCCGCCGGAGCGCCGTAGACGATCAGCGTCCCGATCAGCCCACCGTCGATGCCGCCGATCCCGCCGGGAAGCGGCAACAGGCCGCCGAGCTGGCCGATCAGGTAGCCCATCAGGACGATCGAGAACTCGGGTGCGTAGCCGAACGCGTGGAAGGTCGCCCAGAGCACCGCATTGTCGAAGGCCCAGTATCCGATCGCCCCGGCCAGGACCCGGAGGTTGCCGGACCGGAAGATGTCGATCGCGCCCTCGGTGCCGGTGATCAGGGCCCGCCGTGCGGCTGCGATGAAGCGCGTCGCCCGCGAAGCGTCGCCGTCCGGCTCGGGGCCGAGCGGGAAGCGGGGGATGATCGTCACCGCCGCGATCAGCGTGATCGACATCAGCGCCGGCAGCAGCGTCAGGGTCCACGGCTCGTCGACCCCGAAGAGGCCCAACCACATGAGCAGGCCGATGATCGCGACCGCGAAGAAGTTGACCGAGCTCTTGATCAGGAAGAACGCAACCGACCGGCGCGCGATCCGGCCGGCGTCCATCCCGCCCTCGTGGAGCACCCAGGCGCCGAGCGCGAGCCCGCCGGCGCCGCTCGCCGGCACGATCGAGCCCATCGCGAGCTCGGAGCCACCGATCTGCCAGCTTCGCCGCCAGCTCAAGCCGCGGCAGAAGATCGGCGCGAACATGACGATGTAGGAGGCGAACGACAGGGCCTCGAAGCCGATTGCGATCGCGACCCATCCGGGCGCCGCGTCGGGCAGCAGGTCCCGGACCTCGCCGAGCCCGGGCGCGAGCCAGGCGATCAGCATCAGGACGGCGATCGCGACGAAGGCGGGAATGCTGCGGCGCGCGAGAGCTCTCGGCTCCCATTCGGACGAGGTGCTCTCGGTATCGGAGCGGGTGGCTCCCTTCGTACCCGCCATCACGATCATGCTCGCACAGGGGCCCCGCGCCATCCGGTGCGCGGCCGCAGGGGCGGGCTCCGGTCAGGCGTCGGGCAGCGCGTCCCAGTCCTCCCAGGCGATCTCGCGTCCGGGCCAGCGGATCGTCTCGAACGGCCACTCGGCGTCGAGCCAGCCTCTGACCTCAGCCTCGAGCACCTGCTCGAGATCGCCGGCCTCCGCGTCGCTGCGCACCCACAGGCAGACCTCGGCGTCGGCACCCTGCTTCTCGGGCGGGTCCACGTAGACACAGCCGAGCAGGCGGTCCTCACCGGGGGACATCACCGCGTAGTTGAACGAGCGCCGCAGCTGCGCCTCCTTCTGATGCCAGCCGAGGTCGATCAGGTCGTCCTTGATCGTCATCCCGGGATCGGGCCAGCCCCAGTAGGGGAATCGCTCGCGGAGACGCTCGGCGCTGCTCATCACGGCGTCGTAGTCGTTGACGACGTCGTCGACCGTGAGGATCCGCAGGTGGAAGCGGTCATGGTCGATGCCGGCGGGGATCGGATGCTCGAGCGGGATCAGGCGCATGCGCTGGCTTCTAGCACGAAGCCGGCGGCTCCCTAATCTCCGGGGGGTGAAGAGCGGGGCGACAGCGCTGACGATCGCAGGGCTCTCGAAGACCTACGACGACGGGACCGTCGGCCTCGACGGGCTCGACCTCGAGGTCCCGGCCGGCGAGTTCTTCGGGCTGCTCGGCCCCAACGGCGCCGGCAAGACGACCCTGATCAACTCGGTCTGCAACCTGATCCGGACGACCGGCGGGCGGATCTCGGTGTTCGGGTTCGAGCACGACTCGATGGAGGCGCGACGCCTCGTCGGGGTCGCCGAGCAGGACCCCAATCTCGATCGGTTCCTGACCGTCCGCGAGTCGCTCGTCTACCACGGCGGCTACTTCGGGATGGACAACGCCGACTCGAACCGCCGCGCCGACGAGATGATCGACGTCTTCGATCTCCGCGCCAAGGCCGACACCCGGACCTCGAAGCTGTCGGGCGGGATGAAGCGGCGGCTGCTGCTCGCCCGGGCGTTGCTCCACGAGCCGCTGCTCGTGATCCTCGACGAGCCGACCGCCGGCGTCGACATCGAGCTGCGCCACGACCTCTGGAACTACATCCGCCTGCTGCACGAGCAGGGGACGACGATCCTGCTGACGACCCACTACCTCGAGGAGGCGGAGTCGCTCTGCGAGGACATCGCCCTGATCTCGGCCGGGCGGATCATCGCCCGCGACACCCCCGAGGGCCTGAAGCGGAGCTACGACGCGACCTCGCTCGAGGAGGTCTACCTGCAGACGGTCTCGACGTCGCTGCCAGCCGTGATGGCGGCCGAGGAGGAGCGCTCGTGAGCACCGCCGAAGGGACGACCGCCGCATCGCCCCGGACCACCGCGCCGGCCTATGCGGCCCCCGATCCGGCACGCTCGATGCGTGCTCTGGTCCTCCGCGAATGCCGCCGGGTGACGCGCCTGTGGACGCAGACGATCCTCGCCCCGGTCGTCTCCTCGGCGCTCTTCATCCTCGTCTTCGGCCTCTCGCTCGGGAGCCGGATCAAGTCGATCAACGGCTTCGAGTACGACGTCTTCATCGTCCCGGGGCTGATCGCGATGGCGATGGCCCAGGCAGCGTTCTCGAACAACTCCTCGAGCCTCCTGCAGGCACGCAACGACCGCTACATCAACGACGTCCTCGCCTCGCCGATGCAGCCTTGGCGGATGAACCTCGGCTACATGCTCGGCGGCGTCTTCCGCTCGTTCGCGATCGGGGTCTCGCTGGTCGTGATCGCGTTGCCGCTGACCGGCGTCCCGATCGAGCGTCCGGTCCATCTGATCGTCGCCGCCCTGCTGCTCGTCGTCCTGTTCGCGGCGCTCGGCGTCGTCGTCGGCATCTACGCGCAGAGCTTCGACCACCACAGCTTCATCAACAACATCCTGATCCTGCCGCTGACGTTCCTCGGCGGCGTCTTCTACTCGATCGAGATCCTGCCGTCACCGTGGCAGGAGCTGTCCCACGCGAACCCGATCTTCTACATGGTCGACGCGATCCGTTACGGGTTCCTGGGCTCCAGCGACGTCGACGTGGGACTCGCCTTCGGGTTCACGGCGTTGGTCGCCGTCGCGATGGTCGCCTGGGCGCAGTGGCTGTTCCAGACGGGCCGGAAGCTGAAGCCGTAACAGCGCTCAGCGATGGATCGTGCAGTCGAGCGGGTAGAAGGGCGGGTCCTTCGTGCAGTCGGAGACCCGGATCTTGAGCTTGACCCGATCGCTGCCGTCGCCGCTCCGCGCCCTGATCCGGACCGATGCCGAGCCGCGGCGGTGCAGCGAGTGGCGGATCAGCTTGTAGAGCTTGCCACCGTCCCCGTGCCGGAGCTCCCAGTCGTCGCCGTCATGGCGGGCCGGAGCCGACGCATGCTTGCCGCGGAAGACCGTCGCGAAGCGGACGGAATCGGCCCGCCGCACCCGCGCCTGCAGCACCGTGTGCGGGAGGATGCCGTCATCCCGGACGAAGTAGTTGAGCTGGACGACCCGCGGTGGCGCGGCCGCGGAAGCGGTGGCGGGCAGCAGGATCGCCGCCGCGAGCACGGCGGCAAGTGCGACGGGTATCGGTCGCCTCCCCACGGACCCGATCCTACGCCTCGCCGCGGGGATTGCAATGCCTGAGGGCGACACGATCCACCGGATCGCGATGCGCTTCCAGTCGGCGCTCGTCGGCAGGGAGATCGAGACCGCGGAGGCGCCGAGCGCCCGCTCGCCGCTCCACAGCCGCGCTTCCGAGCTCGCCGGATCGACCCTCGAGAAGGCCGAGGCCCGCGGCAAGCACCTGCTCCTGCACTTCTCCGGCGACCGGGTCGTCCACAGCCATCTCGGGATGAACGGCCGCTGGTTCGTCCGCGCCGACGGGCGGATGCCCCACGGGCGGCCCTGGCTCGTGCTCGCGAACGGCCCCGCGGTCGCGAGCCAGAACGGCGGCAAGATCCTCCGCCTGACCAGCGCCGCCCGTGCCCGCAACGACCCGGTCCTGCTCCAGCTCGGCCCCGACCCGCTCGCCGCCGGCTTCGACCCGGCGGCCGCGGCCGCGCGGCTGCTCGCCTACGAGCCGTCGGTCCCGGTCGGCGAGGCGCTGCTCGACCAGACCCTGATCGCCGGGATCGGCAACGTCATCCGGATCGAGGCCTGCTTCCTGCCGGCGGTGAGTCCGTGGCGGCGCATCGCCGACCTCGAGCCCGCCGACGCCCGCGGCATCGTCGACGCCGCGACCCAGGTGATGGCGACGACGGTCGCGAAGGGCCGCCGCCCGAAGCAGATCTACGGCCGCTCGCGGCGCCCCTGCCCACGCTGCGGCGGGCGGATCATGACCCGCGGCCAGGGCGACGACAACCGGGTCACCTACTGGTGCGAGGGTTGTCAGCGATAATCACCGGCCATGGGCGAGGAACAGGCAAGCGCCGTCGAGCTGCTCGCTCGGGTGCCGCTGCTCTCGGGCCTCGAGCCGACCGAGCTCGAGCGGATCGCCCAAGTCGCGATCCCGCGCTCGTTCCCGAAGGGGGCCCGCGTCTTCCACGAGGGCGATCGCAGCGACGCCTGTTACGTGATCCGCTCCGGCGAGGTCCGGGTGACGCGCGAGCACTCCGACGGCCGGGCCATCGCGCTCGCCACCCTCGGCACCGGTGAGCTGGTCGGCGAGTTGGCGATGCTCGACGGCGGCGTCCGCTCGGCCAGCGTCGAGGCCCTGACCGAGGTCGAGCTGCTCGCAGTCTCGGCCACCGACATGAAGGGGCTTCTCGAGCGCAACGCGCAGATCACGGCCAAGCTCGTCGTCGCGCTGACCAGGCGCCTGCGCGAGACGAACGAGCGGATCAGCCGTCAGTCCTTCCAGACCGTCCCGAGCCGGGTCGCCGGCGTCCTCTCCCAGCTCGTCGCCGAGGAGAACGCCGAACACGGCCGCGACGGCGTCACGATCCGGATGAACCAGGCCGATCTCGCCCAGCTCGCCGGCACCTCCCGGGAGAGCGTCAGCCGGTTCCTGGCGGTCCTTGAGCGCGCCGGCGTCGTCCGCGTCGGCCGCGGCCGGGTCACGGTGCTGGAGCCGCACCGCCTGCGGGCCTACATCTTCTAGACAACCCCGACCGGATCCTCCGGCTTCGCCGTCCGGTCCGGTCGGCCGGCGCCGCGGGAGGGGACGGGAAGACATGTATGTCTTCGCCAGCCACATGCTCCGCTGCGCGTCCACTTCCCTCGGACCGTTTGGTGTTGCTGGACGGGAAGCATGTAAGTGAGGGACAGGGGCTTCTCGCCGCCTATAGGCTGCGACGCATATGAGTGCGCTCTATGTCCTCAACTTCTACTCGCCGGTATTCGTCGATCAGCTCAAGCGCGGGCGGAAGACGGCGACGATCCGGCTCGGGGACAAGTCGCGGAAGTACGGCCGCGGGCAGGTGGTCTGGATCACGGTCGGCTACCGGCACGGGCCTCGGGAGAAGATCTTCGCGGCGGTGATCGACGACGTCGAGGTGAAGAAGGTCAAGGACCTCTCGCCGCGCGACATCGAGCACGACAACCCGGAGTTCCGGCGCCTCGAGGACACCCTCAACTTCCTCGAGCAGATCTACAGCCGCCCGGTCGGTCACGACGACGACGTGACCGTGATCCGCTTCTCGCAGATCGTCGAGCGCCCGCAGTCGAGCTACGGCAACGGCGAGACGCCGTCCCGCAACTGAGGCGGGGCTCGCCGGGGCGACGATGGCGGGCTACGAGTTCCTGACGGCCTGGCTGCTGGACGCCCCGCGCGAGGACGTCTGGGACGCGATCTGGGACTCGGGGGAGTGGCCGGGCTGGTGGCGCGGCGTCATCGAGGCGGTCGAGACCGACCCCGGGACCCCGTGCGGCGTCGGCCGCCGCGGCCGCTACGCCTGGCGGAGCCGGATCCCGTACCCGATCCGCTTCGAGGTCGTCTCGACGCGGGTCGAGCGGCCGTTCGCGATCGAGGGCGAGGCGAGCGGCGGGCTCGAGGGAATCGGGCGGTGGCGGTTCTTCGAGCACGACGGAGCGACCGCCGCCCTCTACGAGTGGAACGTCCGGACGACGAAGCCGTGGATGAACGCGGTCGCGCCGCTGGCCGCGCCGGTCTTCCGCTGGAACCACGATCAGGTCATGCGCTGGGGCGGACAAGGTCTCGCCCGTCACCTCGGCTGCCGGCTGCTGGCGTCGAGCTGACCGCGAGCGCCGCCGCGCCGCTCCGCCTGATCTGAGTCGCTGTCACTCAGATCGCTTGACAGCCGTGCGTCGGCCGCTAGACTCGCAAACGGCTGTTGGCACTCTCACAGCTAGAGTGCCAGGCGCAGACGAGAGTCTTTCCGAAGACCAATGTTCAACGCTCACGGAGGTAACTACGCATGAAGCTCAAGCCCTTGGGAGATCGCCTGATCGTTCGGGCGGTCGAAGAGGAGGAGACGACCGCCAGCGGACTCGTGCTCCCCGACACCGCCAAGGAGAAGCCGCAGAAGGGCGAGGTCCTCGCCGTCGGCGACGGCAACTGGGACGAGGATGGCGAGAAGCGCATCCCGCTCGACGTCTCGGCCGGCGACATCGTCCTCTACAGCAAGTACGGCGGCACCGAGGTCAAGGTCGACGGCGAGGACCTGCTGGTCCTTCGCGAGTCGGACGTCCTGGCCAAGGTCGAGTAACGACCGCCTTCCCCACGGAACCACGAAGCATCAGGAGGAATCACTGATATGGCTCACAAGGAGCTCAAGTACGGCGCCGACGCGCGCGCTGCCCTGCAGGAGGGTGTCGACGCCGTCGCCGACGCCGTCAAGGTGACGCTCGGCCCGAAGGGCCGCTACGTCGTCCTCGACAAGAAGTTCGGCGCCCCGACGATCACGAACGACGGTGTGACGATCGCCCGTGAGATCGAGATCGAGGACGTCTTCGCCAACCAGGGCGCTCAGCTCGTCCGCGAGGTCGCCACCGCGACCAACGACGTCGCCGGCGACGGAACCACGACGGCGACGCTGCTCGCGCAGACGATCGTCCGCTCGGGTCTCAAGAACGTCGCCGCCGGCGCCAACCCGCTCGCCCTCCGCAAGGGGATCGAGACGGCCGTCAACCAGGTCGTCGAGGACCTCCGCGAGAAGCAGTCGAAGGAGGTCGGCGGCAAGGACCAGATCTCCCGCGTCGCCTCGATCTCGGCGGCCGACGACGAGATCGGCGACATCATCGCCGACGCCATCGAGAAGGTCGGCAAGGACGGCGTCGTGAACGTCGAAGAGGGCCAGACCTTCGGGATGGAGCTCGAGTTCACGGAGGGGATGCAGTTCGACAAGGGCTACATCTCG
>DATAFA010000091.1:0-10387 GCA_036257785.1 Solirubrobacterales bacterium | reverse complement strand
GTTACGGGACGGGATGACATGTAGATAACCCCGACGGAATGCTCCGCTTCGCGTCCGCTTCCGCCGGGCGGCGCGGTGCTGCGGGACGGGATGACATATGTGTTGGGCCCAGCCGGGGGCTCCGGTTCGTTTGGCGATAGGTTGGGCGCATGATCCTGCAACGTGTCGAGCAATCCGAGTGGCTGTCGAACGCCTACCTCGCCGTCGACGAGGTCGGCGGCACGGGGGTGCTGATCGACTCCAACCTGGCGACCGATCCCCTCTGCGAGCGGGTCGAGCGCGAGGGCACCCGGATCACCCACGTCCTGCTCACCCACCATCACCACGACCACGTCGTCGGCGTCGAGAAGCTGGCGGAGCGGTTCGGCGGCGTGCCGGTGCTCGCCCATCCGCAGTGCAAGGAGCTCGTCGGCGACGCCGTCACCGCGACGATCGACCACGGCGACGTCCTCGAGACGGGCGGCCTGCGGATCGAGGCGATCCACACCCCCGGCCACTGCGGCGATCACCTGGCGCTGCGGATCAACGACGACGACTGCCTGACCGCCGACGTGATCTTCAAGGGCACCGTCGGGGGCACCGGGGCGCCGGGCGCAACCGGGCTCGGCGACCTCAAGGCGTCGGTGATGGACCGGGTCATGAGCCTGCCGAACGACGTCCGGCTCCATCCCGGGCATCGCGAGCCCACGACGGTCATCGAGGAGTGGGAGAACAACCCGTTCATCCGGCTCTGGCGGGGCCTCGACGAGCCGACCGAGGAGCGCTGCACCGTCGGGCCGGACGACGAGAATCGACGCGACGCGACGCTGCTGCTCTGGGCGCCCGACTACGACGGCGGCAACAAAGCCCTCGTCCGTTTCGACGACGACGGCGTCGAGACGATCACCGGCGGGTCTCAGGTGCGCAAGGTCTGAGAGGATCCGCGCCGATGCCGGTCAGCACCGAAGCAGTCGGGAAGGAATACCCGCCGACCACCTACGAGGTCGGCCTCGAGAAGATCCGCGAGTACGCCAACGCCGTCGGCCAGGCCGAGCCCGTCCATCACGACCGCGAGGCGGCGAAGGCGGCCGGCTTCCGCGACGTCGTCGCCCCGCCGATGTTCGCGGTCGTCTACAGCTCCGCGGCCCTCGGCCCGGCGATCCTCGACCCCGAGGTCGGGATCAACCTCACGGCGATGGTCCACGGGGGCCAGGAATTCGCGTGGGGCGAGTCGGTCTGTGCCGGCGACGAGATCACGACCCGGGCAACCGTGCGCGAGATCTTCGAGAAGGACGGCAAGGGCTTCTACGTCTTCGAGTCGGTCTCGACCAACCAGGACGGCGACGAGGTCGTTCGCGGGACCTGGACGAACATCGTCCGGGGCGTCTGAGGAGGGTGGAAGTGGCCGATCTCAACGAGGGCGACGCGATCCCGGAGCTGCGGGTGACGCCGGACAAGTACCTGCCGCACCGCTACGCCGGAGCGTCGGGTGACTTCAACCCGATCCACATCGACAACGACTTCGCGCAGATGGTCGGGTTGCCGCGCAACATCCTCCACGGGCTCTACTCGATGGCGCAGGTTGCCCGTGCCCAGACCGAGGCGGCCGGAGGCGATCCGCGGGCGCTGCGCCGGCTCAGCGTCCAGTTCCGCGGCATGGGCGTCCCCGAGGAGGAGATCGTCGTCACCGGCACGGTCAACGGGCGGGACGGCGATCGCGTCGTGATCGCGACCGAGGCCTTCCAGGGCGACACCGGCATCGTCCGCAACGCTGAGGCCGAGCTGCAGCTCTGAGGCCGGGGCGGGCGGCGGCGCTTCCCGGGCTACCTAGAATCAAGGGCGTGCTCAGCGAACGCCAAGAACTGATCCTCGAGATCGCGGTCGACGCGTACCTGAAGACCGGCACGCCGGTCGGCTCGAAGGCGATCGCCGAGCGGGTCGACTTCGATTGGGGTGCCTCGACCGTGCGAGCCGAGCTCGCGGCGCTCGAGCAGGAGGGGTACCTCTCCCAGCCCCACACCTCCGCCGGCCGCGTCCCCACCGACGCCGGCTATCGCCGCTTCGCCGACAGCCTGATCGAGTCGGGAACCCAGCGCCCGCCCGAGCCCGCGGTGGCGATGGGCGGGCTCGCGCAGGCGCGCCGCGAGGTCGAGGACGCCCTGCGTGAGACGACCGCCGCACTCGCCCAGGCCAACGATCTGCTCGCACTGGCGACGGCGCCGCCGGTCAGCAGCGCGACGATCCACCGGGTCGAGGTCCTGCTGCTGCAGCCGCGCGTCGTCGCGGTCGTCGCCATCGCCGACAACGGTGACGTCGCCAAGCGCGTCTTCACGTTCGGCTCTCCGGTCGATCCGGGCCTCGTCGAGTGGGCGTCGTCCTTCCTCAACGAGCGGCTCACCGGCCTCGGGATCGGTTCGAGGATGGTTCCGGCCCGGCTTCAGGACCCGGAGCTGGGCGACCGCGAGCGCGAGTTCCTGACCGAGATCGGCACGGCGATCGCCGAGCTCGCCGAGGCCACCCCGCAGCAGCTCTACATGGACGGCACCGGCCGGTTGCTCTCCGAGAGCCACGCCGGCGACATCCCTCACCCCGACGGCGTCGTCAGCGCGCTCGAGGGCCGGGTCAGCGTCCTCTCGGTATTGCGGTCGGCTCTCCGCGAGCGCTCGGTCTTCCTCTGCATCGGCGAGGAGAACCCCGAACCGGCGTTGCGGTCCGTGAGCGTCGTCGGCGCCGGCTACGGCCTCGGCTACCGCAACCTCGGAGCCGTCGGCGTCGTCGGGCCGCTGCGGATGGACTACGCGAAGGCGATCGACTCGGTCCGTGACGCGGCCGGTGAGCTCTCGCGCCTGTTCGCCACGGTGTACGAAGGCTGACGCAACCGATGCCGCGCGACCCCTACGAGATCCTCGGCGTCGACCGCAGCGCCGAGGAAAGCGAGATCAAGAAAGCCTTCCGGCGTCTCGCCCGCGAGCTCCATCCCGATGTCAACACCTCCGACCCGGCAGCCGAGGAGAAGTTCAAGGAAGCCGCCGAGGCCTACGAGATCCTCTCCGACGCCGAGCGTCGGCGCACCTACGACGCCTTCGGCTACGACGGGCTCCGCTCCGGCGGCTTTCACTCGCGGGCCGAGACCGCCGGCGGGTTCCAGGACATCTTCGAGGCGATCTTCGGCCAATCCGATCCGATGTTCGGCGACCTGTTCGGCTTCGGGGGCGATCGCGGCGGCCCGGCTGCCGGCGGCGACATCGGCCTCCGGATCGAGATCGCCCTCGCCGACGTCATCGAGGGGGTCCGCCGCGAGGTCGAGTTCGAAGCGGTCGTCCGCTGCGATCACTGTCATGGCAACGGCGCCGAGCCAGGCACGCCGATCGAGACCTGTGGCACCTGCGGCGGGGCCGGCCAGATCCGCCAGGTCACGAGGACCCCGTTCGGGCAGATGGTCCGCGCCGCGCCATGCCCGACCTGCGGCGGCGATGGCAAGGTCGCGGAGACGCCGTGCGAGGTCTGCGGCGGCGGCGGCACCGTCAGCGAGCGCAAGACCTACGAGGTCGACGTCCCCGCCGGGATCGAGAACGGCCAGCGAATCCGGATCAGCGGCGCCGGCGACGCCGGAACCGCGGGCGGCCCGCCGGGCGACCTCTACGTCCAGGTTCAGATCGCTGACGACGAGCGCTTCCACCGCGAGGGCACCGACCTCGTCACCGTGCTCGAGGTGACCGCGACGACGGCGATGCTCGGCGCCACCCTGCCGGTCGAGACGGTCACCGGCGAGCGCGATCTCGAGCTCGAAGCGGGAGTGCAGCACGGTGACACGATCAGGATCCGCGGCGAGGGCCTTCCCGACCTCCGCAACCCGCGCCGCCGTGGCGACCTCCACGTCGCCGTCAAGGTCGTCACGCCGGTCGCCCTCGACGAGGAACAGCGCGATCTCGCCGAGCGCCTCGAGGCGAGCCTCACCCCCGAGAACGATCCCGGCAGCGCCTCCGAGGGGATCTTCGAGCGGGTCCGCCGCGCGTTCCGCTGAGCCTGGCGTGGCCGCGATGATCAGGCTCGCGGTCCGCTGCCGTCCCGAGCAGGCCGAGCAGGTCCTGGCGGAGCTCGTCGAGCTGGTCCCCGGCGGCGTCGAGGAGGAGCGGGGGAGCGGCTACGTCGAGTACGCCATCTACGGGCCACCGGGCGAGCTCCCGGAGCTGCCCGACCTGCAGGCCGCCGCCGGCGACGGCCTCGTCGAGATCGAGACGACCGAGATCCCCGACGACTGGGCCGACCGCTGGCGCGACTTCCACGAGCCCGTCGTCATCGGCGGCGGCAGGATGGTCGTCCGGCCGTCCTGGGAGGGCGAACGGGGGACCGAGATCGACATCGTCGTCGATCCCGGGCGCGCCTTCGGAACCGGCGGGCACGCGACGACGCGGTGCTGTCTCGAGTTGCTCCTGAGCCTGGCCGACCGCGGTCTCGCATCCGGCCCCCTCGCGGACTGGGGAACCGGGTCCGGCGTGCTCGCGATCGCCGCCGCGAAGCTCGGCTGGGATCCCGTCGCGGGCTGCGACCACGAGCTTCCCGCCGTCGAGGCTGCCGCCGCCAACGCCGCCGCCAACGGCGTCGACGTCTCCGTCGAGCGGACCAACCTGCGGGAAGCGGTGCCGCCGTCGGCGGCGACGGTGACGGCCAACCTGACCGCACCGCTCCTGATCCCGCTCGCCGAGCGGATGGCCGCCGGCGCGATCGCGGTGCCGGAGCGGATGGTCCTGAGCGGGTTGCTGGGGACCGAGCGGGACCGCGTCGCCGCCACGTACGAGGCAGCGGCGCTGAGCGTCGAGGTGGAGTTGGCCGACGGCGACTGGGCGGCGCTCCTGCTCGCTCGCTGAGCCCGAATCGCTCCGACCGCGGCGCTAGCGTTGCCGGCATGGTCACAGCAACGGTCACGTTCTACAGCGTCGTCGTCTTCTTCCACATCGCCGCGGTGGTGATCGGCTTCGGGCCCACGTTCGCCTACGGCGCCTACATCGCCAACGCCCAGCGCGAGGGCGGGCAGGCGATCCCGTTGATCGGCCGGACGATCGTCTTCTGGGACCGGACCATCAACACCGCGGCGATGACCCTGATCCTGCTGACCGGGATCTACCTGGCCTCCGACGGCCCCTACGGGATGGGCAGCTTCTTCATCAGCTGGGGCTTCGTGGCGATCATCCTCCTGTTCGGCTTGACCCACGCGTTCTTCATCCCGAGGACGAAGCAGGCGGTCGCGCTCGCCGAGCGTGATCTGGCGGCGCCCGAGGGCAAGCTGTCGGCCGAGTTCGAGGTGCTGAGCGGGCGGCTCGCCGGGGTCGGGATCTTCGCCGGCCTGGTGGTCATCCTGACGATCTACGTGATGAGCGCGAAACCGTTTCTGTAGGCGGGCCTCCCTTCTCAGCCGTGACGGTGCCGACCGTGCTTCGATAGTCCGGTGCGGGCATACCGGGCCCGCCGACCTCGTATGACCCCCGACCGCTCACTTCCGATCGCGATGTTCGACTCCGGCGTCGGAGGGCTGACGGTGCTGCACGAGTGCCTCGTCTCGCTGCCGGCGGAGGACTTCCTCTACCTCGGCGACAGCGCTCACTTCCCATACGGGACGAAGACCGCGGCCGAGCTCCGGGGCCTGGTCGTCGCGAACACCGAGTTCCTGCTCGACCGCGGCGCGAAGCTGCTGATCGTGGCCTGCAACTCGGCGACGGCGGCGGGGGCCGATGCGGCCCGCGAGACCGCCGCGGCGTACGGCGTCGAGGTCGTGACCGTGATCGGGCCGGAGGCGGAGATCGCGGCGGCGATCTCGGAGGCCGGGCGGGTCGGGGTCCTGGCGACGCCGGCGACCGTCGAGGGCGGCGCCTACCGGCGGGCGCTCGAGTCGCAGGGGCGGGGCCTCGAGGTGATCGAGGTGTCGGCGCCCGACCTGGCGCCGATCATCCAGAACGGCTTCCCGTTCGAGCAGTCCGTCGTCGACACGGTCCGCTTCTATTGCGAGCCGCTGCATGCGGCCGGCGTCGACACGCTGATCCTCGGCTGCACCCACTACCCGTTGGTCGCGCCGATGCTGCAGCGGATCCTCGGCCGCGACGTCCGGCTCGTGACTGCCGGCCATGCGATCGCCGCCACGGCCCAGCGCATCCTCGAGTCGCGTTCCCTCGAGAGCGAGTCGGACGAGGAAGGCGAGTACCGGTTCCTCTGCACCGGCGACGTCGACAGCTTCCGCGATCTCGGCACCCGGTTCCTGCAGATGCCGCTCGGCGACGTCGAACGGGTCTGATCGTCCTCGCATTAATCTTGAGTGGATGAGCGAACCGATCCTCGAGCGCATCCAGGACGACACGCGCACCGCGATGAAGGCGGGCGAGCGCGACCGCGTCGGAACCCTGCGGATGATCGCCAGCTCGCTGCAGCAGGACGAGAAGGAGGGCAAGGGGGACGCCGTCGCCGTGCTCCAGCGCGAGCGCAAGAAGCGGATCGAGGCCGCCGAGGCCTTCGAGTCCGGCGGCCGGGCCGAGCAGGCCGCAGCCGAGCGCGGGGAGGCGGCATTGATCGAGTCCTACCTCCCCGAGCAGATCTCCGACGAGGACCTCGCGGCGATCGTCGCGGCGGCGGTCGAGTCGACCGGGGCCACGACCGCCAAGGAGACCGGGAAGGTCATCGGCGTGGTGATGCCGCAGGTCAAGGGCCGAGCCGACGGCAAGCGGGTCTCGACGATGGTCCGGGAGCGGCTTGGCGCGTAGGCAGCTGACGATCGACAACGACGTCGCCGCGGAGCTCGCGGGCTCGGGCGACTCGGTGCTGCGCGAGCTCGAGGACAAGCTCGACTGCGACGTCTATCTGCGCGGGAACGTCATCACCCTCGACGGGCCCGAGCAGTCGGTCAGCGAGGGCCAGGGGATGGTCGAGGAGCTCCTGGGCCTGATCGAGCGCGGCCACGAACTCGAGCCGGACACGATCGCGGCCGTCGAAGGCGCCCGCGGCTCCGGGGTCGCGCCCGCGGCGATGCTCGGCGACTCCGTCTGGCGCCATCGCGGGACCAACATCGCACCACGGACGCCGAATCAGAAGCGCTACGTCGACTCGATCCGCGAGCACACGGTCACGTTCGGGATCGGGCCAGCGGGCACCGGCAAGACCTTCCTCGCGGTCGCGATGGCCGTCGCGGCGCTCGAGTCGCGCGAGGTCAGCCGGCTGATCCTCACCCGGCCCGCCGTCGAGGCCGGGGAACGCCTCGGGTTCCTGCCCGGCGACATCCAGGCGAAGGTCGATCCCTACCTGCGGCCGCTCTTCGACGCCCTCTACGACATGCTCGACCCCGACCGGGTCAACGACTACTTCGAGCGCGGCATCATCGAGGTCGCGCCGCTGGCGTTCATGCGGGGTAGAACCCTGAATGACTCGTTCGTGATCCTCGACGAGGCCCAGAACACGAGCCCCGAGCAGATGAAGATGTTCCTGACCCGGCTCGGCTTCGGCTCGAAGATGGTCGTCACCGGCGACATCACCCAGATCGACCTGCCGACGAACCAGCGCTCCGGCCTCGTGGTCGTCGGCGAGATCCTCTCCGCCGTCGACGACATCAGCTTCATCCGCTTCGGCGGCTCCGACGTCGTCCGCCACCAGCTCGTGCAGCGGATCGTCGCCGCCTACGGCGAGTACGGCGACCGCAAGCGGACGCGAGCCGCGGACGGCGGCGGTTGAGCGTCGACCTCGCCGATGTCCCCAGCGAGCTGACCGCGGCCGTCGCGGCGACGCTGGGTGCGGTCGGCATCGCCGACGGACACCTCTCGGTCGAGCTCGTCGGCGAGGAGCGGATCCGCGAGCTGAATCGAGAGCACCGCGGTCGCGACCGGCCCACCGACGTTCTCTCGTTCCCGATCGACGGTCCCGGCCCGAGCGCCGGCCCGAGGGAGCTCGGCGACGTCGTGATCTGCCCGCCCGAGACGTCGGACCTGATCGAGGCGGCGGTCCACGGCGTCCTCCATCTCTGCGGCTACGACCACGAGGCCGACGACGGCGAGATGCTCGAGATCCAGGGTCGCATCCTCCGCGGTTTGCGGGAGGATGGCAGCGATGGCTGATGCAGCGGTCGAGGTCCGTCCGGCCCGGGTCGACGAGGCCGAGGCGGTCCTGCGCTGCTACGAGTGGCTGTTCGAGCCGCCCGGGGCCCGCCCGGCGACCTGGAACCCGGACTGGGCGCGGATCGCGTTGGTCGATGCGATCGACTCCGACTCGGCGACGATCCTGATCGCCGTCGCCGCCGACTCCCGCGCGATCGCGGGGTTCTGCTCCGCCTATCTGGATCTTCTCTCGGTCCGCTACGGGCTGCGCTGCTGGGTCGAGGACCTCGCCGTCGCCCCCGACCGTCGTTCACGCGGGATCGGCGGCGAGCTGCTCGCAGCCGCACGCGAATGGGCGGCCTCGCGGGGCGCCTCGCACCTCGAGCTCGACAGCGCCGAGATGCGGGTCGACGCCCACCGCTTCTACGAGCGCGAGGGCGGCGGGACGCGCTCGTTCAGCTTCGGCTGGCACGGGCTCGGAGGAATCTCGTGAGCGCCGGGACCCGCTCGGGGTTCATCGGCCTCGCCGGCCGTCCCAACGTCGGCAAGTCGACGCTCGCCAACTCGCTGGTCGGCTCGAAGGTGGCGATCGTCTCGGACCGGCCGCAGACGACCCGGCGCGCCGTCCGTGGCGTCGCGACCGCTCCCGACGGCTCCTGGCAGATGGTGCTCACCGATCTCCCCGGGGTGCAGAAGCCGCGCGACGTCCTGACCGAGCGCATGCAGAAGCGGGTCGAGCGCGAGCTTGCCGATTCCGACGCGGTCCTCTTCGTCCTCAACGGCGAGCAGGGGGTCGGGCCCGGCGACCGCTTCATCGCATCGATGATCGAGGCGGGGCGCCCGGAGGCGCAGGTGATCTGTGCGGTCAACAAGATCGACCGCCTGAAGCGGCACGAGCTGATCGAGGCGCTGGCCGCCGCGGGCGAGCTCGAGGTCGTCGACGAGGTCTTCCCGATCAGCGCCCGCCGCGGGACCGGGGTGGAGGCCCTGCGCGAGCGACTGACCGAGCTGATGCCGGCCGGGCCACTGCTCTACCCCGCCGGCGAGCACACCGACCTGCCGAGCGAGATCCACCTCGCCGAGCTGATCCGCGAGCAGGTCCTGCGCCGGACCCGCGAGGAGATCCCCCATGCCGTCGAAGTCGAGGTCGGATCGATCGAGACCCGCGACGACGGGATCATCGAGGTCAGAGCCGACGTCTGGGCCGAGTCGCAGTCGCAGAAGAAGATCCTCGTCGGCAAGGGCGGGCGGATGGTCCGGGAGGTCGGCACGGCGGCCCGCCGCGAGCTCGAACGCGAGCTCGGCGCGAAGGTGTTCCTCGACCTCAGGGTTCGCGTCCGCGAGCACTGGCGGCGCGACGAGTCTCTGCTCGACCGGCTCGGCATCGACTGAGTCCATGCCATCAATTCCCGCAGGGTGCGGGAATTGGGCCTTGACTCCCGTCCGCGACGCCGCATAGGGTCCCGCTGTCCAGAAGGAGCCGGAGAAGGGGAGTCAATGGCCGCAGTCGACGAGACCAAGGGCGAGGACGAGGCAACTCTCGCCAAGCTCGGATACACGCAGTCCCTCGATCGCGCCTGGAGCAGCTTCTCCAACTTCGCGATCTCGTTCACGATCATCTCGGTCCTCGCGGGCTGTTTCACCACCTATTTCATCGCCTGGAACAACGGCGGCCCGATCGCGATCTCATGGGGCTGGCCGATCATCTGCGGGCTCATCCTGCTCGTCGCCATATCGATGTCGGAGCTCGTCTCCAAGTACCCGACTGCCGGTGGTATCTACTACTGGGCATCCGATCTCGGCGGCAAGACCTGGGGTTGGTTCACGGGCTGGTTCAACCTGATCGGCCTGGTCGGCGTCGTCGCGTCCGTCGTCTACGCCTCGGCCCAGTTCGCCAACTCGCTGCTCAGCCTGTACGGACTCGACCTGGGTTTCATCAACTTCGGCGACACCGAGCACATCCTGCTCGAGACGTTCGTCCTGTTCGCCCTGTTCCTGACCCTGCACTCCTTGATCAACATCTTCTCGTCGCCATTGGTCGCCATGTTCAACAACGTCTCGGTCTTCTGGCACGTGGCGGGTGTCGCGGTGATCATCGCGATCCTGATCATCGTTCCCGATCAGCACAACAGCATCGATTTCGTCTTCACCGAGCGGTTCAACAACTCCGGATTCACCGACGGCGCAATCAGCGGCGGGATGTTCTGGTTCTACGTGCTGCCGCTCGGCTTCCTGCTGACGATGTACACGCAGACGGGCTACGACGCGTCCGCCCACATCAGCGAGGAGACGAAGGGCGCGGCTCTCGGCGCGGCCAAGGGTGTCTGGCGCTCCGTGTT
>DATAFA010000079.1:0-14672 GCA_036257785.1 Solirubrobacterales bacterium | reverse complement strand
CCGCCGTCGAGACCCACATGCGCTACATGCCCTGCGGATCCGACGTCGGCCAGGAGGCGACTGAGCGCGAGCGCGTCGCCGCCCTGCATGCGACCGGCGGCGCCGCGATCACCTACACCCGCGAGGCGATCTGCGCCAGCTACGCCGAACCCTACGACCGCGCCATCGCCCGCGACGCCTTCCTCGAGCATCGCGACGGCAGTCCTTACACGTTCGGTGCGTTCGTCGGCTCCGGGGTCACCCAGGTCGGCATGTTCGACTTCACCGATCCCGACGCGGCGCCGATCTACCGCTCGATCCTCGACCGCGCCTACCGCGCCGGCTATGACGGCTGGATGGAGGACTACGGCGAGTACGCCCCGCCCAACTCGGTCGCCGAGAGCGGCATGCCCGGAAAACGGATGCACAACCGCTACCCGGTCCTCTACCACCGCGAGGGCCTCCGCTACGCGGAGTCGAAAGAGCGCCCGATCATCCGCTTCAGCCGCTCCGGGTTCACGGGCGCGGCGCGCTGGTCGCAGATCGTCTGGGGCGGCGATCCGACGACCGGCTGGGGCTTCGACGGGCTCCGCTCGGCGGTCCGCGAGGCGCTGACGATGGGCCTGTCCGGGGTGTCGCTCTGGGGCTCGGACATCGGCGGCTTCTTCACGCTCTCCGGCCAGACGCTCGACCCCGAGCTGCTCGCCCGCTGGATCGAGTTCGGCGCCTTCTCGGGTGTGATGCGGACGAAGGCGCAGGGCATCCCGCTGCCGAAGTCGGCGCGGCCGCAGGTCTGGGACAGGCCGACGCTTCCGATCTACCGCCGCTACGCGAAGCTCCGCACGCAGCTCTATCCCTATCTCGTCGCAGCCGACGGGACCTACGCGCGCAGCGGAATGCCGATCATGCGCCAGCTCGCGCTCGCCTATCCCCGTGACTCCCGCGCGGCCGGCCGCGAAAGCCAGTACCTGTTCGGCCCCGACCTGCTCGTCGCGCCGATCCTCACCCCCCGTGCGACGTCGCGCCGGGTCTACCTGCCGCGGGGAGGGTGGATCGACCTCTGGGACGCGGTCGGCTACCGGCCACGATCGGGCGCGTTCCGGATCACCGGGCGGGCGCAGGTCCGCGAGGGCCTGCGCGCGGTGACCGCCGCCGCACCGCTCGATGAGATTCCCGTCTTCGCGCGGGCGGGCGCGCTCCTGCCGATGCTCCCGGCTGACGTCGAGACCCTCGCGCCCTATGCCGACCGCGGCCACATCGGCCTCGACGACCGCCGTGGCCGCCTCCACGTCATCGCCCTGCCATGCGGGAGGAGCACGGCCCGCTTCGGTGCCGGCGGCCGGCTGCGCTCGACCGAGACGAGGCGCGGCTGGCGGCTCGTCGTCGATTCGCCCCGGCCGATCCGCCTCGACCTCGAGGCGTCGATGGCGACACTCGAGCGGCCCTTCCGTCCTCGGATCGTGCGCGTCGACGGCAATGGCCGTCGCGGCGGCTGGAGCTACGATCGCCAGAGCCGGGTCCTGCGGATCGATGCCCGGATCCGCTCCGGGGCGATCACCGTCCGGCGCTGACGGTGCCCGCCGCCGCGCTCACTGCGGGCTCGCGACGAGCCCCGGTCGGCGCCCCGATCAGCTCAGGATCATGCAGGTCGTCGTCGCCGAGGCGAACAGTCGCTCGCCGCTGACGTCGGTGAGCCGCCCCTGGGCGGTCGCCTGACGGCGTCCGCGATATGTGACTTCGCCGGTCGCTCGGACCCGCTCGACCTCGCGGGTTATCGGCCGCATGAACTTCACCTCGAGGCCGGCGGTCGTGTAGCCGACGCCGGCGTTGAGAGTCGTGTGGACGGCACACCCGAGGACGGAGTCGAGCAGCGTCGCGGCATAGCCGCCGTGGACGCTGCCGATCGGGTTGTAATGCTCCTCGCCGGGCTCGCCCTCGAAGACGACGATCCCGGGATCGACCTCGACCGGCTGCATCCGCATCACGACGGCGATCGGGGGCGGCGGGAGCTCCCCGGACGCGATCGCCCGCATGTAGTCGATGCCCGCCATCGCGGCGCCCGCGCCGGCCACCGGGCTCGGGTCCTGCCAGACGATCGTCCGGCTCCGGGTCGAGTCCGGTGACAGCTCGGCGTGGGCGGCCGCGGAGTCGACTGCGGTCATCGCCGGCCCCGGCGCTGCTTCGGGCTCCGGACCGGCGCCGGGTAGAGCAGGTCGGCCAGGATCTCCTCGCTCGTCAGCGTGAACGGCTGCTTGGCCCTGGTCGCTTTCCGTGTCTTGTCGATGTCGTAGAGCCTCATCGGGGCCTCCTCCTCCGCGACTCTGGCGGATGTGAGTTGCTTGACGCAACCGAATGTAGCGAAGATCGGATCATAAAGTTGCTTGATGCAACTGACTGTGCGAAGATCACGTTCGGATGCTGAAGCGCGACTACGACCAGACCTGCTCGGTGGCCCGCTCGCTCGAGGTCCTCGGCGAGCGTTGGACGCTGCTGGTGATCCGCGACGTCTTCTACGGAAAGCGCCGCTTCGCCGCGATCCAGGAGGACCTCGGCGTCGCCCGCAACGTCCTCGCGACCCGGCTGGCCCGCCTGGTCGCGGAGGGCATCCTCGAGAAGCGCCCCTACCAGGACCGCCCCACCCGCTACGAGTACTTCCTGACCGAGAAGGGCATCGACCTCTGGCCGGTGATGATCACGATGATGCACTGGGGCGACCACTGGCTCGCGACCGCCGAGGGCCCGCCGGTCGTCATCCACCACAAGGAGTGCGGCGGCGAGGTCGACGACCGCGGCTACTGCGAGCGCTGCGGCGAGCGGCTGACCGCCCGCGACGCCTACGCCGAGGGCGGCCCGGGGCTCGAAGCAGCCCCCGCCCCCCGGCGAGCGACGATTACTTCCCAATAGTTGGGATCAACTCGTCGCTCGCGGGGGAGGACGCGAGTGCAGCGTGCGAAACGGCTCGCCGGCGAGGCTAGTTGCCGCCGTTGTCCTGGATGCCCGGCGCGTAGGCGTCGTCGGGGTACCCGTCACCGTTCGTGTCGGTGCCAGCCGGGGGTGTCGTCGTCGTGGCGGCCGGATCGGTCGTCGTAGAGGTCGTGTCCGTCGATGAGGACGCGGCGGTGCTGCTCGAGTACGAGGAGAGGTCGGCCGGATCCTTCGGCGCCGGGAAGTCGCGGCAGCCGTCGGTGGCGGCGACCATCATGTAGTCGTGCCAGATCGGCGCCGAGAGGTCGGCGCCGTAGCCGGGCAGCGGCGTCCGCGCATCGGGATTGCCCGTCCAGACCGCGGTCGAGACATCGGGGGTGTAGCCGACGAACCAGGCGTCGGACTGCTCCTCGGTGGTCCCAGTCTTGCCCGCGGCGGTGCAGCCGGTCAGATCGTTGCCGGCCGCGGTGCCGTAGTCGAGCGTCCCCTCCATGACGTCTGCGACCGTGTAGGCGACCCCGTCGGAGATCACCCTCGTGCCGTCGGTGTTCTCGGGCTTGTCGACCTTGCCGCTCGGGAAGACGACCTTGGTGATCGCGGTCGGGTCGTGGTGCACGCCGCCGTTGGCGAGCGTCGCGTAGGCATTCGACATCTCGAGCAGGGTGCAGCAGGTGCTGGTGCCGCCGAGCGCCTCGGCCGGGACCCCCTGGAGATCCGAGGTGATCCCCATCTTGTGGGCCATCTCGTCGAAGTTCTCGGGCCCGACGTCGAGGCCGAGCTGAGCGAAGACGGTGTTGATCGAGTTGGCCGTCGCCGCGCGCAGCGTCATCGAGCCGCTGCCGCCGCCGCTGACCGTCCACGGGATGCCGTCGGGCGGGATCAGGGTGATCGTCGAGGGAGCCGGATAGATCGTCGTGTCGGGGTCGATCCCCTGTTCGACCGCGGTCGTCAGCACGAACGGCTTGAACGACGAGCCGGGCTGCCGCTCGCCGTCGGCGGCGAGGTTGAACTGGCTCGTGTCGTAGGACTGCGAGGACGCCATCGCGAGGATCGCGCCGGTGTTGGTGTCGGTCGAGACCAGTGCCCGCGCGGCGCCGTAGATCGGAGTCGCGTTGGCGATCGCCTGCTCGGCCGCCGCCTGATCGGTCGGGTTCAGCGTCGTATAGACCCTCAGCCCGCCCTGGCGGACGGCCTTCAGGCCGTACTTGTCGATCAGCTCGTTCTGGACGAAGTCGAAGAAGAACGGCTGCGAGCGGGTCAGGTACTTGTCGCCGTTCTGCAGCCCCGGCCCGTCCTGCTTGACCTGCGCGGCCTTGGCGGGCGTGATGTAGCCCTGGTCGGCCATCGCGTCGAGGACCTCGTTGCGGCGCTTGATCGCCGCGTTCGGGTTCGTGAACGGGTTGTACTCCGACGGCGCCTGCGGCAGCCCGGCGAGCATCGCCGACTCGCGGAGCCCGAGGTCCTCGACCGACTTGTCGAAGAAGACCTCGGCGGCGGCCTCGACCCCGACCGCCGACTTGCCGACGTTCGTTCCGTAGGTGGCGGTGTTCAGGTACTCGTTGAGGATCTGGTTCTTGCTGTGCTCGTCCTCGTACTGCTGGGCCATCGCGGCTTCCTGGATCTTCCGCTCGAGGTTGTCCTCGGGGTCGTCGATGTAGAGGTTGCGGACGAGCTGCTGGGTGATCGTCGATGCGCCCTGGCGGACCTCGCCGGCCTCGGCGTTGGCGACGGCGGCGCGGATGATCGCCCCGTAGTCGACGCCGCCGTGCTCGTAGAAGTTCGAATCCTCGATCGCGATCGTCCCCTCCTGGAGGTCCTTCGGGATCTTCTTGAGCTTGACGGGCGTGCGGAGGATGTCGGACTGGACATAGCCGAGGCTGTTGCCGGCGGAGTCGAAGATCTGCGAGTTGGCGCCGTCGTCGGCGGGGCGCAGCGTGTCGATGTCGGGGGCGTCCGCTCTGACGTTGAGGACCCAGACGGCGAGGCCGCCGATCCCGCAGGCGACGATCGCCAGCACGCCGACGAGCACGGCCATGATCGTCTTGCCGACCGACCCGCTCGAACGAGCCTGCCGCCTTTGTCGCGCACGCATTGACATCGGGGAGGACCTGAAAGGGTAACGGCACCCCGGCGGCGACAGATCGGCCCGGCAGCGATCCTGCAGGCCGGACTCGGGCGCGGGTCAGATCAGCCGCAGACGGGCCAGGGGCTCGTGCCGGCCCGCTTCTTGAGCGCCACGGCAACGACGGCCTGCGTCTTGTAGGTGTAGCGGATCGGATCGCCGCCCGGGGACTTCGGCGAGCTCTTCCAGGTCGACTTCATGAACTGGAATGCGCCGCGGTACATCCCGCCGCCGCCGATCGCCCTCGGATCGCCGCCGGACTCGCACTCGGCCGTGTTCCGCGCCCAGCGCTTGTTCCGCTTCGAGGTCCGGTCCCAGATCCGCACGTACTTCGTCGCGGTCCGGCCGTCGGTGCCGTCCTTCGCGTCGCCGTTGCCCCCCGTCCCGATGCCCCCGGATGCCGGCGCCTGCCCGGCACCGCCGAGGGCGATGGCGAAGAGGGCGACGGCGGTCACGGCAAGGCCGAGGAGGACCGTCGCCGGTCGGATGAGAGTGCGGCTGCGGGCGCTGCGCATGCGGCGCGAAACGTTAGCAAAGTGTTAGCGAACTATGGCCAGCGAGTTAGCGGGGCACGGCGAGCGTTCGACTCGAGCGTTCGTAAGCGCCCTGACGACAGGCTGATACCCGACAACATCTTCAAGCGATACTTCGCTAGGCTGATTGGTAGCCGCCGCGGTTTCAAGCCGGAGAGCGGTTCCGAAAAGCAAGCAGCTTTAGGTCAGGACGGGATCCAGGGGCAAGTGCCACTCCCCCGAATGACTCACAGGGATGCGTCAGACCCCACAGGAGGGTTCGATGCGTCAGGAGACGACGACGACGACCGCCAGGCGGTCGCCCGAGCGCAATCAGTTGCGCGACCGGCGTGACCGTGACCTGATCGAGAGGTTCTGCGAGAGCCGTGACCCGGCCCTGCGCGAGGAGTTGATCGAGCGATTCCTACCGCTCGCGAGGGCTCTCGCCGGCCGCTACAGCGCCGGCATGGAGCCGTTCGAGGACCTGCTCCAGGTCGCTTGCGAAGGGCTCGTCAAGGCGGTGGATCGCTTCGACGCCTCGCGCGACGTGAACTTCTCGAGCTATGCGACGCCGTTCATCCTCGGCACGCTGAAGCATCACTTCCGCGACAACACCCAGCCGCTGCGGATCCCGCGCAGCCTCCAGGAAGAGATCGCCCGGGTCAACGCCGTCGTGGCCTCGTTCCGGGCCGAGCACGGACGCGACCCGACCGTCGACGAGGTGGCCAAGGAGTCCGGGCGATCGATCGAGGACGTCCTCGAGGCCCTCGAAGCGGACCGATCGCGAACGCCGATGTCGCTCGACCGCCCGACGGGCGGCGATGGCGACGACGAGGCCCAGCCGCTTGCGGAGACCATCGCGATGACCGATCTCGGCTTCGACACCGCCGAAGCGCAGTTGGTCGCGGCCGGGGTCGAGCTCGACGAGGCCGAGCGGCAGGCGCTGCACCTTCGCTACGAGGAGGGGCTGACCCAGCGGCAGATCGGCGAGCGGATCGGCGTCTCGCAGATGCAGGTCTCGCGGCTGCTGCGCCGGGCGCTGAACAAGCTCCTGGCCGCCGTCCAGGGCAGGCCGGGACAGGACAGCGCACGGCAAGCGGCCTGAGCCGCGAAACTCGCGGCTCGTTTTCGCCGAGCGATGGAGGGCACGACCTGAACATGCTGGCAAGAACGACAGACCACGGGGCCGCCGTCCGGTTGACGTTTCCCGTCACTGCGGTGGACGCTGACCTGAACGCGATGGTGCTGGCCGGTGGCGCCGAAGACCTCGACCTCGAGCCGTCCCAGGCAGCCGGCCTCGGATTGGCGGTCGCAACCGAGTCGGCGGCCGCGATGGCGCGGCATACGCCGGAGCAGTCGGGACAGATGAGCGTCGAGCTCGAGTTCGAGCCGGATCAGAACCAGCTCAAGGTGACGGCGGCGGAGCAGACGGTCACCGAGTCGACCTGCGAGTACGACGTCGCTGGCATGTCCCCGACCTGGACGGAGTCGAGCCGCGTCGAGCCGCCGGCGGCGCTGCTCGCCGAGTTCGCCGGCAGCACGTTCGTGCGCTCGATCCTGCCCCGCGTCCTCGCGCGCGTCGCGCTCACCGCCCGGGCGAGCCTCGACGCCGTCACCCGGACGACGGTGCTCGGCGATCTCCTCGCCGAAGCCGTGCTGCTCGTGCAGGAGGCCGAACCGGAGATCGAGTTCCGGGTCCAGGCCGGCGATGAATCCTTCGAGATCGCGATTCGATCTTCATCGGAGCGGGTACTGTCGGCGATAGCCGCGGCCTGGCCCGCGGCAGCCGAGAAGCACGGCGACGGGGCGAACGCGACCCTGCTCCTGCGCGCGCAGCTCCCGGCGGTCTGACGGAGGTCACCAATCAGGGACGCGGCGTCCAGCCCCACCCGAGGAGAAATCGAGACATGCCAACCGACTCGGAGAACCACGACCGGCGCCGCGAGATCTCGCGCGGCATGGTCGGCCTCTTCAAGGAATACGTCGGCCGTGGGCCCACCGATGCCCACACCTTCGTCAATGACGGCGTCGTCATGGTGCTGCTCCGCGACACCCTGACCGTGGCCGAGAAGACGCTTGCGGACGGTGAGCGCGCTGCCCTCGTCCGCGAGGTCCGGCGGGGCTTTCAGGGGGCGATGCGCGAGAAGGCCGTGCAGCTCGTGCAGGAGCAGACCGGCTGCAGGGTCGAGGCGTTCCTCAGCGACAACTCCGTCTATCCCGACTTCGCGGTCGAGGTGTTCGTGCTCGAGCGCCCGCTCGAGGATCACGAGGACCCCGGCGACGTCTACGAGGTTCCCGCCGGCCTCGACTGAGGGCACCGTTCAGCTCCCGTGCGGTCGGGTTACGGCACCGGACCCGGTCAGCGCGACGCCGAGGAAGCGCTGTGGAGGACTCGCCGCAGGAGCCCCACGAGCACCTCGCGCTCGTCTTCGCCGAGGCCGGCGAGGAGGCCGTCCTCGGCGCGGATGAGGACCGGGCGGGCACGTTCGAGCCAGTCCTCGCCCCGGCGGGTCACCTCGAGCGCGTACGCGCGCCGGTCGGCAGGGTTGCGACGGCGCTCGACCAGCCCCTCCCCCTCGAGCTCGTCGACGAGCGCGACGATCGTCGTCCGGTCCTTGCCGATCAGCTCGCCGAGGGTCTGCTGGGACATCGGCCCCGCCGCATCGATGATCGAAAGCGCTCCGAAGTGCATCCCGGAGAGGCCGACCCCGGCATCGCGGAGGGCTGTCACCGACTCGGCCGCCCAACGCTGGTGCAGCTTCGCGAACAGGTAGCCGATCCGCTCGGCGAGCATCGGTTGCACGTCGGCGGCTGCGGGTACCCGGGGGTCTTGAGTGTCGGAAGACATCTTCTCGATCGATTCGCTACCTTGATCGTCAGTCCTGCTGACTATCAGTTCTACTGTACAAGGGGTGCAAATTAGATGAGCCGCAAGCAATGGACACTTCTGGCCGTCTGCGTGGCGACGTTCATGCTCCTGATCGACGTCACGATCGTCAACGTCGCGCTGCCGGAGATCCAGCGCGACCTCGATGCCAGCCTCTCGAGCCTGCAGTGGGTCGTCGACGCCTACGCCCTGACCCTCGCATCCTTCCTGCTCGTCTTCGGCTCGCTCGGCGACCGCCTCGGCCGCCGGCGGGTGTTCACGATCGGCTTCGCCGCCTTCACCGTCGCGTCGTTCCTCTGCGGACTCGCCGGCGACCCGACGGTCCTCAACTTCGCCCGCGGCCTGCAGGGCGTCGGCGCCGCGGCGATGTTCGCCACGGCGCTGGCGCTGATCGCGCAGGAGTTCGAGGGCCGCGAGCGTGCCCAGGCCGTCGGCATCTGGGGCGCCACGGTCGGCGGCGCCGTCGCAATCGGCCCGCTGGTCGGCGGCGTCATCACCGACGGCCTCGGCTGGGAGTGGATCTTCTTCGTGAACGTGCCGATCGGCCTCGCCGCGATCGTCATCACCGAGACGAAGCTGGTCAACATCAAGGCCACCGACCCCCAGCCGATCGACTGGGCCGGCCTCGTCACCTTCTCGGTCGCGCTCTTCCTGCTGATCTTCGGCCTGATCCGCGGCAACTCCGAGGGTTGGGGAAGCGGCGTGATCGTCGCCTGCCTCGCCGCCGCCGTCGCTCTGCTGATCGCGTTCACCGTCCTCCAGATCCGCCGCGAGAACGCGATGCTGGACATGACCCTGTTCCGCAAGCCCTCGTTCTCGGGCGTGTCGATCGTCGCGTTCTGCCTCTCGGCCGGGATGTTCGCGATGTTCCTGTATCTGACCCTCTACCTGCAGGACGTCCTCCGCTACTCGCCGCTCGAGACCGGCCTGCGGTTCCTGCCGCTGACGCTGCTCTCGTTCGTGGTCGCGCCGATCTCGGCCCGGCTGTCCAACCGGGTCCCGTTCCGGGCGCTGATGGGCGTCGGGCTGTTGCTCGTCGGCGTCGGCCTCGTCCTGATGAACGGCATCGACGCCGGCGACAGCTGGACGACCCTGCTGTTCGGCTTCCTGGTCTGCGGCGTCGGCATCGGCATGACCAACCCCGGCATCGCCTCGGTCGCGATCGGAGTCGTCGAGCCTGCGCGGGCCGGCATGGCATCGGGGATCAACAGCACCTTCCGGCAGGTCGGGATCGCGACCGGCGTCGCCGCGCTCGGCGCCGTCTTCCAGGCGCGCGTGGACACGAAGCTCGGTGAGCTGCTCCCGCAGGCTCCAGCCGGGTTCTCCGACGCCGTCTCCGCCGGCGCGGTCGAGAGCGCTCTCCCGGCGATTCCACCGGGCGCCCGCGATCAGGCCGTCGAGGCCGCCAACCTGGCATTCATCGGCGGCCTCAACGAGATCCTGCTGATCGGCGCCGGCATCGCCTTCGCCGGCAGCATCGCGAGCTGGCTGTTGATCCGCTCCCGCGACATGGTCGGCCAGCCCGCCCCGCCGCCGGAGCCGCAGCCCGAGGCCGGCGGATCAGCCGAGCCGGTCACGGCCGGCTGAGGCGGCGGCCTCGGCCGGGAACCGCGGCTGCATCGTGCCGTCGCGGCGCTGCGCCGGGCGAGCCGCGACGAGGCAGTTGTAGACCGACTCCCGAGCAGCCTCGAACGCGGCCGCGAAGCAGCGGTTGAGGACGTCGTCGCCGACCCCCTCCCCGCCCGCGGTCCCTCCGGTCGTGCCGAACGCGATGCCGATCTCCCCGGAGCCCTCGGCGGCGTAGGAGCCGGCGCGGGTCAGGCCGAGCAGTGGGCGCAGCGCGAGCCGCCGCAGCTGCTGGATCGAGAGCGGCAGGTCGGTCGCGCAGACGGCGATGCAGGATCCGTGCGGAGCCGGCCGGGGGGCCGCGCCGGCGACCGGGTCCGCGACGCCCTCGAGGACGTCGAGGTACTCGTGATCGCCGAAGTTGCAGAGCAGCAGCACGCCGACGTGACCGGAGGCGACCGCACGCGAGGCGGTCCCGATCCCGCCGGGGAAGTCGAAGCAGTTCATCCCGGTCCCGGCGCCGACGGTGCCCTCCCGCACCTCCTCGCCGAGGTCGGCCAGCGCCGCCTCGACGTCGGCGGCGACGACCGTCCGCGAATCGGCGAGATCCCCGTCGTCGCACTCGCCGACGACGGGGAGCACGATGTCGTCGGGACCGCGCCCCGAGGCGACGATCGCCGCCTGCAGGACCGTCCCGATCGCATGCGACCCGCAGAGGTAGACCGGGGTCTCCATCCGGCCCCGTTCCTCGATCTCGAGCTTCCCGGTCAGCTCGCCGACGCCGTTGACAGTCGCCGTGGCGGCCGGCGCCGGCAGCTCCGGCGGCGCGACGACGGTGACGCCCGTTCGCTCGCCGCTGGCCGCCTGCGAATGGCCGACGCGGACGCCGGGCACGTCGGTGATCGCGTTGCGGGCGCCGACGTCGATCCGCCCGACTGGCCCGGCGAGGTCGCGCCAGCGGCCGCCGGCGGAGCTCACGCCGGCCGCTCCGTGCCGGCGGCCGCGGCGACGGCGGCGGGGTCGTGGAGCAGGCAGGCGGCGCGCTGACCGGGCGCGCCGGTCTCGATCAGCGACGGGTCGACGCGATCGCACGGCTCGAAGCGGCGCGGGCAGCGGGGATGGAAGCGGCAGCCGGACGGCACCGCGGTCGGGTCCGGCAGCTCGCCGCGGAGCAGCTCGCGGCGGCCGCCGCCGCCGGGGCTCGGGATCGGGATCGCGGTCACCAGCGCCTGCGTGTAGGGATGCCGCGGCTGCTGGATGACGTCGGTCGCGCGCCCCTCCTCGACGATCCGGCCCAGGTACATGACCGCGATCCGGTCGCACAGCGACCAGGCGAGGCTGAGGTCGTGGGTGATGAAGACGAGGGCGAGGCCGCGTCGCTTCTGGAGTGCAACGAGGACGTTGAGGATCTGAGCACGAACCGAGGCGTCGAGCATCGAGACCGGCTCGTCGCAGATCAACCCGTCCGGCTCGAGCACCAGCGCGGCGGCGATCGCGACCCGCTGGCGCTGGCCGCCGGAGAGCTGGTGGGGGTAGCGGTCGAGGTAGCGGGCCGGGTCGAGGCCGACGTCGTGGAGCGCGCGGTCGACCCGCTGCTCGTGCTCGCTCGCGTCGATGCCCTGGACCCGGAGCGGCTCGGTGACGATGGCACGGACCCGCTGACGGGGGTTCAGGGTCTGGTAGGGGTCCTGGAAGATCATCTGCACCCGCCGCCGCAGCTCGCGCCTGCCGGCGCGGTCGGTGACCGGGGTACCGTCGAGCGCGATCCCGCCCGCCGCGGTCTCCTGGAGGCCGAGCATCGCCCGGGCGAGTGTCGACTTGCCGCATCCCGACTCGCCGACGACCCCGAGGATCTCCCCGGGCTGCCACTCCAGCGTGACGCCGTCGAGGGCCCGCGCGGTCGTGCGCCGTGCCTTGAACTCGACGGCGAGGTCGGTGACGTCCATCAGCGCGCCGCTCACGTCGCCGCCTCTCCCCCCGCCACGACCGGTGGCGGGACCTCGGGCCAGGCGTCCCAGGGCGCGTAGTGGCAGGCGGCCCAGTGTCCGGGCCGAACCTCACGGAGCGGCGGATCGATGTCGCATCGCTCGGCCCGGTACGGGCAGCGCGGGTTGAAGCTGCAGCCCTCCGGGGGATTCCCCGGGTCCGGCGGCGAGCCGGGGATCGGAGCGGCGATGCCGCGCTCGCCACCGATCACGGGCAGCGAATCGAGGAGGCGCTTCGTGTAGGGATGCTGCGGCTCGCCGAAGACCGCACCGACCGCTCCGGTCTCGACGATCCGGCCCGCGTACATGACCGCGATCCGGTCGCAGGTCTCGGCGAGCACCCCCATGTCGTGGGAGATCAGGATCAGGGCGAGCCCGAGCTCCTCGCGGAGCCGCTCGAGGAGCTGGAGCACCTGCGCCTGCATGACGACGTCGAGCGCGGTCGTCGGCTCGTCGGCGATCACGAGCGACGGCCGGCAGGCGAGCGCGAGCGCGATCATCACCCGCTGGCGCTGGCCGCCGGAGAGCTGGTGCGGATAGCGATCGGCGACGCCGCCGGTCAGGCCGACCGTCTCGAGCAGCTCGTCGATCCGCCCGGCGACGTCGCTCGAATCGGCTGAGCGCTCGTGAAGCTGGATGGCCTCGGCGATCTGCTTGCCGACCTTCTGGACCGGGTCGAGCGAGTTCATGGCCCCCTGGAAGACGAGCGAGAGGTGCCGCCAGCGGACCAGCTGCATGCCGGTCTCCGTCCGCCGGCCGATGTTGATCGGCTTCTCGACCCCGGGGGGGCGCAGCGTGATCGTGCCGCTCTGCTGGAGCGCCGGCGGCAGCAGCCGCATCAGCGCCAGGGCGGTCGTCGTCTTCCCGCAGCCGGACTCGCCGGCGAGCGCGAGTGCCTCGCCCGCCTCGAGCGTGAAGTCGACGCCGTCGACGATCGGGTTTCCCTCGTGGGTGACCCGCAGGTCCTCGACCTCGAGCAGGGCGCTCACGTCGCCTCCCGGAGCCGCGGGTTTATGTACTCCTCGAACAGGAAGCCGAGCAGCGAGACCGCGAGGACGAGGATCGTGATGCAGAGGCCGGGCGGCACCACGTACCACCAGGCGCCGGCGCTCGGCGCGCCCGAGCTGAACGCGTTCTCGAGCATCGTGCCCCAGGAGATCTTCGTCGGATCGCCGAGCCCGAGGAACGAGAGCGCCGCCTCCGACAGGATCGCGACGGCGACGATCAGCACGGTGTTGGCGAAGATCAGCGGCAGCGTGTTGGGGAGGATGTGGGTCTTGATGATGTAGGTGTCGCCGGCTCCGAGCGCCCGGGCGCGCTCGACGAAGGCGCGCTCGCGGAGCGTCAGCACCTGGGCGCGGACGATCCGTCCCGTGCCGGCCCACGAGGTCAGCCCGATGACCGCGATCAGGACGGTCAGCGACGGGTTCAGAACCCGGGCGAGGACGATCATCAGCGGCAGCGTCGGGATGACGAGGAACCAGTTCTCGAAGGAGTCGAGGATGCGGTCGGTCCAGCCCCCGAAGTAGCCGCCCGCGAGGCCGACGATCGATCCGAGGACTGCCGAGATCAACGCCGCCGCGAAGCCGACGACGACCGAGACCCGGGTGCCGACGAGGAGCTGCGAGAAGACGTCGGAGCCGTTCTCGGTCGTGCCGAGGATGTGGCTCCAGCTCGGCGAGGCGAGGACGTCGGTGCTCGACGCGTACGGGTCGTAGGGGGCGATCAGGTTGCCGAAGATCGCGACGAAGATCGTCAGGGCGAGGACGCCGATGCCGAACCGGCCGCGCCAGGTGCCGAACAGGAGCTCGCGGACGCTGTGCTCGGCCGTCATCGCGACTGCACCCGCGGGTCGAGGTAGAAGTAGAGGACGTCGGCGAGCAGATTGGCGAAGATCACGCCGACGCTGAAGACGAGGAACGTGCCCTGCAGCATCGGGAAGTCCTTGTCGTTGATCGCGTTGAAGCTGAGCTCGCCGAGGCCGGGCCAGGAGAACACGGTCTCGATCGTGATCGCTCCCCCCGCCACGGCGCCGAACTGGATCGCCGAGAGCGTGACCAGCGGCAGCAGCGCGTTCGGCACCGCGTGGCGGTTGATGACCCGCTCGCGCGACAGCCCGGTCGCGCGCTTGACGGTGATGAAGTCCTCGGTGAGGACGTCGACCATCGACGAGCGCATGATCAGGAAGTACTGGCCGAGCAGCATCAGCGTCATCGCGGTCGCCGGCAGGATCAGGTGGTCGACGACGTCGAGCGCCTCGTCGAACCAGCTCGAGAACTCGACTCCCGGCGTCACCTGCTGACCGGCCGGGAAGATCGGCCAGGCGACCGCGAAGACGAGGATCAGGATGATCCCGATCCAGTACTCGGGCGATGCGTAGGTGAACAGGCTGAAGCCCAGCAGTCCGTCGTCGGTCTTGGTCCTGCGGTGCGTCGCCGCCTTCACCCCCATCCACGCTCCGATCAGCGTCGCCAGCAGCGTTCCGGTGCCGACGAGCAGCAGCGTCCACGGAATCGCGTCCTTGATCTCGTCCCAGACCGGCTCCCGCGTGCTCTGGCTGATCCCGAGGTCGAGACGGACAGTGTCGCCGACGTAGTCGGCGAACTGGCCGAGCAGCGGCTTGTCGAGGCCGTAGTCCTCGCGGAGCTGGGCCAGCTCCTTGTCGGTCGCGCCGGGAAGCCTGGCGAGCTGCGTCG
>DATAFA010000076.1:0-1699 GCA_036257785.1 Solirubrobacterales bacterium | reverse complement strand
GGATGCTGGCGGCCGAGGTGTTCCCGTAGTCGGCGAGGCAGTCGATCACTCGGTCCGACGGCAAGTCCAACCGCTCGCCGACGGCGGAGATGATCCGCGAGTTGGCTTGGTGGTAGACGAACAGGTCGATCTCCTCGAGCGTGAGCCCGGCGTCCGAGACGACCTCCTGGGTGACGTCGGTCATCGCCGCCACCGCGGCGCGAAAGGTGGCCCGGCCGTCCATCCGGATCAGGCGCTCGTCGTGGGTCGCCTGGATCAGGTCCCCGCGCCCCCCATCCGATCGCAGTACGACCGGGCCGATCAGCCCGGGGCCACCGGGGGTCACGACGGCGGCGCCGGCGCCATCGCCGAAGAGCCCGGCGGTGCGCCGGTCGCCGTAGTCGATGACCCTGCTCAGCACCTCGGCGCCGACCACGAGCGCCGCACGGGCGCGCCCGGATTCGAGCTGCGCGGCCGCCAGGGAAAGGGCCGAGAGAAAGCCCGTGCAGGCGGCGCCGATGTCCATCGCTCCCGCCGGATCCGCCCCGAGCCGGCTGGCTACGAGGGGGGCGGCGTGAGGCTGGAGCTGGTCCGGGGTGAAGGTCGCGACGAGGACCAGGTCGATCTCGGAGGGGTCGATGTCGGCGAGGGCAAGCGCACGTGAGCCCGCACCGGCCGCGAGGTCCACGAGCGTCTCGCCCGTCGCCCGATGCCGTCGCAGAACGCCTGTGCGCGAGGAGATCCACTCGGAGTCGAGGCCGAGGGGGGTGGCCAGCTCGTCGTTCTCGACCACTCGTGCGGGGAACTCGGTCGCGATCGCGGCGATACCCGGACCCGAGGTTTTCTTGCTTCCGTTCTGGCTCACCGCGCCGGTGGTCCGGGCAATCAGCCCGTCGGGATCGATGAGGGAGGCGGAGACCTCCCGCTGCTGTCCGGGGCCGAGCTCAGGCAAGGGCCGACTCCCGGCTCGCCAGCGTCTCGACCTCGGCGTCGTCGATCGTGCGGCGGACGAGGCCCGCGAGGACCTTGCCCGGACCGACGTCCAGGTACCGGGTCACCCCGAGCTCCCTGAGCCTGCCGAGCAGCGCCGTCCAGCGGATCGGGCTGACAAGCGACGAGGCGAGCGCGTCGCGAACGTCCTCGCCGAAGAAATCCGCACTGGTCGAGGAGAGGACGGGAAGGTCAGGCTCTCGGAAATCGATCTCCTCGAGCGCGGTGCGGAACGGTCCGACCCCCGAGGCCATCGCCTCGGTGTGGAACGCACCGGCGACGGCGAGCTTCTTGCCGCGGATGCCGGCCCCTTTGGCTGCGGCCTCGGCCGCCTCAATCGCGGGGAGCGGGCCCGAGAGGACGAACTGCTGCGGAGAGTTCTCGTTCGCGACGGTCAGTTGATGGTCGGCGGCGAGCGCCGTGGCGCCATCGCGGTCGCTGCCGACGGCGAGCATTGCCCCGGGCTCGCCTCGGCGCGCCGCGTCATCCATGACGCGGCCGCGGGTGACCACGATGCGCAACCCATCGGCGTCATCGATCGCTCCTGCCGCCGCCAGGGCCCCGACCTCGCCGAGCGAGTGGCCCGCGAGGTACTCCGCCCGCGGCCGGCCGAGCTGCTCGTAGCCGGCGATCGAGGCGCAGTAGACGGCCGGCTGCGCGTATGCAGTGCCGTCGGCAATCCGCTCGAAGGGGTCCTCGCCGACCAGCTCGGTCGCGAGGTCGAGCAGGT
>DATAFA010000074.1:0-4949 GCA_036257785.1 Solirubrobacterales bacterium | reverse complement strand
ATCCTCGAGCCCGGACTGAGCCGGGTCAAGGCGGTCAGCGCCCGGGAGTCGGGGCGCGGCAAGCTCGAGAGCCGTGGCAAGCGGCCAGCCGGCAAGCGCGGCCGGCGGACGCCGCGGCGCTGAGCGGAGCGGTCAGGAAGCGGGGTCGACGCTGGAGGCGGCGTCGGCCTTGTCGATCGCGTCCTCCAGCTCGGTCTTGCTGAAGGCGCCCTCGATCGCGGTCGAGACCTTGCCGTCGGCATCGATCACGAACAGCCAGGGCTCCGATGGCAGATCGAAGTCGTTGACCTGCGGGCGCGGGCCCTTGTTCGGGTCGTTGTCGTTGTAGATCTCCATGTGGATGTAGGCGGCGTCGTCGGGCCGTTCGCTCTTGACCTCCTCGGCGATGTCGACGACGGGGCCGCAGACGCGGCTCGTGCAGAGCGCCGGCGTCGCGAACAGGAGGACGATCGGCTTCTTGCCGAGGACGTCGGCGTAGTCGACGTCGTGCATCGAGCTCGGCGGCTGGCGGGTGTCGATCTTCGTCAGGTCGCCGCCCACGTCCTCGGCGGTCGGCGTGTGCATCACCGGCGCCTCGTCTCCGGGCTGGGGGACGTCGGGGAACTTGCCGACCACGGCGCTCGGTGCGACCAGCGAGTAGGAGTAGGAGCCGTCGTCCTCGCGGATCACCGCCATCATCTGCCATTCGCCCTTGGCGGGAAGGTCGACGTCGGTCGTGTAGACGTACTTGGCGGCGTCGGGGTCCTGGGTGGTCGTCTTGGCGGCGAAGGCCGGCGGCGTCGCGAGCGAGTGGATCGTCGCCGGGTAGGGACCCTCGGCCTTTCCGTTCGGCTTGGCCCCGTAGATCGCCACGTCGGCGTCGGGGACGTTGCCGTGATCGACGGTGAAGACGCCGAAGCCGAAGCGGTTCTTGCCCGGGTTGAAGACCTGCTGGGTCGGGGCCACCACGAGATCGCTCTGTGGCATGTCGGCCACGAGCTGCTGGAGCGTCTTGCCGTTGGTGGCGGGGAACTTGTCGGCGCTCGGAGCAGCGGTCGTCGCGGTGGTCGGGTCGGAGCTGCCGCTGCATCCGGCGATCAGCGCGAGGGCGAACGGAAGGGCGAGCAGGGCGCGGGTTCTTGGCGTGACGGCTTTGAGCACGGCGGCGAATCCTAGAGAAGCCGGTTCATTTACTTGGCGGTTAGGCTCCCGGCGTCGGCAAAAGCAAAGGAGAGAGCGTGGCGGAGCGAGCAGCACTGGTGACCGGGGGATCGAGCGGAATCGGACTGGCGATCAGCCGGGCCCTGGCCGAGGACGGCTACGAGGTGACGATCTCCGCGCGCCGCCCCGACAAGCTCGAGGCGGCGGCGGCGGCCCTGGCCGCGGACGGCCTCGACGTCAGCGCCGTGCCGGCGAACGTGGCCTCCGAGGACGACCTGAAGGCGCTGGTCGCAGCCCACCGGGAGCGGTGCGGAAGGCTCGACGTTCTCGTCAACAACGCCGGAGTCGGGATCGGCAGCGCGATCGACGAGGTCGAGACGAAGAAGGTGGACATGCAGCTCGACGTCAACCTGCGCTCCTACGTGCTCGCGATGCGCGAGGCGATGCCGATGCTGCGGGAGGCGGGCGCCGAGCACGGCAAGGCGCTGATCGTCAACACGGCGTCGATCGCCGGCAAGGGCGGCCAGGGCTGGCTGGCCGTCTACTCGGCCACGAAGGCCGGCGTCATCGGGCTCAGCCAGGCGACGCAGATGGAGGTCGGCAAGGCCGGCATCCAGGTGACCGCGCTCTGCCCCGCCTTCGTCGACACGGCGATGACCGAGTGGGTCCAGGGCCAGGTCAAGCCGGAGGAGATGATCCAGCCGGACGACCTCGCCGAGACGGTGCGGCTGCTCCTGCGCACATCGCGGTACTGCCTGATCCCGGAGATCGTCTTCACCCGCCCGGGCGACCCGTCGGCGTTCGCGACCTGAGGGCCTAGGATCAGTGGGACGACATGGGAGGAGACTGGACTTGAACGCTTCTGGAACCGACGCATCTTGGACTGCGGGGGCTCGAGCACGGCTTGCGCTGGTCGGCCTGGCCACCGCGCTCGCCGTCGCCGCGATGGTCGCTCCGGCGACGGCCTCGGCCGATGACACCGTCTGGATCTGCAAGCCCGCTCAGGCGGACGACCTCTGCGCCGGGACCATCGACGGCGAGACGATTCCGCCGCCGGGCCAGCAATCGCAGCCACTTGGATACACGCGCCCGGATGACCCGCCGGTCGACTGCTTCTACCTGTACCCGACGCAGAGCGAGCAGGAGGGCCCCAACGCCAACCTCGACAAGGACCCCCCGATCAGGCGCGTCGTCGTCCAGCAGGCTCGGATGTTCTCGTCGGTCTGCGACGTCTACGCCCCGATGTACAGGCAGGTGACCCTCAACGGCGACCAGACCACTCACAACGACAGCGTCGAGATCGCCTACCGGAGCGCCAGGGCCGCCTTCAGGGACTACCTCCGCAACTACAACCACGGTCGCGGCTTCATCCTGCTCGGCCATTCCCAGGGCTCAGCCCATGTCGCACGGCTGATCGACGAGATCGTCGACAACCGCGCGGGGCTGCGGAAGCGCTTCGTCGGCGCGATCGCTCCCGGCGCCAACATCAGCGTCCCGATCGGCGAGGACGTCGGCGGCCTGTTCGACCACGTGCCGGCCTGCTCCGAGGTCGGTCAGTACGGCTGCGTGATCGCCTACTCCACGTTCAACGACGTGCCGGGGCCGACCGCCGCTTTCTCGCGGCTCGACTTCGGCTACTGGATCTACCCCGATCCACGCCCCGATCCCGACTCCTACGAGGTCATCTGCACCAACCCTGCGCTGCTCGACGGCGGCGACGGAACCCTCGAGCCGCTGGTCAACTTCGACTACCTGTTCGGGGTGCCCGACACGGAGACTGCGAGTCCGTGGCGCGGCGAGCCCGACTTCTACCGAGCCGAATGCAAGCGGCAGGGCGGTGCCCACTGGCTGAACCTGTCCAAGGTCGGCCTCGCGGGCGACACCCGGCCCGACCTGGGAGCGGCGGTGGCCTCCGGCTCGAACTACCACGTGCCGGAGGTCAACCTCGCCGAGGGCAACCTGCTGCGGATCGCGGGGCTGCAGACCGATTCGTTCCGCACGGACACCCGAGCGAAGCTGAAGGCGCTGAGGTCGAGACTCGCCGAGGCGAGGAAGCGGGTCGGCCTGCTCCGGCTGAACCTCGAGACCCTTTCATTCAAGATCCATACGACCGCCGACAGGAAGGACAAGCGCGACCTCAAGCGCAGGGCGAAGGAGATCCGCAGGAAGGTGGCGACGAAGAAGGCGGCCATCCGCTCACTGCGGGAGCGGATCAACGAGCTCGAGCAGCGACTCGCTTGAGGTGGGAGCGCGGCAGGCGCCGGATCCGGTAGGTGAAACCGGCGCGCTCGGGCGGCATCAGGCGGGCCGGGCGGGTCAGGCGGGCCGGCTCGATGCCCGCGAGGGAGATGTCGTCGGCGAGGCTCGACTCGAGCAGGGCGACGAGGGTGCGGAGCTCGCGCCGGGTCGCCGGCCGCGGCTCGTCGGCGTCGGTGTAGCGGTCCCAGCTGCGCGCGAAGCTCGCGAGGTCGATGCGACCGCCGTTGCGATGGGCGGCCAGCATCGGGCAGATGCCGCCGCTGTCGGGATCGGTGTAGGCGCCGACGATGATCGTGTTGTCGGCGATGCCGCGGAGCATCGCCTGCCGGGCATGGGCCGGCATCGCCTCGACTGCGGCCCGCAGGCGCAGGCAGGCGTTCCGCGGCCTCCTGTTGCGACGTCCGAGCATCGGGCTCCCGAGGATGGCGCGATCGGCCGGCGGCGGCAAGCGGGGCGGCGGGCGGCGGGAGCCGGCTTGCAGGAGGGCGCGTGAGAGCGCTTGTCGCAGCGTTCGGCGATGCCGGGCACGCGTTCCCGGCGATCGCGCTCGCGCGGGCGCTCGGCGCCCGCGACCACGACGTGACCGTGGAGACGTGGGACCGGTGGCGGGTGCCGATCGAGGACCTCGGCCTGAAGTTCGCGGCGGCCGAGCAGTACGTCGTCTTCCCTCCCCCACCGCCCGGTGAGCGTCCCGGCGCCGGCGAGGCCGCGGAGGCGATGCTGCCGCTGCTCGAGGAGTTCGATCCCGACGTCGTCGTCAGCGACATCCTCACGCTCGCCCCGTCGCTGGCCGCCGAGCTCCATGGGGTCCCGAGGGCGACGCTGATTCCCCACCTCTACCCGGTCCACGACCCCGGGATGCCGTTCTTCGGCATGGGCGCCGGCCCGCCGCGGACGGGGGTCGGCCGCGCGGCGTGGAGGGCGGCGCTGCCGATCCTCGAGACCGGGCTCCGGCTCGGCCGCCGCGAGCTCAACGAGACCCGGACGCGGATCGGCCTGCCGCCCCAGGACCGCTTCCACGGCGGCATCAGCGACCGGCTCGTCATCGTCGGCACCTTCCCGCAACTCGAGTACCCCCGCGCCTGGCCGGCCGAGGCGGTCCTGACCGGCCCACTCGAGTTCGAGCTCCCCCACCCCGACATCGAGCTGCCGGGCGGCGGCGGGCCGCTCGTCCTCGTCGCCAGCAGCACCGCCCAGGACCCGGGCTGCGACCTGATCCGGCGCTGCTTCGAGGGGCTCGCCGATGAACCGGTGCGCGTCATCGCGACCACGAACGGCCACCGGCCCGAGGAGCCGATCGACGTTCCGCCGAACGGCATGCTCGTCGACTGGCTCTCCTATTCGCAGGTCATGGCCGCATCCGATCTGATCGTCTGCCATGGCGGTCACGGCACCCTCGCCCGCGCGCTGGCGCTCGGCAAGCCGCTCCTCGTCTCGCCGTCGGTCGGCGACATGGCCGAGAACGCCGAACGGGTCGCCTGGGCCGGCGCCGGCCTCACCGTCCCCGGCCGCCTCCGGCGCCCCGCGACGATCCGCTGGGCGGTCAGGGC
>DATAFA010000072.1:0-1893 GCA_036257785.1 Solirubrobacterales bacterium | reverse complement strand
ACTCGGCGGCCAGGACGACCAGATCGAGCGTATGTGCGCGCTTGACCTTGAGCCAGCCGGCACCGCGGCGGCCCGCCTCGTAGGGAGCGTCGAGCGCCTTGACCATCACGCCCTCATGGCCGTGCACGAGGGCGTCGTCCAGGAACCGCTCGGCGGTCTCGGCATCCCCGGCGACCGTCCGCGGAACCCGCAGTTCACCGGGTAGGTGATGCTCCATGATCTCCAGGCGCTCGCGTGCCGGGCGGTCGATGAGGTCCTCGCCGTCCAGATGCAGGAGATCGAAGAAGAAGGGGGAGAGCGGCGTCGACCGCCGCTGTCCATCGACGTCGGTCCTGCTGGCGAACCGGCTCCCGGTGACCTGGAACGGGTGCGGCCGGCCGTCGGGCCGAAGCGCGATCGCCTCGCCATCCAGGATCGCCGCCTCGAACGGCAGGCCGGACATCGCGTCGACGACCTCGGGTACCCGATCGGTGACGTCGGCCAGCGTGCGCGCGAACAACCGGACCTCCCCCCGCAGGACATGGACCTGAAGCCGGACCCCGTCGAGCTTCCACTCGACGTCAGCGGGATGGCTCCGACCGAGGGCGTCCGCCGTGTCGGCCGCCGTCTGCGCCAGCCTGGGGTAGACGGGCCGAAGGACGGTCAGGCTGAATCGGCGGAGGCCGGTCTCGCCCTCGGCGATGGCCGCGGCGGCCACGGTGCCCAGGTCGCCCTCGAGCATGAGCGCGCGGCGCACCTGCGCGGCCGGAACGCCCGCGGCCGCGGCCACGCCCTCGACCACGCTCCCCTCGAGAGCACCCTGCCGCAGCTCGCCGATCAGCAGGCGGGACAGGAACTCCTGTTCGGGGTCGGTCGCGGCGGCCAGCAGCGCCGAGAGCTCCCTCTTGCGCGCCTCCTGGCTGCCCGCGCCGACCGCGAGCCGGATCCGTTGGAGCGCGGCGTCGACCTCGATCAATCCGAGCGTCGATCCGGCCGCCGGCGGCGGCCGTTCGCGAAGCGCGGCCCATCCGACACCGATCGTCCCCTGCGGCAACCTGCCGGACAGGTACGAAACCGCGATCGGCAGCTCCCTCGGCTGCAGGCGTCGCAGGAACGAGGCGAGCAGCTCGGTCTTCGCCCTGCGCGACCGCGTCTGTCCGATCGCCGCGGACGTCGACACGATCTCTTCCAGCTTCACCGAAGAGCCTCCAAGAACGCTCGGATTCGTATCATCCCGCTTGCGGGAGGAGCGGTGTGAACAAGATCGTCGTGTTGTTGATCGGGTTCGTCCTCGGCGGCGTCGTCGTCGGCGGTCTGATGTTCTTGTCGGACAGTCAGGACGAATCGACCTCTGGGCCGATCGAACATCCGGAGGCCTCACCGACGACGACCGCGGCGGTCCCTACGCCGGTGACCGAGGCAGATGAGCTTCGTAGCGACGGGCTGGGATCGATGACGATCGGAATGCACGTCGACGATGTCGAGCGTGCGACCGGGATGGAGGCGGATGTGTCGTCGGACTTTTCCCCTCAGTGTCGGTACGGGCACCTGGTCGGCGGCCCCCGAGACCTTTTCCTGATGTTCAGCCGGCGAGAGCTGGTGCGGATCGACGTAGGGAGCGACTCGGCGATCCAAACGGATTCCGGGATAGGAGTCGGGGATCCCATCTCGGCAGTCGAAGACGCCTACGGCGATGAGCTCGAACGCGAGCCCCATCCGTATCTGGGCGATCGCGGCAGCTACCTCATCTTCGATTCCGAACCGGAGAATGGGTTCTTGATCATCTTCGAGACCAACCGACGCAGCGTGACGTCGTTTCGTTCGGGATTCGATGAGCAGGTTGGTTACAAAGAGGGCTGCGCCTAGCCGGCCTTCGTTTCGGCTCCGGCTTCGTTAGTCGGGCCCCATCAAGAA
>DATAFA010000068.1:0-15631 GCA_036257785.1 Solirubrobacterales bacterium | reverse complement strand
AGGTCGAGCTCGCCGACGGCCGGACGCTCACGATCGGCGGCTACGGCGACGAGGCGCCGGGCCTGATCCTCAACCTGGGCCTCGAGGTCTTCAAGCCCGGCTCGGCGCCGGGGAGCGTCGGCTCGTTCAGCCTCCATCCCGAGGTCTCTCTGCCGACCGGGCTCCTCTACCCGCACCTCTTCACGCTGCCCGACGAGCGGGTCGCGGTCGCCGGGCCGCTGCCGCGACACTCGGCGCTGATCGATGCCCGGGACCCCGGCGATCCGATCACCTGGACCGAGCTGCCGCGCAACGTCGAGCAGCGCAATGGCGGCAACGCCGTCCTCGACCCGGGCACCCCGCGCGGCTCCTGGAAGGTGACGATGCTCGGCGGCATCGGCGGCGTCGACCTGCCCGACGGCTCGCGGCTGCCGTCGGCGACGACCGAGACGATCGACCTCAAGCACGCCGATGCGGGCTGGAAGCTGGGCAGCCGGCTGAACCTCGGCCGCTCCTACCAGAACACCGTGCTGCTTCCCGACCGGTCGATGGTCACGGTCGGCGGCGGCTACGGCGAGAACGAGGAGGACGGCGTCTACAGGATCGACAGCAACGGCGCCCGCCGCCAGGTCGAGCTGTACGACCCCGACACCAGAAAATGGCGGCTCGGGCCCGCGCAGATGGAGGATCGGGGCTATCACGCGACGGCCCTCCTGCTCCCCGACGGCAGGGTCTTCTCCGGCGGCGACAACAAGCACCCGCTGGAGCCCAACGGGGAGAACAGCCTGACCGACACCGCCGAGATCTACTCCCCGCCCTACCTGTTCAAGGGCAAGCGCCCGGTGATCGGGAAGGCGCCGAAGGCGGTCGACTACAAGCAGGCGATGAGGATCAAGACGAAGGGCAGGTCGAAGGCGACCACCGCGGTGCTTGTCGCCCCCGCCGCGACGACGCACGGCAACGACATGAACCAGCGGCTCGTCCCCCTGAAGGTCAAGAAGCCGAAGAAGAAGGCGAAGAAGAGCAAGCGCCTGAACGCCATCGCTCCTCCCAGCGCCGGAGTTGCGCCCCCCGGCTACTACATGCTGTTCGTCCTCAACAAGAAGGGCGTCCCTTCGGTCGCCAAGTGGGTCAAGCTCGGTAGCTGACTGCTCCGCCGCCGCCTCGGCCACGAATAGGCTGCAGCCGTGAGCAGACCCGCGGACGAGACGAACGGGGGCCGCGTGGCCGCGCTCACGCGGCGACCGGAGCTGATCCCGGGCCTGCTCGGCGTCGCCTCGTTCATCATCCTCGCCGCCTCCGGGGGCGGATACCGGGTGACGGGTTGGGCGCCGGCGGGGCTGTTCATGCTCGGCCTGCTGCTGGCGGCCGCCTACACTTACCGCCGCCGGCTCGGCGCGTTGGAGCCCGCGAATCGGATCGCGATGCTGTTTCTGGCGGCGTTCGTGCTCTGGAGCTTCGCCTCGATCGCCTGGGCCGAGGTGCAGGGAACGGCCTGGGACGGTGCCAACCTCGCGCTCGTCTACCTGATCGTCTACGCGCTCTTCTCGATCGTCTCGTGGAGGGCGGACTCCGCCGCGATCGTCCTCGGGCTCTACGCGGTCGCGCTCTCGGTCGTCGGCGCGGTCGTGCTCCTCGACGCCGCCGGCTCGCCCGACGCCGCTCTCTCGCTGATCAAGGGCCGGCTCGCCGAGCCGACCGGCTATCCGAACGCAGTGGCGGCGCTCTTCATCGGTGGGTTCTGGCCGGCGATCCACCTCGCATCGCGCCGCGAGGTGCCCTGGCCGCTGCGGGGACTGCTGCTCGCCGTCGCCGGGTTCCTCGTCCAGCTCGCGATGATGCCGCAAAGCCGTGCGGCGCTGCTGGTAATCCCGTTCGCGCTGCTGTTCTACCTGCTGATCGCTCCGAATCGGATCCGGGCGGTGCTCTTCCTCGCCCTCGCCGCCGCGGCGACCGCGTTGGTTGCGGCGCCGATCCTCGACGTCTTCGCGATCACCGATGACGGCGGCGACGTCGGCGCCGCGATCGCGGACGCCGGGAACGCGATGCTGCTCTCTTTCATCGGGCTCCTACTGGTCGGCACCGCCGTCGCCTTCGCCGATCGCCGGCTGGAGATCTCCGAGCGGACGACGCGAGCCGCGAGCCGGGCCGGTGCGGTCATTGCCGCCGTCGCCGCGGTCGTCGCCGTGATCGTCGCCGTCGCCGCGATCGGCAACCCGGTCGACTGGGCCGGCGATCGCTGGCAGGACTTCAAGGGCGACTACGACGAAGGCGGATTCGGCTCGTCGCGGTTCAGCGGCGATCTCGGCAGCGGCCGCTACGACTTCTGGAACGTCGCGCTCGGCGACGAGTTCACCGGCGCGCCGGTGCTCGGCCAGGGCGCCGACAACTTCGCGGTCACCTATCTCGAGCACCGCGATACCACCGAGGAGCCCTTCTATCCACACAGCCTTCCGATCCGGGTCCTCGCCGGGACCGGGATCGTCGGGGCGCTCCTGTTCCTCGGCTTCGTCGTCGCCGCCGCGGTCGCTGCGTTCCGGCGCCGGGCCCGGGCGCCGGATCCGCTGGCGCGTGCGGTTGCCGCGGTGGCGCTGGCGGCTGCGGCCTACTTCAGCCTCCACGCCAGCGGCGACTGGTTGTGGACGTTCGCCGCGATCACGATGCCGGTCTTCGCCTGGCTCGGGATCGCCGGTGGCGGACTCCGATCCCGCGACTGGACAGAGGACGCGGTTGCGCCGGTCGCACGACGGCTGCTCCCGCGGCCGGCGACGGTCGCGCTCGCCGTCGCCGCTGCCGCGGTCCTGCTCGTCGCCGTCGTCTCGCTGGCACTGCCCTGGGTGTCGGCCCGACTGACCGACAGCGCGGCGTCCGACTGGCCCTCCGACCCGGAGGCGGCGCTCTCGCGGCTCGAGACCGCCCGCGACCTGAATCCCCTGTCGGCGCGACCCGATCTCGTCGCCGGCACGATCGCGGTCCGAGACGGGGACGAGAAGGAGGCGGCGGCGGCATTCGCGCGGGCTGCCGAGCGCGAGCCGACGAACTGGTACGCGTTGCTCGAGCTCGGGACCCTCGACATCGTCGACGGGCAGCGGCCGCAAGGGATTTTGCAGTTGCGACGGGCCGCGAAGCTGAACCCGACCGAGCCGCTGATCGCCACGGCGCTACGCCGCTCCCACAGCGGAGATCCGCTGACCAGCAGGGCCATCGACCGCATCCTCGTCGAGCGGGTCTGCTCCCGGGTCGGGCCGACACACGGCACCCGCTATTGCACGAATTAGACGCCGACCTGCGAACCCCTTGTCAAGCGCTTCTCGTTTGTGTAATCTGCACGCACCGTTCCCCTGGGCGCCGGCACCAATAGAAGGTTTGTCGGTCGGCCACAGTTATTCACCACAGCACCCGGGGGTGTGAATGGCCGGTCGCTGGAAGTCACGAGGGAGTAAAATTCGTGAAGTCGAGAATGATTCTCAGCACGGCGGTTGTCGTCGTTGCACTCGCGCTTGCACCCGCAGCATTCGCCAACAACTCGTCGGTGGAGACCTACGGTGGTCAGGGCGGCGACGTGGCCGGTTCAGTAGCCGGCGGCGGGCCGACCGATCCCGGTGCAACCGGAGCGGCATCGAACAGCAGCGCGCTGCCCTTCACGGGCCTTGATCTCGAACTGCTTGCCGGCGGCGGACTGCTGTTGCTGCTGGGCGGTTTCGGAATGGCCCGGATGGTCGCCCGCCGCGAAGACGCGATCTAAGGACGACCAACTCGAACATCACGGGCCGGGTGCTGCCGCACAATCGCGGCGGCACCCGTCACCCGTTCCGAGGTTGGATGGCGGGCCTACCGCATCAGGCCTTGTTCGCCAGCGCTTCCAGCGCGGTGACGAGCCGCTCGGCCTGGACCTCGCGCAGGTAGTCGCGGGCCCGCTCGCGGGCCCGCTCACCGAGCCGCCGACCGAGCTCGGGATCGCCGCGGAGCTCACGAACGGCAGCGGCGAGCGCGCCGGGGTCCTCCGGCGGCGCCAGCAGCGCCGCACCCTCCGCGAGCCGCCTCGTCTCGCCGTCGGCGGCGACGATCACCGGACGGCCGAGCGCGCAGTAGTCGAACAGCTTCGAGGAGACGACGTCGCTGAGCGATGCTCTCAGCGCGACGAGGAGCGCGTCCGCGGCAAGCAGGCGAGCGGCGGCGTCGTCGGGTGACATCAGCCCCTCGAGCCTGACCCGCCCGGACGGCAGCGCGGCGGCTCGCCGGCTGAGCTCGTCGCGGAGCGGGCCGTGGCCGATCAGCAGGAGCTGGAACTCGTCGCCGAGCAGCTCGGCCGCGTCCATCGCCGTGTCGAGGCCGTGGTAGAGGCCGAGGTTGCCGGCGTATGCCCATACGAAGCGGTCCTCCGGCATCCCCAGCGCAACCCTGTCGGGCCGGCGACGCCGTCCCCGCTCGAGCCAGGCGCGCGTCGTTCCGTTCGGCAGGACCTCGATCCGGGTCCCGGCGGGCGCCCGCTCGGCGATGTGCCGCCGAAACGGCTCGGTGACGGTCGTCGTCAGGTCGGCGTTGCGGTAGAGCCACCGTTCGAGGCGCTCGGCCGCCGCGATCGACCGGCGCGATGTCAGCTCGCCGAGGACCACGGCCGCCTTCGGCCAGAGATCGCGGATGTCGAGCACCCACGGCACCCGGTGCCGGGCGGCGACGATCGCGCCGGCGAGGCCGACGGTGAGCGGCGGCGAGCTGGCGAGGATCACGTCGGGACGCCTCGACAGCGATCCGGCCGCGACCGCCATCGCCGCATAGGAGCCGTAGCTCTCGAGCCTCGTTCGGATCGTCTTGGCGGGTGAGGCACGCACCCAGACGTATTCGACCGAGAGACCGGGCCGGTGCTTGCGCACCACCATCCGACCCCGGAAGCCGGGGTGGATGATCCCCTCAGGGTGATTGGGAACCGCACAGATGACCTCAACCTCGTGCCCGGAACCGAGCAAGGCCTCGACGAATGGCTCTATCCTGAACCGTGCGGCCGTAACCTCGGGGGTGAAGTGTTGACTGAAGATCAGGACACGCATCTGGGTTCCCTTCGCCGTTCGAGCATCGGAACCTTGAAGGCCTCCCCGGCGGCGGCAGACAAGGATGGGAGCGCGGCAATGCCGTCATTCGATGATTGAGGATCGGGAGCGAACTGCCGATAGGACTGCCGAGATGATGAAGCACGGCTCATCGATCGATACCGGTTCGATCGCCGACGCTGCGGCCGGGGGGGTCCCGGTCCAGCGGCGCGTGACCTCCGACTTCGTCGGCGGGCTGCGCCGGCGTCGGCGGACGGGGAACATCGGCCCGCCGATCTTCGACGCCCGCAGCTTCGGCATCGATGCCCTGATGCTGGCGCTCGCCGCGATCGCCTCGGTCGCGAGCGCGCCGGCTGCAACGCTCCGCACGGATGCCTTCTCGCTGGCGGTCTTCAGCGTCCTGGTGCTCGCGGTCCTCGTCTACCTCGGCCTGTATCGGTCCAAGTTCGCCACCCATTTTCTCGAGGACGCCCGGACGATCGTCGCCGCCACAGCGATCGTCGCAATGTGCATGACGTTCGGAAGGGTGCTGATCTTCGACAATCCCGACGCCGCGGCGCAGGCGGTCCGGGCCTGGATCTTCGCCTCGACCTACGTGATCGCTGCGAGGGGCGGGCGCCACATCGTCGAGATGCGGCGTCGCCGTGCCGGCAAGATCGGGCAGGAGACGCTGATCATCGGAGCCGGAGCGGTGGGGAGGCAGTTCGCGGATCGGCTCGTCCAGCGACCCGAGTTCGGACTTCGCCCGGTCGCCTTCCTCGACGACGATCCGCTCGAGATCGACGATGATCGGGGGCCGCAGATTCCGGTCCTCGACTCGCAGCCGGTCGCGGGCGACCGGGCTCTGTTCGGCCCGGGCCTCGAAGCGGCCCTGGAGGATCTTCGTGTCTCGCATGTCGTCGTCAGCTTCTCGACCAGCTCCCATCAGGCCGAGCTCGACCTGTTGCGTCGATGCCAGGCCCGCGGCGTCACCGTATCGGTGTTGCCGCGGTTGTTCGAGGGTGTCACCGACGATCTCGAGCTCGAGCGGATCGGCGGAATCCCGATCGTCTCCGTGCGCCCCAGCGATCCGCAAGGCTGGCAGTACGCGCTCAAGTACGCATCCGACCGCGTTATCGCCGGGCTGGCGATCGTCCTCACCTCGCCGATCATGCTCGTCGCCGCGCTGGCGACGCTGCTGACGCTCGGGCGACCGATCCTGTTTCGGCAGAGCCGCGTCGGTCTCGACGGCAAGGAGTTCGACGTCCTCAAGTTCCGGACCATGCGCGACCCCTCGCCGGAGGAGCGGGCCGCGATCGAGGAGCGCGACCGGGCATCCGCGGACGTCGCTCCCGGGGGGGTCGAGGGGGTCGACCGCCGAACCCGGACCGGCACCTTCCTGCGGCGCAGCTCGCTCGACGAGCTGCCGCAGCTCTTCAACGTCGCCCTCGGGGACATGTCGCTGGTCGGCCCGCGCCCCGAACGCCCGAGCTACGTGCGCCTGTTCGACGAGTCGGTCTACCGCTACGCGGACCGTCATCGCGTCAAGTCCGGGATCACCGGCTGGTCGCAGGTGCAGGGTCTGCGCGGGAACACCTCGATCGCCGACCGGGTCGAGTGGGACAACTACTACATCGAGAACCGCTCGCCCTGGCTCGACTTCAAGATCATCATGATGACCATCCCGGCACTCCTCCGGGACTTCGGCAAGCCACGCTCCTGAGCCCTGCCGGCGGGCGTCAGGCAGCGGCGCGGTCGGTGCGGCGCATGAACTCGAGCACGCGATCGCCCTCGGCGTCGGTGAGGTGCTTCTGCCAGGTCTTCGTCGAGTCGTAGAACTCGGTCCGCTCGACGGTCCGTGCGAAGGACGGCGTCCAGGGAAGCTCGGCGAACCGGCAGATCTCCTGCAGCGCCGGCTCCGGCTCGGTGATCAGCTTCTCGTAGGTCAGCTCGTGGACGCGGCCCGGGAGCAGGGCCGAGTTGGCGGCGATGTCGTCGAGGTCGAGCCGGATCTTCAACGCGGTCGAGAGCTGGGGCCCGCCACCGAGGTCGCTCCAGGCGGCGAGGTAATCCTCGGGGACCTGTCCCCATTGCCAGCTCGTCGTGTCCGGGGCGCTCGTAACGTCGAGCCAGCCGGCCTTGATCCAGGAGCTGACGACCGAGCGCGGGTCGCGCTGCAGGAAGACGAACCGGGCATCGGGGTAGATCCGGTCGAAGTAGGCCATGCGCGCCCAGCCGGTGACCTTGACGAGGAGGCGGTCGCGCCCGTGGAAGCGCAGGATCCGCCGGGTCGCTTCGCGGACCGGCTCGATCATCGCGGCGTCGATCTCCTCCGGCACCTGCGGGCTCTGACGCCGCGAGAACCCCGGCAGGTAGCTCTCCCAGAACCGATATGCCTCGAACGGCTTCGGGAAAGCCCTCATCTCCTTCAGCCGGCCAGGAAGCGGCGCCGCGTACAGGCGTGAGAAGACCGACAGCCACTGCTGCCGGGGGACGGTCTCGTTGAACGTCGACAGCCAGCCGAGTTCGTCGTGGAAGGCCAGGAGACGATGCAGGAACGTCGAGCCGCAACGGCCGGTGCCGACGACGATCAGCGGGCGCTGTCCGGGTGCGTAGCTGCGCGCCATCGGGGCAAGCTAACAGGAGCGGCCGGGCTGGAGTCACGGCCGGAAGCGGGCAACGGTTCATTCAGTCGCGGGTCGTGGACGAACGTCCGGATTCATCAGCGCTGCTTCGGCACGCGGTTGACGCGTCGATAGCTGGGAAGCCAAGGGGAAGTCCCCGCGCGGACACGGGAAGGATCCGGACATCAGCACACGGAGAAAGATCGCAGCAGTCGCCCTCGCCGCCTTTGCGGCGATTTCTGTTGCGGTCGTATCCGGCTCCGCTGCAACGGCCGCGTCGAGCTGCGATCTCGTCGTCGCCCCGGGCGGATCCGACTCGGCCGCCGGCACCGAGGCTGCGCCGCTGGCGACGGTCCCGGCGCTTCTCGACGAGCTCGGGAGCGGTCAGACCGGGTGCCTGCGAGCGGGCACCTATACCGATCGCCAATTCGTGATGAAGACCCCGGGGGTGACGCTGACCAGCTACCCCGGCGAGCGCGCGACCCTGCGGGGACAGCTCCGCATCAACTACACCGCCGACGGATCCATCGCTGAGAACCTGGACCTCGACGGCCGCAACGTCGACGGCCTCCTCGGGCCGCTGATCTACGCCGACGACGTGATCTTGCGCGGCAATGACATCACCAACCACCACCAGGGGATCTGCGTCGTCGTGTCCAACTACTCGAACGAGCCGCCGGCCCGGGGAGTCGTGATCGAGAACAATGTGATCCACGACTGCGGCCAGCTTCCGGCCACCAACCACCATCACGGGATCTACGTCTCCCACGCGCGGGACACCGTGATCAGGGGCAACGTGATCTACGGCAACGCCGATCGCGGCGTCCAGCTCTACCCAGACGCCGACGACTCGGTCGTGACCGGGAACATCATCGACGGCAACGGCGAGGGCGTGATCTTCGGCGGTGGTCCGGACGCGTCCTCCGACGACAACCTCGTCGCCAACAATGTCATCACCGGCTCGAACATCCGCTGGAACGTCCAGTCGCATTGGCAGGGACCGGTCGGCTCCGGCAACGTCGCCCGTGACAACTGCGTCTGGACCGAACGCGACAGCTACGAGGGCGCGCCGGACGGAAGCGGGATCGAGGACGACATGAACGGCGCCCGGGCCGAGAGCAACGTCGTCGCCGACCCTGGATACGCCGACCCTGCCGACGGCGACTTCAGGCTCAGTCGAAGCAGTCCCTGCGCGGGCGTCCTCGGCGGCACCCTGCCGGAGATTCCGGCGGACCCACCGGCCGAGCCCCGGCCGCCGCACGGCTCCCACGGCGGCAAGTCTCCCTGCATTCCGGATCAGGTCGGAGTCGGGCGCCGATCCCTGGTCGGTAGCCAGGGCCGCGATCGGCTGATCGGTGGCCCGGGCAGCGATCGCCTCGCCGGCAAGCTGGGCGGCGACAAGATCGTCGGCGGCAAGGGCGGTCCTGACTGCCTGCTCGGCGGTCAGGGCTCCGACCGCCTGCGCGCCGTCAACGGGCGTCGCGACATCGTCAAGTGCGGGCACGGACGCGATCGCGCCACGGTCGAGCGCAAGGACCATGTCCGCGGTTGCGAGCGGGTGCTGGTCCGCAACCTCGGCTGAGCGAGGTGTTCGCCGAGCTACCCTGGTGTCCGGTTGGGACGCCGCGCACAACTGCTGCTGCTCACACCCGTCGCCGCCGTCGCGTTCGGAGGCGGCGCGGCGCTGAGTGGAACCGGAGCGCCGGAGTCGCCGACGACGCCCGCGGCTCCCGAGGCTGAGGCTCCAGAGGCGCCGGCCGGCCCCGCTGCCGCCCGATGCGATGCCAGGCTCGGCGTGGGCGGCGATGCGGTCGCGTTCATGGCCGCTCTCGGCCCCGGTGAGACGGGGTGCCTGCGCGGCGGAGTCCACGAGGTCGACGACGTCGCGGCGATCGCCGCGCCCGACGTCGTCCTGACCAGCGCTCCGGGCGAAAGCGCGACGCTCGCCGGCCGGCTCTGGATCAAGCACGGCGCGGACCGGGCGGTCGTCGAGGACCTGACCCTCGACGGCAGCAATCCGGAGGGGAAGCCGAGCCCGACCGTGAACGCCGACGGCACAACCCTCCGCGGCAACGAAATCACCAACGACCACTCGGCGATCTGCGTCAGCGTCAATAGCTACTCCAGCGAGCCGCCCCCGCGCGGCGTCGTGATCGAGAACAACGTGATCCACGATTGCGGCCTGCTTCCGGCCACCAACCATCAGCACGGGATCTACGTCGCCAACGCGCGGGACACCGTGATCAGGGACAACGTGATCTACGGCAACGCCGATCGCGGCGTCCAGCTCTACCCCGACGCCGACGACTCGGTCGTGACCGGGAACATCATCGACGGCAACGGGCAGGGCGTGATCTTCGGCGGTGGCCCCGACTCCTCCTCCGACGACAACCTCGTCGCCGGCAACGTCATCACCGGCTCGAACATCCGCTGGAACGTCCAATCGCACTGGCAGGGACCGGTCGGCTCCGGCAACGTCGCCCGCGGCAACTGCGTCTGGATCACGAGCCCGGACTACACGGGCTCGCCACCTGGCAGCGGGATCGAGCCGGCGATCGACGGTGCGCGAGCCTTCGACAACGTCGTCGCCGATCCCGGCTACGCCGACCCTGACGCCGGGGACTTCCGGATCAGCCCGAGTAGCCCGTGCGCAGATGTTTTCGGGCGGCGGCAATCGCAACTCCGGAGGTGACCTGCGTCGTTCGCCCCACCGGCACTACGATCCGCGACAACGTGATTCACGCCGATTCCCCTGCCGGGGTTTTCAGAACCGACAAGGATGTCCCTCGCGAGCTGGTCGGGGATGCCGGGCTCTGATGCTCGACGACCGTTTCCGGATCCGCCTCAGGCGACGCCTCGGCTTGCCGATCAAGGCCCCGCCGGGTTGGAGCGGAGGCCCACCCGACTTCGTCGGCGTCGGAGCCCAACGGTCGGGGACGTCGTGGTGGTTCCGGCAGGTGACCAGTCATCCGGACGTAGTCGCCCCGTGGGGCAAGGAGCGTCATTACTTCGAGGCCTTCTGGCAGCGGGAGCTGACAGACGCCGACGCTCACCGCTACCGGCAGCTCTTTCCCCGTCCGCCCGGCGCACTGACCGGCGAATGGACCCCGAGGTACATGTATGACCCATGGACGCCGCGACTCCTCGCGAGCTGTGCTCCCGAGGCGAGGATCATGGTCATCCTCCGCGATCCGTGGGAGCGTTTCCTGTCAGGGATGGCCCACGAGTCCCGGGTCCTCCGGCGTGAGCTGCGGTGGAGCAGCGGGCAGTACCTTCGACTGATGATCAGAAGCGACGCGCTGCAGCGAAGTCTCTATGCGGAGCAACTCCGCCGGATCATGAGCTGCTTCGATCGCGACCGGGTACTGGTCCTCCAGTACGAGCGATGCGTTCGCGAGCCGGAGGCGGAGATCGAGCGGACCTTCCGGTTCCTCGGACTCGACGTGCCGGCCTCGAGTCCGATCGAGCGGCGGGCCGGGGCGGGCGGGCGACGAGACCATCGGCTGCCTGTCGCGGTTGCGGACGAGATGCGGGCGGCGCTCGCAGCCGACGTCGAGGAGCTGGTACAGGTCGTGCCGGGAATCGATCCGGACCTCTGGCCGTCGTGTCGATGAGCGGGACGCGCGTCGATCGGCCGATCTTCGTCGTTGGCGTGCCGAGGAGCGGGACCACGGTGGTCTTCAACACCTTCGCGGCGCGCCGGGACATCGCCTGGTTCACCCAGCACCTGAACTACCTGCCGCGCTGGCCGTCGGTCACGGTCTTGGCCCGCGTCACAGATCACTTTCCGCGAGCGCGGAAGTCGATCCTGCGCTCCGACGACCCACTGCGCTGGCGGGAGAAGGCGCGAATCGGCCCGGTCGAGGCGTACCCGATCTGGGAGCGCTATGCGGGGAAGCGCTTCCTCTACGAGTCGCTGATCGGCGAGCGGCCGAGTCCCGAGCAGGAGGCCCGTCTCCGCTCCCTGATCGCGAAGCTGGTGCGCTATCAGGGCAAGGACCGGTTCGCCACCAAGATCACCGGCCCGGCCAGGATCGGCTTTCTCTCCGGCGCGTTCCCGGACGCACGCTTCATCCACGTGATCCGTGACGGCAGAGCGGTTGCGCGGTCGCTGATCAAGGTCGGGTTCTGGGCGGGCACGTGGCGTGAGCGCTCGGTCGCCTGGCGCGGGGTCCTCGGCGAGGACGAGCTGGCGCGCTGGCGCGAGTTGGGCGAGCCACCGCTGGCGTTGGCGGCTCTGCAATGGCAGGCGCTGATCCGCGGCGCCCGGGAGGAGGCAAGACGATTCGCCCCCGGCCGCTACGCCGAGATCCGGTACGAGGACTTCGTCGCCGACCCGCACGCGACCATCGACGAGATGACGGCGTTCTGCGCGCTGCCAGGGTCCGCGGATCCGCACGAGTTCCTCTCCCGCCGGGTCGAGATCCGCGACATGAACAGCCCCTCGTTCGCTCTCAGCGATACCGACGGGAAGCTGCTGGACGATCTGATCGGCGAGGAGCTGGCCGAGCTCGGCTACGGCGAGGGGGCGGGTGCCGGCACGAGCGGGGGGCAGCGCCTCGTGCGCCCGTTTGCGGACGGGTAATCGATGACCGCGCTCGAGGGCCCTGATTTCTTCATCGTCGGCGCGCCCAAGTGCGGGACGACGGCGATGGCCGACTACCTCGGCCAGCATCCGGAGATCGGCATGTGCCCCCGCAAGGAGACGCACGTCTTCGCCACCGACCTGAGCGAGCGGATGGCGATGCGGCGTGGGCAGCGGCCGATGAGCAGGGAGCGGTTCCTCGACCTCTTCGCCGACCTGCAGGAGGAGCGGCTGCGCGGAGAGGCATCGGTTTGGCACCTGTACTCGGCAACCGCCGCAGCCGAGATCGCCGCGTTCCAGCCGCAGGCGAGGATCATCGTGATGCTGAGGAGTCCCGTCGAGATGCTCCCGTCGCTGCACTCGCAGTTCGTCTTCGTGGGCATCGAGCCGGAGGAGGACTTCGGGTCGGCGCTCGCCCTCGATGCGGAGCGTGAGCGCTCCGGCCCACCGGCCGGCTTCCCGCCTCGCTCATACCGATCCGCCGTCCGCTACGGCGAGCAGCTCCGCCGGTACCTCGACGTCTTCGGCCGCGAACGGATCCACGTGATCGTCTATGACGAGTTCCGGGACGACACCCGCGGCGCTTATCGCGAGGCCTGCCGGTTCCTCGAGGTCGATTCGAGCTTCGAGCCGAACCTCGAGGTCGTCAACCCGAACAAGCGGGTGCGAAGCCGCACGTTTCGCCGCTTCGTGCGGCGCCCGCCCGAGTGGGTACGGCCGGCGATTCACCGGGTCACCTCCGAGCCGATGAGGAGGCGAGCCGCGAGGGCGATGATCCGATGGAACACGAGCGTCGGGGGGCGAGCGCCACTGGCGCAGCCGGTGCGGGCGGAGCTCGAGAGCGAGGCGGCGCGAGAGGCTCGGGAGCTCGACGAGTTGCTCGGCCTCGACGTAAGCGATTGGGTCGGCTGAGGGCTCAGCCCGGCAGCATCGTCTCACCCTCTTCGTCGATCAGTTCCTCGTCGGAGCCGAGGTCACGCTCGGCCGGCTTGCGCCGTGCCGTCCGCAGCAGCGCTCGCAGCTCACGACCGAGCCCGGGTGAGAGCACGCGCAGGCCGATCAGGTAGATCACCAGACCGAGCAGGAACTCGGCGGTGAGCAGCAGCAGCCCGAGCGCAGTGCCGTGGTCGGCGGCGTGGACCAGCAGGTTCTCGACCGGGAACAGGATGGCGACCATCAGCAGGGCGGCGACCGCGGCCGGAGCGATGGTCGCGAGGATCCTCTGCACCGGGATCTCCATCGCCCTACTCAAGAGCGCGATCGCGACCGTGGCGCCCGCGATCGCGTCGACGGACATCCCGATCCCCACCCCGAAGAGGCCCAGCGGCGGCGTGAGGGCGATCATCGTGATCGCACCGGCCGTGACCGCGATCGCGTTCACGCGGGTCCGTTTGGCGGGGATGCCGGTGCCCTTGAACCCCTCGCCGATCACAGCGGCAATCGTCTGCGCGGGTATGTACAGGCAGATCGCCGCGGTGACCTCACCGGCAAGGCTCCAGCGTTCGCCGAAGACGACGATCGCCAGCGGCTCGCCGAGCGGCGCGAGGATCATCCCGATCGGCATCGAGGCCAGCGCGGTCCACCGCAGGGATCGAAGGAGTGCGGGCATGAAGCGTGACCGGTCATTGGCGATCCGGGCGAAGGCCGGGAAGATGACATAGGAGATGCCGGTGACGATCATCGAGTAGGGCGTGGTCACGATCCGGTTCGCGTACTGCAGCTGCCCGACCGCGCTCGTCGACAGCATGCCGCCGGAGACGAAAACCGGGACCTGATCGCCGAACCGCCGGATCGTGGTGCCGGCGAGAACGTGCCGGCCGTAGGCCACGAGCTCCCGCCACATTCCGAACGAGACCTGTCCGAGCCGTGGCCGCCAGCGGATCATCCCCCAGGAGAGGGCGAGGTCGACCGTCGCAAAGGCGTACTGGCCGATCACCAGCCCCCAGACCCCGAGCCCCTTCGACGTCGCGACGATCGACGCGACGCCGAAGGCGGTCATGGCGATCGGCTCGACGATCAGCCGCCGCAGGAACGAGAAGCGCCGCTGCAGGATCGCTCTCGGAACCGTTCGCGCGGACTGCAGGAAGAGGATGCCGGCGCTGGCCGCCGCGACCGCAGCGACGGTGTCGCTGCTGAAGAAGATTCCGAGCAGCGGCGCAGTCGCCAGCCCGACCAGCGCCAGGACGACCCCGGCCCCGACCGTCGCCGCGGTGGCGGTCGACGCCGCTTCGTCGAGCCGGTCCTCGCGCTGGATCAGGGCGGCGAGCATCCCCGAGCCTGCGAGCAGCAAGCCGAAGTTGACGAGGATCGACCCCGACGTGTATTGGCCGAGCTCCTCCGGCGTGATCAGACGGGCGAGGACGACGAACGTGACCAGCGTGATGACGCGACCGAGCAGGAAGCCGCTGCCCGCGAGGCTGACCCCCCTGATCACCGTGCCGGTCAGTCCGCTCCGGCGTCGCGGTTCCTCGCTCACCGGCGGCGCCGGAGCAGGAAGCGGACGCGCCAGAGCTGGGTTGCGCGGAACCTGCGGACGGCCGGCGACGCCTTCGCCCGGAACCGGAGCCCGACGTCCTTGTAGTAGATGCCCACCCGCGGCCAGCTCAGCGCGCCGGGCTCGCGGACCCGGCCGGCCAGCGCCCCAGCCGCCGTGAAGCCGGCGGCGCGGGTCGCCGCGACGACCCTCGCGTCGAAATCGCCGTAGGGAAACGCGATCGACGTGCAGGGACCGTCGATTCGCTCCTCGATGTCGATGCGCGAGCCCTCAAGCTCCGTCCGCAGCTCCTCGTCCTCGAGCTCCGGCAGGCGGGGATGGGTGCGGGTGTGAGAGCCGATCTCCCACCCTGCCTTCGCAAGCTCACGGAGCTCGTCCCAGGACATCGGCATCAGCTCCTGCTCGTGGGGCCCGCCGAGCCAGTGGTCGATGCCCGGCCAGGCCATCGGCCGCTCGCTGCCGGCCGCCGTCGTCGGCACGAAGACGGTGCCGGGCACACCGAGCCGGGCGAGCACCGGCGCGGCCAGCTCGACCACCGAGCGGTAGGAGTCGTCGAAGGTGACTGCCAGGGTCCGCTCGGCGACCGGCCGGTTGACCGCATCGCTGAAGGTGGCGCCCTCGTAGCCACGCTCGAGGAGGCTGCCGATCTGCGCCTCGAGCCGGTCCGGAGTTGCCGAGAACCCCGCTCCCCAGTCGCGGCTCATTGCGTGGTAGCAGAGGACCAGTACGTCACTCATCCGCCGACGTCCCGGTTCCACGGCAGCCGATGGGCGAGGAAGCGGTTGCGCGGCACCAGCAGCCGGAAGGCGACCTTGTGCGCATAGGCCCGCAGGACGTTGCCGCGGGACGCGGCGTAGCGCTCGAACCGGTCAGCGGTCGCCGGGAATCGAGGGTCCGGGCTGATCGCCGCCATCGCCCGGAG
>DATAFA010000064.1:0-26782 GCA_036257785.1 Solirubrobacterales bacterium | reverse complement strand
GTTATCTCCTAGAAATGGATGATCGGGATGATCAGGATCGCGACGATGTTCGCCACCTTGATCATCGGGTTGATCGCCGGGCCCGCGGTGTCCTTGTAGGGATCGCCGACCGTGTCGCCGGTCACCGAGGCGGCGTGGGCCTCCGAGCCCTTGCCACCGAAGGCGCCGTCCTCGATCAGCTTCTTGGCGTTGTCCCAGGCGCCGCCGCCGACGGTCATCGAGACGGCCATGAAGAAGCCGACGACGATTACGCCGATCAGCAGGCCGCCGAGGGCCTGGACGCTGATGATTCCGACGATCACCGGCACGATGATCGGGATCAGCGACGGGAGGATCATCTCCCGCTGGGCCGCCGCGGTCACGATCGCGACGGTGCCCCCGTAGTCGGGCCGCTCGGTGCCCTCCATGATCCCGGGGCGCTCCTTGAACTGCTTGCGGACCTGCTCGACGACCTCGCCGCCGGCTCGGCCGACCGCTTCGATCGCCAGCGCGGCGAACAGGTAGGTCATCATGCCGCCGATCAGCAGGCCGATCAGGACGGCCGGGTCGCTGATGTCGAACGAGATGAAGTCGACTCCGGCCTCGGCCTGGACCTCGACCTTGAACGCGGCGAACAGGACCAGCGCGGCGAGCACCGCCGAGCCGATCGCGTAGCCCTTGGTGACTGCCTTCGTCGTGTTGCCGACCGCGTCGAGCGGGTCGGTCACGTTGCGAACGTCCTCGGGCAGATCCGCCATCTCGGCGATGCCGCCGGCGTTGTCGGTGATCGGCCCGAACGCGTCGAGCGCGACGATCAGCCCGGTCAGCGAGAGCTGCGCCATGACCGCGATCGCGATCCCATAGATCCCGGCGATCTCGTTGGCGCCGAAGATCGCGAAGATGATGATCAACGCCGGGATCGCGGTGCCCTGGAAGCCCTGCGCGAGCCCCTGGATGATGTTCGTCGCGTGGCCGGTGATCGAGGCCTTCGAGATCGTCTTGACCGGCCGGAACCGGGTCGATGTGTAGTAGTCGGTGACCACGAACAGGCCGGCCGTGACGGCGATCCCGATGATCGCGCAGAACCAGAGGCCGGTGACCGAGGCGCCGGCAAGGGCGCTCTCCGGATCGGCGACGCTGAACTGCAGCGGGTCCGACATCAGCCAGTCGGTGATCGGGTAGAAGGCGATCGCCGAGAGGACGCCGGAGACGACCAGGCCCTTGTAGAGCGCGCCCTCGACGTTGCCGCTCTTGCTGCGGACCGAGAGCGCGCCGACGATCGACGCCAGGATCGCGACGCCGCCGAGGATCAGCGGGTAGACCGCCACCTCGCGGGCGGCGTCGACGTTGAAGCTGAGGACGCCGAGCAGCATCACGGCGACGGCCGTGACCGCGTAGGTCTCGAAGAGGTCCGCGGCCATGCCGGCGCAGTCGCCGACGTTGTCACCGACGTTGTCGGCGATCACGGCCGGGTTGCGCGGGTCGTCCTCGGGGATGCCTGCCTCGACCTTGCCGACGAGGTCGGCGCCGACGTCGGCCGCCTTCGTGAAGATGCCGCCGCCGAGCCGGGCGAAGACCGAGATCAGCGAGCCGCCGAACCCGAGGCCGATCAGCGCGTCGATGGCCTCCTTGTCCTCGTCCCCGGTCACGACCAGGATCCCGAAGTAGCCGGCGACGCCGAGCAGCGCGAGGCCGACGACGAGCAGGCCGGTGACCGAGCCGCCCTTGAAGGCGGCGTCGAGCGCCGGCGGAACGCCGCCGCGAGCGGCCTCGGCGACCCGTGCGTTCGAGCGCACCGAGACGTTCATGCCGATGTAGCCGGCCGCGCCCGAGAGGACGCCGCCGATCACGAAGCCGATTCCGGTGGAGACGCCCTGCAGGATCACGAGGACGACTGCGAGGACGATCGCGACCAGCCCGATGATCGTGTACTGGCGGTTCAGGTAGGCCTTCGCGCCTTCCTGGACCGCTCCGGAGATCTCCATCATGCGTTCGTTGCCGGTGGACAGGGCGAGCAACCGCTTGGTCACGATCGCCCCGTACAGGACCCCGGCAGCCGCGCAGACGAGCGCGATCACGATGCCGTGGTCGGTCAGGAAGTCAGTCAAGTTTCGATTCCCTCCATCGATGTGGACTCAGAAAGAGCCGCCCCCTGATTCGCCGGGACGGCCCCGAAAAGCCGGGGGAGCATACCCGGAGGGGCCGTGGTAATGCGGTTCGGGTCTAGTCGGAACCTGGAGTCCAGAGCCGCGGCGGTGCCTGTCCGCCGCTCTCCGGCGCGCCACCGGCTCCACCGCCGGAAGCGGCCCCTCCCCCGGACTCCGGGGCGGGGCCCGCATCGCCCTCTCCCGCGGCCTGGGCGTAGAGCACCTGGACCTGCGAGAGCGCGTTGCGGATCTCACGCTGGGCCTCCGGGTCGAGCGCGTCGACCATCCCCCGGATCGCCTCGATTCCGACCCGCGCCTGCTCGAGGTCACGCTCGTCCTCCTTGGCGATCCGCCGGTAGGAGAGGTTGAGGATGCTGACGACGCTCTGGGCGACGAGGTCCTGGACCCGGACCCGGCGCATCTCCTCCTCCATCTGGCGAAGCATCTGCTCCTGCTCGGGGCTGAGCTGCTCGGCGTCGGGCTCGCCGCCTCCGGGGGCCGCTCCCTGCTCTCCGCTTGCTTCGGTTCTTTCGCTGTCGCTCATGCGAGGACCTTACCCCGCGGCGAGGTACGTATCCGCCGTCCGCTCGACGGCGGCCCGGTAGGCGTCGGTCACGCTGCCGCCCCGCTCGAGCTCGGCCCGCGCCCGCTGCGTGCCGTTGGGGCCGGTCGGGTCGAACGCCCCGAGCTCGATCCCGAGCCGGCCTCGCGCGGGCTCCGTCCAGGCTAGGAGCTCCTCGACCACGGCGGCGGTGGCGACCTCGGTGCCGCTGTCGAAATCGATCATCCGGCCGTCGAGCCCGTGGCGGATCGCCCGCCAGAGGTTCTCCTCGAGCTCACGGGCCCGGCGCGGCGGCGCGAGCACGCCGTCGTCGTAGTCCGAGCACGCCTGCGCGACCGCGGCGATCATCAGTCCGGCGAGGCCGAACGACTCCTCGCCGCCGCTCTGCGCGTCGCAGATCCGCACCTCGACGGTCCCGAAGGCGTGATGGGGCCGGATGCTCCACCAGAGCTGCGTCGACTCGACGATCGAGCTGGTCCGCGCGAGCAGCTCGACGAACCCGGCGTAGGTCTCCCAGTCTCCGAACGGGTCGTGGATCCCGCAGCGGGGGAACGTGCGCGTGAAGATCTGCGAGCGGACCGAAGCAAGGCCGGTGTCGGCGCCGTCGAGGAACGGCGAGTTGGCGGAGATCGCTAGCAGCACCGGCAGCACGTTGCGCAGCGAGTCGCAGACGGCGACCGCGCGATCGGCGCCGCGGACGCCGACGTGGACGTGGAGGCTCCAGGTGTTGTTGCGCTGGGCGACCCACCCGAGCTCGGCGCGGAGGCGCCGGTAGTGGTCCGTGTCGATGATCGCCTGGTCGAGGTAGTCGGCCCAGGGATGGGTCCCGCAGGCCGCCAGCACGCGCCCCTCGCTGCCGGCGAGGTCGAACAGCAGTTGCCGCCGCTCGAGCTGCCGCTGCCTCATCTCGGCGAAGCTCTCGGAACGGCCGGAGCGGATCTCGATCTCGGTGTCGATCAGCTCGCCGCGGACCGAGTCGGCGAGGATCGGGTTCGCCTGCGCCTCCTCGAACATCCGCTCGAACCCGTGGGCGAGGTCGAGCGTCTCCGGGTCGAGGATCGCGAACTCCTCCTCGACCGCCATCGTGAAATCGGTCGCCTCCTCGAACCGCCCCCGTGCGGCGTCGAGATCGAGGCTCTGGTCCCGAGCCATGGTCATCGGGTCACGCCAGGTAGAAGTACAGCGCGTAGAGCAGGTCGACGGCGGGACTCGACGTGTGCACCGTCACCTCCGGCGGAACGTCGAGCAGCTGCTCGGAGTAGTTGAAGATGACGCGGACGCCGGCCTCGACGAGCCGGTCCGCCACCTCCTGAGCAGCGTCAGCCGGGACGGCGAGCACTCCGACGACCACCTCCTCGGAGCTGATGAAGTCCTCGAGGTCGTCGAGCGGCCGGACCTCGATGTCGCCGATCTTCTTGCCGGCCAGCTTCGGCGAGACGTCGAAGATCGAGACGATCCGGAAGCCGTGGTCGGCGAAGATGTCGGAGGTCGCGATCGCCTGTCCGAGATGCCCGGCGCCGAACAGGGCGATGTTGTGCTGGCCCGAGGTCCTGAGGATCTTGCGGATCTCGGCGACCAGCGAGTCGACGTTGTAGCCGACGCCGCGCTTGCCGAACTTGCCGAAGCCCGAGAGATCGCGGCGGATCTGGGTCGAGTTGACGTGGGTCCAGGAGGCCAGGTCCTGTGAGGAGATCGTCTCCCGCCCCATCTTCCGGGCCTGGATCAGCACCTGCAGGTAGCGGGCGAGCCGGGCCGCGACGCCAAGCGAAAGCCGGTCGGAGCCGTGCCCGTTGCGAGCCGAGCCCGCGGCAGGCGGATCTGTTGTGCGCCGCGCGCTCACCCGGGAAAGGTATCGAGCCGGGACCTGACGGCGTCGGCGTCGAGGATCAGCTCGCTGACGCGGACGCCGTTGACCTCGACCACCGGGATCAGCTCGAGCATCCGCCGATGCAGCTCCGGATCGCTCTCGATGTCGACCTCGCGAAGCTCGAATCCGGCGCCGGCGGCGCGCATCTCCTCGAGCCGCACCCGGGCTTCGAAGCAGAGGTGACAGCCGGCCCGGCCGTACAGCGTGACGACGTCGCCGGCACTCAAGGATCAGCGCGCGGCCGCGTCGAGGTCGAGGTAGCCGGGGTAGGCGATCGGCTCGGCGAACCGGGCGGCGGAGCCGATCATCGCCGCGTTGTCGGTGCAGAGCTCGAGGGGCAAGAGCTTCAGGCGCAGGCCGCGCTCCCGGCACAGGGCGGCGACGCGCTCGCGGAGCAACGCGTTCGCGGCGACGCCGCCGCCGAGCGCCACCGCCTCCCATCCGCCGCGGTCGAGCGCGCGCCGCAACTTCGCGACGAGCTGGCCGACGACGGCCGCCTGAAAGCTCGCGGCGAGGTCGGCGCGGCGCTCGCGCACCTGCTCCTCGCCGAGGTCCCTGACCAGGTAGACGAGCGCCGTCTTGAGGCCGCTGAAGCTGAAGTCGAGGCCGCCGTCCTGGCTCATCCCGATCGGCATCGGGAAGGCCTCCGGATCGCCCGCCTCCGCTTCCCGCTGGATCGCGGGTCCGCCCGGGAAGCCGAGCCCCAGCAGCCGCGCGGCCTTGTCGAGCGCCTCGCCGGCGGCGTCGTCGAGCGTCCGGCCGACGATCGCGAACGATCCCGCCTCGCGGACCTCGGCGAGCAGCGTGTGCCCGCCGCTCGCGATCAAGGCCAGAAACGGCGGTTCGAGCGGATCAGGCTCGAGGTAGGCGGCGGCGACGTGGCCCTGGAGGTGGTCGACCGGGATCAGCGGCTTGCCCGTCGCGGCGGCCAGCGACTTCGCGGTGTTGACGCCGACGAGCAACGCCCCGATCAGCCCCGGCCGGGTGGTCACGGCGATCGCTTCGATCGAGTCGAGCTCGCGGCCGGCGTCGGCGAGGGCCGCCTCGACGACGGGGTTGATCAGCTCGAGGTGGCGCCGGGAAGCCACCTCGGGGACGATTCCGCCGAAGCGGGCATGCAGGCCGGCCTGCGAGGAGATGACGTTGCTGAGCACGTGCGGGCCATCCAGCACCGCCGCGCAGGTGTCGTCGCAGGATGTCTCGATGGCGAGGATCGGCGCCATCGGCGCTACAGCCCGGGCTCGCCGAGCCACATGATCATCGCGTCCTCGCCGTTGTCGCTGTAGTAGCGGCGCCGCCGTCCCGCGCGCCGGAACCCGAGCTTCTCGTACATCGCGATCGCGCCGTGATTCGACACCCTGACCTCGAGCGTGTAGCGCTCGTCGCGCCCCGCCTCGGCCAGCATCCGTTCGACCATCCGCGCGGCGATGCCGAGCCGCCGGCGGTCGGGATCGACCGCGACGTTCATCAGGTGGAGGACGTCGGCGTAGCGCGAGCAGACGAGGTAGCCGACGATCTCGCCGCCCGAGATCGCCGCCAGGCAGACGCCCGCGGGCTTCGACACCTCGAGGACGAACATGGCGAGCGACCACGGCGCCGGGAACGAGCGGCGCTCGATCGACAGGACCGCCGGCAGGTCGCCGTAGGTGAGCCGCCGGAACGTGATCTCACCCGGGTCGATGATCGCCTGTTCAGTTGCCGTCGTTTCGCTCAAGCCAACGCTCCGCGTCGGGTCGCCTCATGTACTTCGGGGTGACGCCGGCCGGGAACTGGGCCCCGGCGGGCTCCATCTTGGCGGCCAGGGCGCAGATCTGACCCGCCGAGAGCCGGTTCGCAGGATCCTCGTCAGCGGGAACCTCGAACCCGGTCGCCTCGATTTCGGTCCTGAATCGTACTGCGCCGTCGCCCCCCGCCAACGCGCCTTCGACGTCGCCTCCGAGGACCTCCAGCAGCTGACCGGGAGCACAGACGACGGGCTCCCGCGCTCCTGCACCGAGGTCGGCGGCGGCGAACACCTCGCCGCGGCGGGCATCGACGATCCCGATCCGTGGCCGGTTCCCGGCGCCGGGGTGCTCAGCGAGCCCGGCCGCGAGGGCAGCGGTCGAATCGACGCCGGCGACCGGGATCCGGCGCGCTTGCGACAGTGCTCTGGCGGTGCTGATCGCGATCCGCAGCCCCGTGAACGAGCCCGGCCCCCGGCCGACGGCGATCGTCGCGATCCGACCCCATCCGCCGGCGGCTCCGACCGCGTCGTCGATCATCCCGAGCAGCGCCCGGCCGGCCACCGGGCGGCCATCGGGACCGGGGCCGGCGGATCCCGCGAAGACGAGATCGTCACCGTCCGCGACGGCGACGGTGGTGACCGGAGTCGCGCTGTCGAAGCCGAGGATCATTCGCTGATCCGGTGCCGCTCGATCGTGATCTCGCGGGCGTCACCGCCGGCGTGCGTGAGCGTGACGGTCGCGGCGGGCGCGGCGATCGCAGTCGCTGCCGGCTCCGGCCACTCCACGAAGGCGATCGCGTCGGCGGTCAGGTAGTCGTCGAGCAGCGCCGGGTCCTCGCCGACGAGGCCGTTTGCGCCGGCGAGGCGATGGAGGTCGAGGTGGGAGACGGGGACGTCGCCCTCGTAGCGCTGCCCGATCGTGAAGGTCGGTGAGGTCACCGGCTCAGTGACGCCGAGCGCCCGCGCCGCGCCGCGGACGAACGTGGTCTTGCCTGTCCCGAGGTCGCCGTGGAGCAGGACCACGTCGCCGGGCTGCAGCTCGGCGGCGAGCGCCGCGGCGATCTCCGCGGTCCGCGCGGCGCCGGGTGAGCGAAACCGCTCGACCTGATCGGGCGTCTCCGCCATCTACGGGGCGAAGATGTCGAGCTGATCCCTGCTGCTCGCCGCCGTAGGCGGATCGGCGCCGGAATCGACATGCGGGGGCGGCTCGGCCGGGTCCGGCCCCTGGTCCGGCGCCGGCTCGTCGAGGAGCCGGCCCAGCGCCGCGAAGTCCGCGCTCATCGTCTCCCGAAGTCGCGGTGTCCGCAACGCCGCCGCCGGATGCAGGATCGGGAAGACGCGGACCGTCCGCTCGCCGAGCCGGTGCACCTGCGGACGCCCCCGGACCTTGGTGATCCCGGTCTGGTCGCCGGTGATCAGCTTCGTCGCGAAGTTGCCGAGCGTGACGATCACCTTCGGCTCGATCAGCCTCACCTTCTCGAGTAGGTAGGGCCGGCACGAGTCGAGCTCGACCGGCTGGGGATCGCGGTTGCCGGGCGGCCGGCACATCAGCGTGTTGGCGATGAACACCGAATCGCGATCGAGGCCGATCTCGCCGAGCAGCTCGTTCAGCAGCCCGCCGGCGCGGCCGACGAACGGGAGGCCCTGCCGATCCTCCTCGGCACCCGGGGCCTCACCGATGAACATCAGGTCCGCGTCGGCGTTCCCGGCGCCGAAGACGACCTTCGTACGGGTCTCGGCAAGCGGACAGAGCGTGCAGCTCGACGCTTCGCGATAGACCTCGACGAGAGCCTCGCGACGTTCAGCCGGTCCGCTCATGGCCCCGGCTTGCGCTCCCGGTTCCCGTCGAGCTTGCTCTGGAAGCGCTCACGGGCGCCGCCACGGTCGATCCCGCGCCGACCCTCCAGCCGCCGCTTCTGTGCCGGGGTCGGCTGCCGGCTCAACCCGAACGTGGAGAGCCGGCGCCGGGCGCCGGCTGCGCCACAGGACGGGCAATCGGCCCGCTCGGTGTTGGCGGCGACCAACTCCTCGAAGCGCTCGCCGCAGTCGCCGCACTCGAACTCGTAGATCGGCATCGCGGTTGATCGTAAACGGGCGCGCGGACCCGCCGATCGCCACGGCTATCATTCCCCGGCAGGCTCCCGGCCGCCATCCCGAAGCGGGAGGTGGACCGCTCCGGTGGGGCCGGTCTCGAAACAAGCAACCAACCGACCGTCTGGTATCTCGACGAGAACTGGAACGGGATGCAGCCCTCACGCGCGCACAGCACTCCGACGCCACCGATCACCCTGGTCGGCACCGGTCGCGTGGGCGGCAGCCTCTTCCGAGCCCTCCGTGCGGCCGGGGTCGAATCCCGGCTCGTCGGCCGTGACGACGTGAGCGGCGGCTGCGTTCGAGCCGAGGTCGTCGTCCTCTGCGTCCCCGACACCGAGATCGGTGCTGCCTGCTCGCGGGTGGCGGCGGCCGCCCCTCGCCTCCGCTTCATCGGCCACACGAGCGGCGCCGGGCGCCTCGAGGCCCTCGCCGCGGCAACTGACCGCGGCGCCGCCGGCTTCTCGCTGCACCCGCTGCAGACGATCCCCGACGCCGAGTCCGACCTGACCGGAGCACCGGTCGCGATCGCCGCCACCACGGCGGCAGCCGCGACGCTAGCCCGCGAGATCGCCGAGCGCTGCCAGATGGTTCCCTTCGACGTGCCCGAGGATTCGCGCGCCGCCTACCACGCCGCCGCCGCGATCGCGTCCAACTTCCTGGTCGCACTCGAGACCAGCGCCGAGGAGCTGCTCGCGGCGGCGGGCATCGAGAACGGTCGCGAGTTGCTGGCGCCCCTCGTCCTGCGGACGGCGGCCAACTGGGCCGAGCGCGGCCCGGCGGCCCTGACCGGCCCGATCGCCCGCGGCGACGAGGAGACCGTCGCCCGGCACCTCGAGGCGATCGCCGAGACCACTCCCGAGCTCGAGTCCCTCTATCGCGCCCTCGCCGAGCGGACGCGTGAGATCGCCGCGGCGGGAGACCGCCGGTGAGGATCGTCGAGACCAAACGAGACCTCCGCGCCGCCCTCGCCGGCGACCGTCGCCCGGCACGGACGATCGGGCTCGTGCCGACGATGGGCGCCCTCCACGACGGCCACGTCTCGCTGATCGAGGCGGCGCGACGGGACTGCGACGTCGTCGTCGTGAGCTTGTTCGTGAACCCGGCCCAGTTCGGCCCCGGCGAGGACCTCGAGGGCTATCCGCGCGACCGCGACCGCGATGCCGAGCGCGCCGCGGCCGCCGGAGCCGACCTCCTCTACGCGCCGGCGGTCGACGAGGTCTACCCGCCGGGGTTCGCGACCACGGTCGAGGTCGAAGGCCTGACCGGAGTCCTCTGCGGCGAGGCCGAGCGGCGCGGGCCGGAGCACTTCCGCGGCGTGACGACGATCGTCGCCAAGCTCCTCAACGCCGTCGGTCCCGACGTCGCCTACTTCGGGCAGAAGGACGCACAGCAGGCACTGGTCGTGCGAAGGATGGTCGCCGACCTCGACTTCCCGGTCCGGATCGAGGTGCGCCCGACCGTGCGCGAGGCCGACGGGCTGGCGATGTCCTCGCGGAACGCCTACCTGGCGCCGGCGGACCGCGAACGTGCCCCGGCCCTCCACCGCGCCCTGGCCGCCGCGGCCGCCGCGGCGCGGCCGGGCACCGCGGTCGACGACGCCCTCCGGGCCGCCCGCGAGGAGCTGGCGGGCGCCGGCGTCGAGCCGGAGTACCTCGAGGCGCGCGACGCCGGCGACCTGGGCCCGGTCGAGACCTTCAACGGGCGCCCCGTCCTGATCGCCGTCGCGGCGCAGCTCGGCAGGGCGAGGCTGATCGACAACGTGATCGTGGAGACCCCAGGACCGCAACCAGAGAGGCAGGAACCGAGATGAGCACCGCACCGCGAGTACCGAACACGCCGCCCGACGAGCGAGCCAAGGTCTCGATCCCGCGGATCGACGAGATGCGGGAGCTCGGCGAGCCGATCGCGATGGTCACCGCCTACGACTTCCCGTCCGCACAGGTGGCCGAGGAGGCCGGCGTCGACATCGTCCTCGTCGGCGACTCGGGCGCGATGACCGTGCTCGGCTACGACACGACGGTCCCGGTCGGCATGGAGGAGATGCTGATGCTCGCCGCCGCTGTCCGCCGCGGGCTGAAGACATCCTTCCTGGTTGGCGACATGCCGTTCGGCTCCTACGAGAACTCGAACGAGCAGGCGACCGCCAATGCCCAGCGCTTCGTCAAGGAGGCCGGCTGCGACGCGGTCAAGCTCGAGCGCGGCGGCGCCTCGGTCGACCGGGCCCGGGCGATCGTTCGCGCCGGCATCCCGGTCATGGGCCACGTCGGGCTGACGCCGCAGACCGCGACCGCGCTCGGCGGCTACAAGGCCCAGGGCAGGACCGGCGAGCGGGCGGCCCAGATCGCCGAGGACGCCTTCGCCCTCCAGGCCGTCGGTTGCTTCGCGATCGTCTTCGAGGCCGTGCCGGCGGCGGTGACCGAGGCGATCATGCCGCGCATGGAGGTGCCGGTGATCGGGATCGGCGCCGGTGGCGCCACCGATGGTCAGGTCCTGGTCTTCCACGACCTCCTCGGCATCCACACCGGCCACACCGCCCGCTTCGTCAAGCGCTACTCGGACATCCACGAGGGCATGGTCGAGGGCGTCTCGGCCTACGTCGCCGACGTCCGCGGCCGCCGCTTCCCGGAGGACTCGCACACGTACTCGATCGACCCGAACGAGCTGGCCGCGTTTGAGAAGTACCTGGAGCAGGAGTCGCTAGCGGGCAGCAGCGCGTGGGACTGGTAGTCGAGGCAGTCAGGGGCACCTGCCGGAGACGTGGGTCGTTTCAGCGTCGTATAGCTGCGCCAGATCAACCCACGTCGGGGCACCCTTGGCTTACGGCCCGACCTTGGCGTTCGAGCTGATCTTGTCGATCGTCCACTGACCGTCGAGGTTGATCAGCGTGACCTTGAGGCTCTCGCCGTCGAACACTCCCCCCTTCGGCTTCGCGGTGACCATGGTGCCCATGTCCACGTCGACAGGCTCAATCGCCACGGCCTTCGCCATCGCCGAGGGCTTCCGGGCCGCCTCGCACCCGTTCACGTCGCCATAAGAGCGCTTGACGAACTGGGGGGTGACGAGCTTCGTGCAGGCGCCGGGGGCATCCGCCTTCATCAGGAAGTCCGCGACCGTGGCCCTGATCAGCTCCTCGTCGGTCGCCTGCTGCCCGTTCGTGGTGTCGCTCGTCGTAGTCGGGCTCGTCGTCGACCCGGTCGTGGTCTCGGTGACGACCGGGCCGGTCGTCGGCGGCTCGTCCTTCTCGCCGCAGCCGGCGGCGAGGAGCGCGAGCAATGCGGCAACGAGGACGATTGCAGTGATTCTCTGCTTCACGCCGGACAGGCTAACCGTCCGCAGGACGGGGCTCGATCTCCCTGAGGACCTTTGCGGGCGCGCCCGCAGAGATCGTCCACGGCGGCGTGTCGTCGGTGACGACCGAGTTGGAGCCGATCACGCTGTGCTCGCCGATCTCGGTGCCCCCGGTGACGACGACGCCCTTGCCGAGCCAGCTGTTGGAGCCGATCCGGACCGGACCGCGGGAAACGAATCCCTGCCAGGTGACCGGCAGCTCGGGGTCGTCGTAGCGGTGGTCGGCGTCGCCGACGAAGCAGTGGTTGGCGAACATCACGTGGTCGCCGACCTCGATCGCCTCGTGGGCGGCGAGCATCGTCTCGCGGTTGAGGAAGCAGCCGCGCCCGATCCGGATCCGTCCCTCGGGACCGAGCGTGATCCAGCAGCCGGGTTCGAGCAGCGTCCCTTCACCGATCGTCAGCCGCCCGTCGTCGAGCGCCTCGAGCACCTCGCCCTCGATCGGGTGGCGAACGAAGAAGCCGCCACGGGCCGCGTGCCGGTTGATCCGCCAGCGGTTGCGCAGCCGGTGTGTCCGCTCGTACCAGCGGCGCTTCGTCCACCACATCCGCCAGCCGCGCTGCGGCGTCACGTAGGGGTCTTCGGCCGCCACGCCTGTAGCTTCCCAGACGTGGCATTCGGAGACGCGGCGGGCGAGCAGACACGGGAGGAACGCCTCGAGATCGCCCGCCGTTACCGCGAGCAGCGTCGCGAGCAGCTTCGCGCCCGGGTCGCGCCCGTCGTCGACGGCGACGTCCTCGCCGCGGGCGAGTTCAGCACCGTCCCGACCGAGGCGATCGCGTCGATCCCGGGCCTCGGGATGCTGCTGCTCCCGATCGCCCGCCGGCGCAGCCGCAGGGTCGGCCTCTCGCCGAACATCATGCTCGCGGTGACCGCCGGCACCGTCCACGCGATCGCCGTCGACGCCGCCGGCCTGCGCCGCGACGAGACCGAGGTCGCGGTCGCGCGATCCTGGCCCCGCGGCGAGGTCTCGGCCGAGCGGGGCGGGCGCGCGTTTATGCGCGACAAGATCCTCCTCCACGTGCCCGACGCCGACGAGCCGCTCACCCTCTACGCGCCGACCCTTCGCACGAACCCGTGGAGCGCCGAGGTCGTGCGGATGCTCGGTGGCGAGGCACCCGAGCCGCTGGACCTCGACGGCCCCCGCCGCGAGTCATCCGACTCCGGAATCTCGTAGGGCGGTTCCGCGGCGCCTCAGCCGCCCCAGCTCACGTGCCACCACTCGTCCGGTGCCTCGAACTTGCCCCAGCCGTACTGCCAGCCGATCTGGTCGACGATGTCGCGCATCTCGGGCGTGGCCAGGTCGACGGAGACGCCGAGCTCGTGCGACGAGTAGCCCGGCGGGTTGGCGGGGGCCCCGGTGCCGGACAGGAACAGCTCGTACATCTCGCCCTGCTGCGCCGAGGTGCGGTAGGCGGAGAGCGGTCCGGCCGGATAGAGATCGACGCCGTAGGTCGCCAGCGCCGCATCCCGCATTGCGTTCCAGCTCGAGGCGGCGTCGGCGTCGAGGTAGAGGTCGCCCCAGGGGCTCGGGATCGCGCCGAGCCACGACGCCGGTGCGGTCGTCGCCGGCAATGCGGCGGTAGTGGTGTCGGTGGTCGCGGCCGGGATCCCCGTCTCCGCCGCCGTCGGGACCGAGATCGTGTTCCCGGCGATCACCAGGTAGTCGCTCGAGAGCCCGTTCCAGGCGGCGAGCGAATCGGTCGTCAGGCCGTTCGCCGCAGCGATCCCCGACAGCGTCTCGCCGGGCAGGATGGTGTGGGATACGGCCGCCCCGGCGGGCGCGGCGATGATCCCGCAGGCCAGCAGCGCGCCGACCGCGGCGGTGAGCGAAGTCCTCGCTGTCATGTCCCCCCATTCAGCGGCCCCGGCGCGCGCTCCTGCCGAAATCGGGTTCCGGTCAGCGATCCGCAACGAATCGTTCAGCGAGCCGGCGTCTGAGATGCAGTTCGGTGTCCGTAGTGGTCACCGATCTGCGCTTCACGCTCCGGGTGGACGCCGTCGGGGATCGCTCCCGGGTGAATCAGCCCCGATTCGGCGAGTTGCTCGTGGTCAGGCAGCGACCGGCTCGGGGCGCGCCGCGCGCTCGACCTTCGGCTCGACCAGCTCCTCGAGGAACCGGCCCGTGTACGAGCCGGGCTCGGTCGCGACCTGCTCGGGCGTGCCGGTGGCGATGATCTCGCCGCCGCCGTCACCGCCCTCGGGGCCGAGGTCGACGATCCAGTCGGCCGACTTGATCACGTCGAGGTTGTGCTCGATGACGACGACGGTGTTGCCGGCGTCGACGAGGCGGGAGAGCACGTCGAGCAGCCGCTCGACGTCGGCGAAGTGGAGGCCGGTCGTCGGCTCGTCGAGGATGTAGAGGGTCTCCCCCGTCGCGATCTTCGAGAGCTCGGTCGAGAGCTTCACCCGCTGTGCCTCGCCGCCCGACAGCGTCGTCGCCGGCTGGCCGAGGCGGATGTAGTCGAGCCCGACGTCGTGCAGCGTCTTCAGGCGGCGGTGGATCTTCGGGATGTTCGCGAAGAACTCGACCGCGTCGGCGACCGGCATCTCGAGGACGTCGGCGATCGACTTGCCCTTGAACCGGACCTCGAGGGTCTCACGGTTGTAGCGGCGGCCGTTGCACTGCTCGCAGGGAACGTAGACGTCCGGGAGGAAGTGCATCTCGATCTTGATCTGACCGTCGCCCTTGCAGACCTCGCAGCGTCCGCCCTTGACGTTGAAGCTGAACCGCCCCGGCTGATAGCCACGGGCTCGCGCCTCCTTCGTCTTCGCGAACAGCTGCCGGATGTGGTCGAAGAGCCCGGTGTAGGTCGCCGGATTCGACCGCGGGGTCCTGCCGATCGGCGACTGGTCGATGTTGATGACCTTGTCGATCTGCTTGAGACCCTCGATGCGGTCATGCGCGCCGGGGCGGCTCCGGGCCCGGTGCAGGCGGTTCGCGACCGACCGGTAGAGCGTCTCGTTGACGAGCGTCGACTTGCCCGATCCCGACACTCCGGTCACGCAGGTCAGCGTCCCGAGCGGGATCGCCGCGTCGACCCCCTTGAGGTTGTGCTCGCGGGCGCCGCGGACGACGAGCTCGCCCCGTCCCTGCCGCCGCTCCTCCGGAACCGGGATCGCGACCTTCCCCGACAGGTAGCGACCGGTCAGCGAAGCCGGGTTGCGGATCACCTGGGCGGGGGTGCCCGCGGCGACGATCTGACCGCCGTGCTCGCCGGCGCCGGGGCCGAGGTCGACGAGGTAGTCGGCCGCCCGCATCGTCCCCTCGTCGTGCTCGACGACGATCACGGTGTTGCCGAGGTCGCGGAGGCGCTCTAGGGTCGCGATCAGCTTCGCGTTGTCGCGCTGGTGCAGCCCGATCGACGGCTCGTCGAGGATGTAGAGGACCCCGACGAGGCTGGAGCCGATCTGCGTCGCGAGCCGGATCCGCTGCGCCTCGCCGCCGGACAGCGTCGTCGCCGCCCGCTCCAGGGTCAGGTAGCCGATCCCGACCGAGACGAGGAAGTTGAGCCGCTCCTCGACCTCGCGGACGACCAGCTTGGCGATCGCCCGCTCGGTCTCGGTCAGCTCCAGCGAGCCGATCCACTCGAGCGCCGCCCGTGCCGAGAGCTGCGTGTAGTCGGCGATCGAGAGCCCGCCGACCGTCACGGCGAGGCTCTCCGGCCGCAGCCGGGCGCCGCCGCAGGCGGGGCAGGGCTGCAGGGCCATCAGGCCCTCGATCCGCTCGCGGGTCTTGTCGGAGTCGGTGTTCGCGTAGCGCCGCTCGAGGCCGACCGTGATCCCCTCGAAGCGTGCGTTGTAGCTGCGCCGGCGCCCGAAACGGTTCTTGTAGGTGATCTGGTGACGCTCGCTGCCGGTCCCCTCGAGCAGCACCTTGCGGTCGTCGCCGGGCAGATCCTGCCAGGGGACGTCGATGTCGATCCCGTGGTCCTCGCAGACTGCTTCGACGAGCCGCCGGTTGTACATCGACGCGGCCCCCATCCAGGTCGAGAGCGCGCCCTCGGAGATCGAGAGGGTCGGATCGGGGATGCAGAGCTCCGGGTCGATGACGCGCTGGAAGCCGAGGCCGTGGCAGCGCTCGCAGGCTCCATGCGGCGAGTTGAACGAGAAGATCCGCGGCTCGATCTCGGGCATCGAGGTGCCGCAGTTCAGGCAGGCGAACTTCTCGCTGAAGACGAGCACCTCGCCGCGCTTGCCGGCGCTCGGCCCCGACAGCGTCTGCGCCCCGGCGACGTCGTTGCCGGCGCTCTTGCCGGCGACGATCTCGACCTCGACCAGCCCGTCGGCGAGCCCGACCGCCGCCTCGACCGACTCGGCGAGGCGCTTGCGGAGGCCCTCCTTCATGACCAGCCGGTCGACGACGATCGCGATGTCGTGCTTGAAGCGCTTGTCGAGGACGATCTCCTCGTCGAGCCGGCGCAGCTCACCGTCGACGACGGCGCGGGCGTAGCCCTGCTGCCGCATCTCCTCGAGCAGCTTCCCGTACTCGCCCTTGCGCTCGCGGACGACCGGAGCGAGGACCATGAAGCGGGTGTCCTGCTCCAGGGTCATCACCCGGTCGGTGATCTGCTCGATCGACTGACCGGCGATCGGCTCCCCGCAGGTCGGGCAGTGCGGCTTGCCGATCCGCGACCAGAGCAGGCGCAGGTAGTCGTAGATCTCGGTCACGGTGCCGACCGTCGAGCGCGGGTTGCGCGAGGTCGTCTTCTGGTCGATCGAGATCGCCGGGCTGAGGCCCTCGATCGAGTCGACGTCGGGCTTGTCCATCTGACCGAGGAACTGGCGGGCATACGCCGACAGGGACTCGACGTAGCGGCGCTGGCCCTCGGCGTAGATCGTGTCGAACGCGAGGCTGGACTTGCCGGATCCGGAGAGACCGGTCATCACCACCAGCGCCTCGCGCGGTAGCTCCACGTCCACGTTCTTCAGATTGTGCTCGCGGGCGCCGGAGACGACGATCCGCCCGCTCTTCGAGTTCGAACCCACCAACTGGATTCTACGCACACGAACGGACGTTCGGGCGACCTCGAAATGGGTGGCGCCGGTCGCGGCTGTTCAGCGCCCGGCGCGGCGGAGGACGTCGTCGAGCAGCCGGTCGAGACCCTCGACGCTCCCGAATTCGGACTCGATCCGGGCCGCGATCTGCTCGCGCGGGGCGCCGTCGAGCGCCATGTTCATCGCGACCAGACGTGCCGCTCCCGGGTCCTTGCCGGAGCTCGTCGCCACGGGCGGCGCGGCCGCCGTCTCCGCTTCGACGGTCGGCTCGGCCTCCGTCTCCGCTTCCACGGTCGGCCCGGGCGCCCCGCGGAGCTGCGAGATCAGATCCTCGTCGCTCGGCGCCTCGGCGGGATCCGCCGGATCCCCGGTCCCGGCGGCCGCCGGGGTGACACCGGACCCGGGGACGCTCGAAGCGAGATCGCGACCCAGGGACCCGACCTGGGCGCGCAACTTGTCGGCCTGGGCGATCAGGCCCTCGACGGCGCCACGAGCCTGCTCGACCCTGCCGGTGGCCTCGCGGTTGGCTGCGGTCACCGTCTGCTCGGACTCGGTCCGGGCAGCCGCCCGGATCTGCTCGGCTTCCGCGCGGGCCGCGCCGAGCGTCCGATCGGCTTCCGACCGGGCCTCGGCGACGATCTCGGCGGCGGCGGTCTCGGCGGCGGCGATCACGGTCCGAACCTGCTCGGAGGTGGCGGCTGCAGCCGGCGCCGGTGCATCCTGCGGCTCCGGGTATGCGGCGGCCACGGCGAGCAGATGAGCCCGCACAGCCTCGGGACTCCACCCCTTGCGAGCCGTCGGGAAATCGTCACGGACGATCTGCTCTCGCTCCATGACGAGAGCCTAACGAACGCCGGTGAACCCCCTGTGCAGCTCCTCCGGCCGGGCGCGGCGGCCGGCCGCACATACCTCGGGCGAATCGTCTGGCAGACTGTCCGGCGATTGCACAGGAGGGGTCGGCGGGCCCGATCTCAGGAGGAAGCTGGAGATGCGGTTCGACGGCCGGAACGTCCTGGTCACCGGAGGGGCAAGCGGGATCGGCCTGGCGATCGCCGACGCCTTCCTGACCGCGGGCGCCCGGGTTCTGGTGGCCGACCGCGACCGCGCCGGCCTCGACCGGCTGCCGGGGCGGCTCACCGACCCCGAGCGGCTGGAGACGATCGCGATCGACATCGCCGAGCCCGGGGCTCCGGAACACCTCAGCGAGAGTGCCGAGAAGATCCTGGGCCCGGTCGACGTGCTCGTCAACAACGCCGGGCTGATGGCCCAGACACCGATCCTCGAGATCGACGAGACCGAATGGGATCGCTTGTTCGCGGTCAACCTCCGGGCGACCTTCTTCCTGACCCAGGCCGTCGCCCGGCGGATGGCGGCGCGCGGCTCCGGTGCGGTGGTCTCGATCTCCTCGGTCAACGCCCTCCGGACCGAATCGCCGGAGGCGCACTACAACGCGACCAAGGCGGGCATCGTCGCGATCATGCGCTCGTTCGCCAACGAGCTCAGTCACCTCGGACTGCGGTTCAACTGCGTCGCGCCGGGCGAGACGGTCAGCGCCGAGGAGGCCGCCGAATACACCGACGAGGACCGCGACCGGACCCGCGAGTACCTACTGCGGGTGCCGCTGCGGCGGGTCTCGCGGCCCGACGAGCAGGCGCGCGTGGTGCTGTTTCTCGCCTCCGACGATGCCTCCTACGTCAACGGCGAGACGATCGTCGCCGACGGCGGCGAGCTCAGCGGCGACTGGTACGACACCACCCGCCGGCCGCCCGTCCCCGAGCGGCTCGAAGGTCTCGACTAGCGACGTCGAAAGCGGGCCCGCGATCGCGCCCGCCGGAGATCGGCGAGCACGCGAACAGCGCAGTTGCGCCCGTTGGCGCCGGTGACGCCGCCGCCGGGATGAGTGCCGGCGCCGCACATGTAGAGCCCCCCGATCGGCGTCCGGTAGCCGCCGAGCCCGAGCACCGGCCGCAGCGGCCCGAGCTGGTCGGGTGACATGTCGCCGTGGAGGTGGTGGCCGCCGGTCAGCGCCAGGGTCCGCTCCAGGTCGAGCGGCGTCAGCACCTGGCGGGCGATCACCGAGCCGGGGAGGTTCGGCACCATCGTCGCCAGCTCGTCGATGATCCGATCGGCGACCGCATCGCGCTGCTCGTCCCAGGTGGTGCCCGCGAGCCGGTAGGGCTGCGAGCGGATCCCCAGCGTGACCACATGCCGGCCCGGCGGCGCCAGCGACGGGTCGAGCACGCTCGGCACGCAGATCTCGACGTGCGGGGCCTCGGCCGGGACGCCCTCGCGGGCGCTCGCCTGGTCGCGGTCCATCTCCGCGAGCGGCAGCGTCAGTTGGATCAGGCCGCGATGGTGGGGCTGCGGCCCGGCCGGCGTTCCGGCGATCCGCGGCAGCTCGCCGACGGCGAGGTTGATCTTCGTGCTGGCGCCGTCGCTGCGGTAGCCGCGAATCGCCGCGAGCACCGGGTCCGGAAGCTCCCCCGGGTCGACCAGCCCGAGCAGGGTGCGCTTCGGGTCGGCGTTGGAGAGCACCGTGGTCGCGCCGATCGCCTCGCCGGAGACGAGTCGCACCGCGGCGGCGCGGCCCGCCTCGATCTCGATCGATTCGACCTCCGCCTCGGTGCGGATCTCGGCGCCCGCCTCGCTAGCGGCCGCCGCCAGCAGCGTGGTCACCTCCCCCATGCCGCCGCGGACGAATCCCCAGGTCTGCCCGCCGAGGGCGCTCGCCGCGTGCTCGTGCAGGAGCGCGTAGGCGGTCCCGGGAGTCCCCGGCCCCGCCAAGGTGTTCGAGATCGCGTCCCAGCCGAGCGCCGCCTGCACGTGCTCGGAGCGGAAGCGCTGCTCGAGGTATTCGCGGGCCGAGGTCGCGAACAGGCTTGCCGCGGCGAGGCCGTGGCGCCCCGCCGCCGGAGCGCTGCGGGCGAGCGTTCGCAGCGCGCCGGCGCCGAGCCATCCGGCGGCGCCCGGCGGCGGGCGGTCGAACCATGGCCCGAGCAGCCCCGCAACCGCAAGCATCTCCTCGCTGAAGGCGGCGAACGCGGCACCGTCGGCGGGGTCGAAGCGCGCGAGCTCGCGCGCGGTCGCGGCGCTGTCCTCGTGCAGGGTCAGCCGGGCCCCGTCGCGAAACACGTTCAGGGTCGGCGCCGCCTCGAGCACCTCGAGCCCGCGGGAGCGCAGCGAGAAGTCGCGCCAGATCGCCGGTCGCAGGAGGCTGAGCACGTAGGCGCCCGGCGAGGCGCGGAAGCCGGGCGCGAACTCCTCGGTCGTGCAGGCGCCACCGACGATCGGGCGGCGTTCGACGACCAGGGTCCGGAGCCCGGCGCGGGCGAGGTAGGCAGCGGCGACTAGCCCGTTGTGGCCACCGCCAACGACGACGACATCGAAGTCGCGCGCCCGCGCAACGCGGCCCCGCTCAGACACCATCGACCTCGAACGGATGCTCCCGCGCGAGCTCTCGGAGCACGTTCTCGGTGACCCGCGCGACCGGGTTGTCGTCCTCGCCCTCGAGGCATCCGGTCCAGGCGATCGAGCCGACCGCGAACACCGCGCCCCCGCCGGTCGGCCGCCGCAGGACCATGTCGGCGCGCCGCTTCGGTGCCGCACCGGAGCCGTCGCGGACGTCGTCGGGCCAGATCGAGTAGTCCGGACCGAGGGTCGCGGAGGCGAGCACGGCGGCATCCGAGGGCGAGCCCAGGACCGGGTCGTGGTTGTCGACCTCGAAGCCGGCAGCGCCGCCGAGGATCACGCCCTCGGACCCGATCGGCGCCTCCGGCTCCAGTCCGGCGAAGATCAGCTCGGCCGCCGGATCGGCTTCGCCCGCGCCAACCCGTTGGTAGGAGGAGGCCGGCGCGTCACCGAAGGCCGACAGCCCGACCCCGAGGAAGCGATGCTCGGGCCGCCCCTGCCGGCGCCAGTCGCCGCCATAGGCGCCGGTCGCCGCATGATGATGCTCGCCGGGCAGCGCCTGCCAGGCGAGACCCTGGGTCTCGTTGCGGCGCAGCTCGAGCACGTGCGGCCGCTCCGGATCGACGGAGACGCGGCCGTTGAGGCCGTTGCCCCCGAGGTAGGCGAGCCCTCCACCACCCTCCACGTGCGCATCGAGCGCGTCGAGCAGCTCCGCGGTCGCGTACTCGGGGTGCGCACCGGTGATCACCGTGCGGTGCCCGGCCAGCGCCGTCGCGCCCACGGCGTGCAGGTCGTGGTCGGTGAGCAGGTCGGCGGCGAACCCGCGGCGCTCGAGGAAGGCGAGCAGGATCAGGTCCTGGGCGAGGCCGTGCGGTCCGCCGTGCTGGGGACAGCGGTAGCCGGGACGGAGCTGCGTCAGGGGACGCCGGATCGATGCCTCGTAGACACCACAGCCGTCGTCGTAGCGGTCGTAGAGGCTGCGCAGCCGGTTGCCCGCGACCCAGCGGTCCTCGGGGCCGGGCGATTCGAGCTGCCGGGGCGCATCGCGCTCGCACGAGTAGGCGAGGTAGGTGAAGGTCGGGAGCAGGACGACGTTCGTGGCCGGCTCGGCGCCGGCGGGCCGGCGGACGGCGAAGGGAACCACGTCCTCGCACCCGTCGGCGGTGAGGATCACGGCGTAGACGCCGCTCGCGAGGCCGGCCGGAAGCTCGAGCTCGAGGCTCGGCTCCCAACCGAGGTCGTCGGTCGCGTCGGAGTGGAAATGCATGGCCGCGTACTGGTCGGCGGCGCAGCGCCAATCGTGGATGTCACCGCTCCAGCGCCGCCCGGTGACCCCGCGCAGCGGCCCGTTGATGCAGCGGCCGTCGAATCCGTGCGGTCCCTGGTCGACGACCCGTCGCCCTCGACCGTCCCCCAGCGACCAGGCGCCGACCAAACGCTCGTCGCCGCGACCGGCGCGCACCGTCGGCGCCTCGAGCTTGCCGTCGAGGTGGGCGGTCGCGCCCGCGCCGCGGAGCTCGGCGGCGATCAGCAGCGGGCCCGGGCTCGGACCGGGAGCCGCCAGGCTCGCCGGCTCGCGACCGGCATCGAACGGCGCCGCGTCGTCGGGGTCGCCGGCGAAGCTCTCGACAGTGATCGCCCCGGCAACGGGATCGAGGCGCCCGCGGAGCAGGCACCAGGAATCGGCGGGCAGCGGGCGCTCGGTGACGGCACGCTCGTGCCGGCCGCCGGCGGCGACCTCGAAGCATGGCCGGCCGTCGGCGTCGAGGACCAGCGCCCAGCCGTCGTCGCCGTCGCCTCCCCAGCTCGCAAGCAGGGCGCGCCGGGAGCCGCGCTGGGCTCCGGGAGCGAGCCAGACCCAGGTGGTGACCGTGATCCCGTCATCGGGCCGCAGCGCCGCCGCGTGCGGGACCTCGACGGCCGCGCCGGTGCGCACCGGCTGCAGCCGCGCCTGGCCGATGCGGTCGGCTTCGATCCCGGTCGGCTCGCGGCCCGGCAGGCGGACGACGGTCGACGCGAACTCGGTCGCGCTCGAAACCATCACCCGCAGGCGCCCGCCGGGACGCGCCGAGAGGCGGTCGGCGTATCCGACCAGGCGATCCCAGTCGACGGTCAGGCTCAGCCGCCTTCGGCCGGCGGGTTGGCGCTGACCTCGCCGATCGCGTCGGCAACCTGCTCGCAGGACCAGCGAAACAGCTCGATCGGCTGGTTCAGCGCCGGCTGCAGCCGGTACACCCACTTGCCTTCCTGGGTGATGCCGAGGACCCCGCGGCGCAGCGCCGCATGGTGGACGGCGAGCTGGAAGGCGGGCGCCGGGTTGATCGTCTCCATGTCGGTGACGAACTCGACCCCGACCAGCCCGCCGGCCGCGCGCACGTCGCCGACCTGCTCGTGGCGTCCGACGAGCGGCCCGAGCACCTCGAGGGCGACGCGCTCCATCTCCCGGACGTTGTCGAGGACCCCGTCGCGGATGATGTTCTCGATGTTCGTCAGCGCCCCCTCGCAGGCGGCGGGCGGCCACGCGAAGGTGCCGCCGACGTGCATGGTCGCGTCGCGCATCATCGCCTCGGTGCCGAGTGTCGCGCCGATCGGCATGACGCCGCCGGCGAAGCCCTTGCCGAGCAGCAGCAGGTCCGGTTCGAGATCCCAGCGCTCGACCGCGAACATCGTCCCGCAACGGCCGATGCCGGTCTGCACCTCGTCGGCGATCAGGGCCCAGCCGTAGCGCTTGCAGAGCCCGGTCAGCCGCGACCAGAACGCCGCCGACGGGATCACGATCCCGCCCTCGCCGAGGACCGGCTCGATCAGCACCCCGGCGATCTGCTCGGGATCGACCTGGTGGCGCAGCAGCACCTCCTCGAGGTAGTCGACGTAGATCGTGTCGTCGTAGGGGCCCGGACCCTTGTGGAAGGGGGCCCGGAAGCGGTTCGGATAGGGGGCGAAGACAAGGCCGGAGACGTATTGGGCGGAGTTCGAGGTGACCTCCGAGAGGTCGGTCGAGCCGGCTGCGGTCAGGTACGTGGTCTCGCCGTGGTACTGGCCGAGGAAGCCGAGGATCATCGGCCGTCCGGTCGCCTCGCGGGCGAGCTTGACCGCCCCCTCGACGACCTCGGTACCGGTGATCCCGGTGGCGACCCGGCTGATGCCCGGTGGCGCCAGTTCGACCAGGCGTTCGGCCAGCCGGATTGGCGGCTCCGAGCGGACGTAGTCGGTGATCTCGAAGCCCCACTTGTGCATCGCCGCGACCGTGGCGTCGACGGTCTCGGTGGGCTGCGCCCCGAGCGGGTTCGACCCCCAGGCGGAGACGTGATCGACGAAGCTGTTTCCGTCGACGTCCTCGATCAGCCAGTCGCTCTTGCGCTCGATGTAGAGCGGGACCGTCTCGTGCTCGCGGTAGGGCCCGTACATCACGTCGTCGTTGCGGCCCATCAGTGCGGCACTCCGGGGCCCCGGGAGCGCCGTCTTCACGCTCGGGTACTCGACGTCTCTCGGCTTCGTGCTCATGCTCCGGCCCTCCCGGATCGTGGCTGTGACGGTGGTTATCCCTTCACTCGCAAGCTCGAGGCAACGTCATTCGTATCAGATTGACGCATTGTTGAACAGTGTGACATGATGCAAACCGATGCTCAGGAGAGTGAGTGCCACAGGGCCCGTCGCACTGATCGCGGCGATCGCGATCGGCTGCGGAAGCACCGGCGGGACCGACTCGGTCGCCACTGCCCCGGATGACCCGAACGCCGAGGTGTCCGGCACGCTTCGCGTCTTCGCCTACGAAGACAGCGTCAGGCCGGAGATGATCGACCCCGTCGAGAAGGCCAATCCCGGCCTCGACATCGAGACCGCCACATTCGACTCGAACGAGGAGGCCGCGGCGAAGCTCGCCGGCGGGTTCGAGGCCGATGTCGTCGAGATCTGCCTCGACGAGATGAAGCCGCTGGTCGACCAGCAGCTGATCCGCCCGCTCGATGTCGACGGCCTCGTCCACTGGGACGACCTCAATTACACGAAGGCCGAGGGCATCGTCATCGACGGTCAGGTGTACGGCGTGCCGCTGTCCGCCGGCCTCGAGGGCCTCGTCTACAACCCCGAGGAGGTGCCCGGCGGGATCGACGAGAACTCGGACCTGTGGGATCCCCAGTTCGCGGGGCGCTCGACGATCCAGGGCGGCTACGCCCTGATCCCGATCGCCACTGCCGCCCTGGCACTCGGCATCGAGGACCCGATGAACATGAGCGCGGAGGACCTCGATCGCACCAAGCAATATCTGCTCGACAATGCCGACCAGTTCCGGACGCTCTGGGGCTCCGACTCGGACCTCGTCAACCTCTTCAAGTCGGGCGAGGTGGTGGTTGCCTCCGCAGGCCCGCAGCTCCAGCAGCGCATCGTCGATGCCGGCGCCCCGGCCGAGTGGTCGCCCGCCAAGGACGGAACGCTGTCGTGGGTCTGCGGGTTCGCGCTCACATCAAACGCCGAGAACATCCCCGCTGCCTACGCCCTGATGAACTGGCAATCGTCACCGGAGGCACAGGCGATCCGGGCCGAGGACGGCTACCTGATCACGAACCGCAAGGCACTCGACCTCGCCCCCGAGAGCTACGAGAAGACCTCTGGCGTCGACTACGCCGACGACGCGATCCCCGAGACCTATCCGCCCGACTACCGCCCCGACTGGATCGACGCCTTCAAAGAATTCAAAGCCAACGGCTGACGGGAAGGACCGCTCAAGCGAAAGGGGGGGCGGGGGAAGGTTCCCGGGATCGCTCCTTTCAAGATTTGCAATGCCAATAGGTCCCGGGGGCCTTCCCCCGTCCCCTTTCGGCGTCAGGCGCGCATTCCTTCCAGGTCCCGTCTCAACTCCTTGAGCTCGTCGCGGAGCCGGCCGGCCTCCTCGAACCGCAGCTCCTCGGCGGCCGCGAGCATCTCCTCCTCGATCGAGACGATGACCTTCTCGAGATCCTCGGGGCTCTCGATCGTGTGGCCGTCGATCATGGCGCTCGTGCGCCGCCGCTTCCGGGGCGCGTTCGACTCCATCGCCAGGAAGTCGGACATGTCGCTGATCCCCTTCGTGACCGTCTCCGGGGTGATCCCGTGCTCGCGGTTGTAGGCGACCTGGATCTCACGGCGCCGATTGGTCTCCTCGATCGCCGTCCGCATCGCCTCGCTCTCGCGGTCGGCGTACATCAGCACCCGGCCCTCGACGTTCCGCGCCGCCCGTCCGATCGTCTGGATCAGGCTGGTCGAGCCCCGTAGGAAGCCTTCCTTGTCAGCGTCGAGGATCGCGACGAGGCCGACCTCGGGGATGTCGAGGCCCTCGCGAAGCAGGTTGACGCCGACGAGCACGTCGTACTCGCCGAGCCGGAGGTCGCGGATGATCTGGATCCGCTCGATCGTGTCGACCTCGGAGTGCAGGTAGCGGACCCGGAAGCCGTGCTCGAGCAGGTACTCGGTCAGGTCCTCCGACATCTTCTTGGTCAGCGTCGTGACCAGGCTGCGCTCCTTGCGCTCGACCCGCAGCCGCACCTCGTTCATCAGGTCGTCGATCTGGTTCTTCGTCTCGCGGACCTCGACCTCGGGATCGACGATGCCGGTCGGGCGGACGATCTGCTCGACGACCCGCTTCGACTTCGCGCGCTCGAACTCGCCCGGCGTCGCCGAGACCATCACGACCTGGCCGACCCGGTCGAGGAACTCGTCGAACTTGAGCGGGCGGTTGTCGATCGCGCTCGGCAGCCGGAAGCCATGGTCGACGAGCGTCAGCTTGCGCGAGCGATCGCCCTCGTACATGCCACCGATCTGGGGCATCGTCTGATGGGACTCGTCGACGAAGACGACGAAGTCGCTCGGGAAGTAGTCGATGAGGGTGTGAGGGGCGGAGCCGGCGGGCCGGTCGTCGAGGATCCGCGAGTAGTTCTCGATCCCGTTGCAGAATCCGAGCTCCTTCATCATCTCGAGGTCGTACTGGGTCCTTTGCCGCAATCGGTGCGCCTCGAGGTCCTTGCCCTGCTGCTCGAACTCCTTGGTGCGCTCCTCGAGCTCGAAGCGGATCTCGTCGACCGCCCGCTCGATCGTCTCCTCCTTGGTCACGTAGTGCGTCGCCGGCCAGACCGAGACGTGGGTGACCTCGTCGAGGATCTCGCCGGTCAGCGGGTCGAAATGGGTGATCGCCTCGACCTCGTCGCCGAACAGGTTGATCCGGTAGGCCGACTCGGCGTAGGCCGGGAAGACCTCGAGCGCCTCACCCATCACCCGGAAGCTGCCGCGGGTGAGGATCGTGTCGTTGCGCTGATACTGCATCGCGATGAGCTGCCGGAACAGGGTCTCCCGCTCGATCCACTCGCCGACCTTGAAGAGCACCATCTGCTCGCGGTACAGCTCCGGCGACCCGATCCCGTAGATGCAGGACACCGAGGCGACGATGATCACGTCCCGGCGGGCGAACAGGCTCGCCGTCGCGGCGTGGCGAAGGCGGTCGATCTCGTCGTTGACGGTCGCGTCCTTCTCGATGTAGAGGTCCTGGGCCGGGACGTATGCCTCGGGCTGGTAGTAGTCGTAGTAGGAGACGAAGTACTCGACCGAAGACTCGGGGAAGAACTCGCGGAACTCGTTGCAGAGCTGCGCCGCCAGGGTCTTGTTGTGGGCGATGACGAGGGCCGGAC
>DATAFA010000102.1:0-6303 GCA_036257785.1 Solirubrobacterales bacterium | reverse complement strand
GCCTCGACGATCGCCTCGTCGTCGACGGTGACCATGCCGTCGAGCCAGCGCTCGAGCAGCGGCAGGGTCAGCTCCCCCGGCCGCTTCACGGCGATCCCGTCGGCGATCGTCCGCGCGGCGCCGACCTCGACCGGCTCGTGCGCCGCCATCGACTCGGCCATCGCCGCGCAGCCCGCGGCCTGGACGCCGATCACCTCGATCCCGGGATCGGCCAGCTTCAGGGCCAGCGCGATCCCGCTCGCCAGCCCTCCCCCGCCGACCGGGACGACGACCTTGCGGAGGTCGGGAACCTGCTCGGCGAGCTCGATGGCGACGCCGGCCTGACCGGCGATCACGTCGGCGTCGTCGAAGGGATGGACGAACTCCATGCCCTCCTCGGCCGCGGCCGCGCGGGCGAGGCCGACGCAGACGTCGACCGACTCGCCGCCGCGGACGACCTCGCCGGCGAAGGCCCGCACCGCCTCGACCTTGCCGATCGCCGCCGCCTGCGGCATGTAGACGCGGCAGGGCAGGCCCTTGCTGCGGGCCGCGTAGGCGAGCGACTGCGCATGGTTGCCGGCACTGCCGGTGACGACGCCGGCGCAGTCCCCGGTCGCGATCGCGCCGAGCTTGGCGAGCGCGCCGCGGAGCTTGAACGAGCCGGTCCGCTGGAGGTTCTCGGCCTTGAGGACGATCTCGCCACCGACCTCGCGGCTGAGGCTGCGCGAGGTCATCGTCGGCGTCACCCGGACGAGCTCGCGGGCGGCGGCATGGACCGCCCGGAGGCGGTCGAGGTCGGGGTGCTCGAGGCTCTCGGGCAGACCGCTCAATCGACGGCCACGACCGCGGCGATCTCGACGCCGGCACCGAGCGGCAGACCGGCGACCTCGACCATCGCCCGGGCGGGCGGGTCGGCGCTGAACGTCTCCGCATAGGCGGCGTTGATCTCGGGCCCGGCGCTGAGGTCGGTCGTGAAGACGGAGACCATCAGCGCCCGCTCGAGGCTCGTCCCGGCCGCCGCACAGACGATCTCGAGGCTCTCGAGGCAGCGCTTCGTCTGCTCGCCCGGGCCGTCCTCGACGAGCTTGCCGGTCGCCGGGTCGATCGGGACCTGGCCGGAGCAGTAGAGGACGCCGCCGTGCGCGATCGCGTGCGAGTAGGGCCCGGCGGCCTCGGGGGCGCCGCTGGCTGCGACGACTTTGCGTTCGGACATCTGGGTGATTCCTTTCTCGTGGATCAGCGGCCGGTGGCCTGGCGGAAGACCGCGCGGCCGATCGTCAAGGGATGGTTGAGGACCGTCGCGACCCGCCCGGTCAGCTTCAGGGGGTCATGGGCGATGCCGAGCTGACGGAGGATCGTCGCGGTGTCGAAGTAGACGCGCTCGCAGACGATCCGGTCGCTGCCCTCCTCGAAGACGAAGATCGAGAGCGTCCGGCACTTGAAGGCGCGGCCGGTCGGCGGCAGGCCCCGGAAGGCGCCGAGATGGGTCCCCTCGAGGTCGAATTCGACGAGGATCGAGTTGTCGGCGTGATGCATCTCGATCAGCGTGTTGCGCTGGTCGGGGAACGCGGTCCGCGACTCGTCGAAGTAGCGGCGGACCTCGTCGGCGCCGTCGAAGACGTCGCCGGTCGGGACGATCTCGTAGCGGGGATGGCCGAAGGTGGCGATCGTCGCCTCGAACTCGTGGCGGTTCTCGGAGTCCATGTGCTCGCGGACGTTCGCCTCGCGAGCGTCGCGGAGGGCGGTCGATGACGGCGCGGCGTCCATGGCGCGACCCTACCGCGATCCGAGGTTGCAGAAACCCCGCCTGACAGCCGGTTTCCGCAACTTCGCGGGCGACGGGGCGTCCGCGCCGCCGGAACGCTTACCTTCGGTGGGTGGCGATGAAGAGTGAGCAAGGGGCGCTGATCGACGCCGGGCCGGCCTCCGGTGACCCGTTCGAGGGCGAGGTGACGATCGAGTTCTTCCGCTTCGTCTCCGAGGACGGGACGTTCGCGGTCGCCGAGGCGACGCTCGACGACGGCTCGGCGATGCCGCTGGTCGGGCCGCTCGGGCACCTCGCCGAGGACGAGCGGGCGCTGGTCCGCGGCGCTGTCGAGCACCACTCCCGCCACGGCCTGCAGATCACCGTCGCCGAGGCGCAGCCGCTCGACCCGACCGGGGCCGAGGGGGCGCGGCGCTACCTGCGCTCGCTGCCCGGAATCGGCAAGAAGCGCGCCGAGAAGCTCGTCGACGAACACGGCGACGACGTCTTCGACGTGATCGACGCCGACCCATACGCCGTCTTCTCGGCGCTCAAGGGGGTCGGGCCGGAGACCGCGAGCCGGGCCGCCGACGAGTGGGTCGAGCGGCGGATGGAGCGGCGGCTCTACACGCTGCTCGCTCCCTACGGGCTCGCCCGCTACGTCGGCGAGGTCGTCGCGCTGCACGGCTCCGCGGCCAGCGAGGCGGTGCTCGAGGACCCCTACTCGCTGACCCGGATCGCCGGGATCGGCTTTCACAGCGCCGACCGCCTCGCCGTCGACAACGGCATCGAGCCGGGCTCGCGCTCGCGGACGCGGGCGGCGGCGATCCACGCGCTGCGCGAAGCCGAGAACCGCGGCCACACCCACCTCCCGAAGGCGGAGCTGGTCGCGACGATCCGCGAGCTGCTCGGCACCGAGCCGTCCCTCCCCCATCTCGAGGGCGACGAGCAGCTGATGATCGAGGACGGCCTGATCTACCGCGAGTGGACGTGGCGCGCCGAGCGCTGGCTGGCGGCGACGCTGGCCGGGATGGCGCGCTCGGAGCCCGCCTGGAGCAAGCCGCCGGGCGAGGGCGAGACCGAGGGGCTGACCGATCAGCAGCGCGAGGCGGTCACGAACGCGCTGACCCGGCGGCTGTCGGTGATCACCGGCGGACCCGGCACCGGCAAGACCCACCTCACCCACGCGCTCGTCCTGATGGCGGCGACCCGTGACCTGAAGATCCGCCTGCTCGCGCCGACCGGGCGGGCGGCGCGGCGGCTGACCGAGGCGACCGAGGGCGCGCCCGCCTCGACGATCCACAAGGCGCTCGAGTGGATCCCCGGCGAGATCCCCGGCAAGGACGAGGACTCGCCGATCGAGGCCGACCTCGTCATCGTCGACGAGGCGTCGATGCTGTCGCTGGAGATCTGCCGGCACCTGGTCGCCGCGATCGCGCCGAAGACGCACCTGGTCCTGATCGGCGACGTCGACCAGCTGCCGCCGGTCGGCCCCGGCAAGCCGTTCTGCGAGGTGATCGAGTCCGGGCTCGTCCCGACCGTCCGGCTCGAGCACGTCTTCCGCCAGGCGCGGCGGTCGATGATCGTCGGCGCCGCCCACTCGATCCGGGTCGGCGAGCCGCCACGCCGCGAGCCGCAGACTCATACCGACGACGAGGAGGTCACCGAGATCCGCGACTTCTTCCGCCACAGCCGCTCGACCGCGGCGGCGCTGGCCGAGGACGTGGTGACGATGGCGACCGAGCGGATCCCGGCCGAGTTCGGCTTCGACCCGGCCCGCCAGGTCCAGATCCTCTCGCCGATGTACCGGGGGCCGCTCGGGATCGACGCCCTGCACACGCAGATGCGCGAGGTGATCTGCGGCTCCGCCGAGCGGGTCCTCGAGGGCCGCTTCCGGGTCGGCGAGAAGGTGATCACGACCCGCGGCATCCCGGAGCTGCAGATCGCCAACGGGACGATCTTCGTGATCGACTCGGCCGACGACGTCCGCTCCGAGCTCCGGCTCGAGACCGACGTCGGCGAGTTCGTCGCCCTCCCCTACCAGCAGGCGCGGGCGCTGCGGGGCGCGTTCTGCACCTCCGTCCACAAGGCGCAGGGCATCGAGGTGCCGGCGGTGATCGTCTGCCTGCACTCCAGCCACGCCCCGCAGCTGCTCTCCCGGAACCTGCTCTACACGGCGATCACCAGGGCCCAGAAGCTCTGCGTCCTCGCCGGCGACGACCGCGCGATCGCCCGGGCGCTCCGCAACACCGACGCCAGCGACCGGCACTCGCGGCTGATGGAGCGGATGCTGGCCTGAACCACACCCCGACGCCCGCGCCCGGCCACCAACTGGGTCATCTCAGCGCTGTATAGCGTGGGTAGGGTGACCCAGGGGTGGGCTACCAGGGGTCATTTGGACCCTCAACGTGCAGGCTCGGTCTGGTGGCGGAGGCGGTCGCGGAGATCGTGGAAGCGCCAGCTCTCGTAGGCGATCATCGCGACCATGACCGCGGCCGCGATCGCGAGGGTCGCGAGCGCGGGGATCTCGACAGCGAGCGGGATCAGCGCCAGAGCGATCAGGGCGACCAGCGTCCGCGCGGCGCTGAAGCGGTGGACGTTGCGCCAGCGGAAGGCGACGTGGGCGAGCAGGTAGGCCGCGAGGCCGCCGAGCATCGCCGTCGCGGTCTCGATCTCGAGCGCGTCGTCGACGTGGCCGAGCGTCTTCTTCAGCCCGAGCGCCAGCAGGACGATGCCGGCGACCATCGGGAAGTGGATGTAGGAGAAGGAGTCGCGGGCGATCTCGTTCTGCTCGCGGCCCGGCGTCGCGTTCGCGAGACGGCGGGCGGCGACGAGGGCGACGATGTCGAAGTAGGCCCACCAGAGCGTCGCCGCGAGGGCGATGCCGATCACGGCCGCGGCGGCGATCCCGACCGTGAGCGCCTGCTCGGCGCCGACGCCGATTGCGACGATCGACTCGCCGAGGGCGATGATGATGATCAGGCCGTGACGCTCGGCGAAGTGCTCGGGGACGAGGACCCAGCCCTCGGCGCCGAAGAAGTAGGGGCCGGCCATGTCGAGTGCGAGGGCGAGCATCCAGAGCGCGCCCTGCCCGACCCCGTCGAGCTGCGAGGCGACCGCGATCAGGCCGACGCCGAGCGCGGTGCTGACCGCGAGGCCGTTGGTCGAGACGCGGAAGGCCGGATCGTCGCGGCTGGCGAGCCGGAACAGGGCGATGTGGGCGGCGCGGACGGCCGCATAGCCGCCGGCGAAGACGAGCCCGAGGTCGTCGAACGCCTCCGGGACGCAGAGCGAGATCACGAGCAGCGCCGCCATCGCCGCGAAGATCACGATCCGGACCGCTCCCTCCTCGGGGTCGACGGCGCTCGTCAGCCAGGCGTATCCGACCCACGCCCACCAGAGGACGCCGAGCACGAGCAGCCCCTTTGCGATCCCCTCCCAGGTCGGCTCGTGGGCCATCAGCGCCGTGCACTGGGTCAGGGCGAGGACGAAGACGAGATCGAAGAAGAGCTCGAGCGGCGTGACCTCGCCGCGCTCGCGCAGCGTCGCCGCGATCTGCGGGCGGTGGATCCGTGGGGCGCTCGGCATCCCCGGTCAGCAGCCGTCGCTTCTGATCGAACCGTCCGGCATCCTCGTCCGGCAGAAGAGGGCGCCGGAGAGGACCGCGCCGGCGAGATCGGCGGTGAACAGATCGGTGCCGGTCAGGTTGGTGCCCCGCAGGTCGGCGTTCGCGGCGAACGCGCTGGTCAGGTCGGCGTTGCGCAGGTCGGCGGCGAGCAGCCGCGAGCCGACCAGACGGGTGCCGGCCATCACGGCGCGCGCCAGATGGGCACGGGTGAGATCGGCCCCCGAGAGGTCGGAGCCGGTCAGATCGCTGTCGTTCAGGTTCGCTCCGCGTAGAGTCGAGTCGGCCAGGTATGAGCCGTGGATCAGGGCGCCGCTGAGATCGGCGTCGCTGAGGTCCGCGCGGATGCCGCTGGTCCGGATCCGCGCGTTCGAGAGGTCGGCTCCCGGCATCGTGACCCCGGACAGCGAGGTGCGGTTGAGCAGCGCGCCGGAGAGATCGGCGCGGGTCAGATCGACATTGTTGAATTGCGCGCCGGTGAGTGAGGCGTGACCGAGCGCGGCGCCGCTGAGGTCGAGCTCCGACAGATGGGCCCGGGTCAGCAGCGCCCCGGTCAGGTCGGCGCGGATGGCGGCGCCGTTGACCAGACGGGCGTCGGTCAGGTCGGCCCCGGAGAGGTCGGCGAGAAACAGGTTCGAGAACTGGAACCCGGCCCCGGTGAGGTCGGTGCCGGAGAGGTCGGTGCCGGAGAGGTCGGCGCTGTAGAAGGTCGCGCCGGTCAGCTTGGCGCGGGTGAGCTTGGCAGTGACGAGGTGTCCGTTCGTGAAGTCGACGGTCGAGAGGTCGGCGCGGGACAGCTTCGTCAGAAACAGCCGGGCGCCGGACAGCTTCGCCCCGCGGAGGTCCGATCCGGTCAGGTCGAAGCCGCGCAGATCGGCGTTGCTGAGATCGGCGCCGGCGCACTGGGCGAACGGCTGGATCACGCAGCCGCCGAGCAGCGGCGCCGTCGGGTCGT
>DATAFA010000032.1:0-7692 GCA_036257785.1 Solirubrobacterales bacterium | reverse complement strand
TCGCCTGGAGCGTCATCGGCCCGACCGCGTAGCCGACCGCGGCGACCAGGATCGCGATCGTTCCGATCACCTCGTCCGCGTCGCCGGCAATGTCGACCCCGACGAGCGCCACGACGCCGGCGAAACCGGTGACGAGCCCGGCCAGCCGCCGGCCCGCCACCCGCTCGCTGTGGTCGAAGGTGCGCGCGAGGGCGGCGACGATCAGCGGCGTTGCCGCGATCAGGATCGCCGCGACCGACGAGCTGACGTGCTCCTCGCCGAAGGCGATCAGCGGGAACGGGATCGCGATCTCGGCGATCGCATAGACCAGGATCCAGCGGCGGTGCCGGCGCAGCGAGCCGAGCAGGCCGGCGCGCCAGGCGATCGGCAGCAGGACCAGGGCGCCGAGCAGGACCCGCGAGAACGCCAGGAAGCCCGGCGAGATCCCGTGGTCGACGGCGATGCTGATGAAGAGGTAGGGGACTCCCCAGAGGACCGAGACGATCGCGAACGACGTCCAAGCACGGGCGCTCAAGGAACGGTGGTCCCGGTCCGGGCGTCCAGCTCGGGCAGGACGTTGCGCAGCAGCAGGTAGGAGAGCCAGACGCCGAGCGCGAACAGCGGGATTCCGGTGACGACGCGCGCCACGGCGAGTGGCCCGACCAGCCCCGACAGGTAGAGCGGCAGCTGGATCGAGAGGCGGAACGAGAACAGGCCGACCCAGATCCAGCTCGCCTTGGTGTAGGCGCCGCGCCGCGCCGGATCGCGGTACCAGGCCCGGCCCTCGCCGGTCACCGTTGACACGAGGAGTCCGATCAGCGGCCGGCGAACGACGATCGAGACGAGATACGCCGTCGCCGAGGCGGCGTTGATGAGGATGCCCGGCAGGAAGAAGTCCTCTGCTTTGCCGGTCCGGGAGGCGACGAACGCTCCGAATGCGACGCCGATCACGCCCGAGAGGGCGAACTGGGTCGTCTGCCGGCGCACCAGCCGTGCCGCCGCGAGGACGGCGCTGATCGCGACCGCCACGATCCCGCCGGTGACGACGTTGCGGCCGGTTGCCGTCCAGACGATCGTGAACGCGATGAAGGGCAGGGTGGCCTCGGCGATCCCGAGCCAACCGCCGACCGTCGCCAGCAGCGACGGCGGTGCCGCGTCCTCTCCCGAGGTCGCCCTGGTGATCCAGCCCGATTCCCGCTCCATCGGGGCTGACGCTAGCGTCCCGGCGACGCCATGGGCGCGGCGCCCACTACAGCCGTGATCCGCGAGACTGGTCGGCGATGGCCGTCTGCCTGCTGACCTACGACTACGTCGACGACGTCCTCGAGCGGCGCCGGCCGCATCGCGACGATCACCTGGCCCACATCGAGCGGTTCGCCGCCGACCGCGGTCTGGCGGTTGCGGGCGCCGTCGGCGATCCGCCGACGGGCGCGCTGTTCGTCTTCGAGCACGAATCCGACCCGGCCGGCGAGGCCGAGGACTTCGTCGCCGGCGATCCCTACGTAGCGGCCGGGCTGGTCACCGACCGGGCGATCGAGCCGTGGACGGTCGTCGCAAACTGCTGGATAGCGGGCCCGGGGGACGCGTGATACCGGTCACGCGGAGGTTCCCGACCTGCGCGACGGGTAGATTCAGGATCGATGAGCACCGCCACCGCTGAGCCGCCAACGAGCGCGGCCGCAGCCATCGAGCAGCTTCTCGCCCGGTTCGACCCGGACGACATCGACCTTCCCGGCGGTTCCGCCCGAATCCGGCTCGAGGTCGTCGACGGCGAGGACCGGGACGTGGTCATCGACATGCCCGAGGCCCGGCTCGAGCCCGCATCGGGCGACCCCGACGCCCGCCTCAGCGCCGATCAGCGCACCTGGGCGCTGATCAGCGAGGACGTCGCCGGTGGCATGGACGCGTTCCGGCGCGGCCGCCTCCGCGTCCGCGACAACCTCCATCTCGGTGTCGGGTTGCTGGCCGCCACCAGCGGCATCGCCGGGCCGGGCCGCCTCCGCTTCGACCGGATCGCAACCGCCGGCCACGAGATCGCTTACTGCGAGGCCGGGGAGGGCCCACCCCTGATCTGCCTGCACGGCCTCGGCGGCACCAAGGCTTCGTTCCTGCCGACGATGGCGGCGCTGGCGCCGGAGGGGCATCGCGTCATCGCGATCGACCTGCCGGGCTTCGGCGACTCCGACAAGCCCCACGCGGCTCCCTTCGACGCGCCCTGGTACGCCGACGTCGTCATCGGTCTGCTCGATGCCCTCGGCTACGACCGCGCGAGCTTCGCGGGCAACAGCATGGGCGGTCGCATCGCCCTCGAGCTCGGCATGTGCGATGCCGAGCGCGTCGACCGCCTCGTCCTCCTCGCGCCGGCACTCGCCTGGCTCAAGGAGCGACCCTGGAAGTGGCTGCTGCAGGTGCCGCTGCCCCGCCTCGGCTACCTCCAGCCGACGCCGCGGATGCTCGTCGACCCGATCGTCCGCCGTCTCGTGCCGGGAGGCGACCGCGGCTGGACCGCCGCCGGGGTCGACGAGTTCCTCCGCTCCTACCTGACCCCGGCCGGCCGCTACGCGTTCTACGAGTGCGCCCGCAACATCTACCGCGACGAGCCCTACGGCGAGCAGGGCTTCTGGACCCGGATCAAGAAGCTCGAGCCCGACGCCCTCTTCGTCTGGGGCCGACAGGACGTCCTCGTCCCGATCTCCTTCATGCGCCACGTCGAGCGTGCGCTCCCCGGCGCCGTCCACCTCGAGCTCGATTGCGGCCACGTCCCCCAGCTCGAGCGCCCCGAGCCCACCCACGACGCGATGGTCGAGTTCCTGGCGTAGCCGGTCGGGTGCGCGTCAACCCCGCGTCGAGATGCAGATTGCCCTGCTATAGCGACACCAATCTGCGCTTCGACCCCCGACCGACCCCCTCACCCCGCCGTTTCCCGTAGCCGCTCGGCCAGCCGGTTCATCCCGAGCCGCTCGGCGGCATCGGCGGCGGCGGCCCAGTCGGTCGGCCCGTCGGGCGGGCGGTCGACCTCGGCGTCCTGCAGCGTCGCCATCTCCCGGTAGGCGAGGATCTGCTCGCGGTCGTCGCGGAGGGCGCCGCGGATCCTCGGCGTGCTCTGCTCGAGAGCCTTCTCGAGGATCTCGTCGAGGCTGCCGTACTTGCGCAGCAGGTCGGCGGCGGTCTTCTCGCCGATGCCCTTCGCGCCCGGGATCCCGTCGGAGGGATCGCCGCGGAGGGCGATGAAGTCGGGCACCTGGGCCGGGTCGATTCCGTACCGCTCACGCACCCCGGCGGGCCCGATGGCCTCCATGCCCTGAACGCCCTTCGTCGGGTAGAGGACGGTCACCGACTCGTTCACGCACTGGAACATGTCGCGGTCGCCGGTCATGATCAGCGTCGTCCCGCCGGCCGCGGTCTCGGCCTCGGCCAGCGATCCGAGCAGGTCGTCGGCCTCGAGCGTCTCGTGCTGTTCGATCCGCCAGCCGAAGGCCGAGAAGAACTCGTCGCTCACCTCCCATTGCCGTTCGAGCAGTTCCGGCATCTCCGGGCGGTCGGCGTGGTAGCCCGAGTAGAGCTCGACCCGGTAATGGGCGGCTTCGGCGCCGAAGCAGAGCACGACCGCCCTGGGCTCATGCTCGGCGACCTCGCGGAGGACCAGGTTCGCGGTCCCGAGCAGCGCGTTCACCGGCTGTCCGTCGGCGCCCTTGATCGACTTCGGCAGCGCGAAGAAGGCGCGGTAGAGCATCGAAGGCGTGTCGACGACGAGCAGCGGCGCAGCCATCGGTGGAACCTATCGCGGCGACTGCTCAGCCGGGCAGCGGCAGGGGCAGCTCCAGCTGCCGGCGGCCCGGCTCGGCGGCGCGGGCCTCGAGCGCGTCGGCGTAGGCGCCGTGATAGCTGCTCGGGGCACGGACGCCGGCGACGCCGTAGCCCTCCGCCATCGCCGCCCGCAGCGCCACTGTGAACTCGCGGCCGTGCCAGCGCCGTCCCTCGGCAGCCGGGCCGATCGCGATGTGGACGAGCTCGTGGAGCAGCGTCTCCAGCAGGTCGCCGCGGCGGATGCCCGGATAGGCGGTGACCGAGATCCGGTTCTCGTCGGGAATCGCGAAGCCGAGCCTGCTGCGAGGGCGGCGGGCGGCCCGGCGCACGGTCAGGTCGGGGGGATCGGAAGCGAGGCGGCCCTGCGGCCCGCCCAGCGCGGCGAGGCGGCAGAGCCGCTCGAGCTCGTTCGCGAGGTCGAGGCCCGCCACCTCGTAGTAGCCGGCCGGCCGCGAAACGGAGCGGCGGCGCCGGGAGGGGCGCCTCGGTGCGGGGCGGCGGCTGCGGCGGCGAGGGAGGCGGATCTGCGGGAGGATGAACCATCGTGGCGCCGGAACCGGAGGCAGAGCCGCTGAACCTCGAGGAGATCGAGGCCGTGCTCCGCGAGCGCCTCGACGAGGTCCGCGCCCGCCTCGCCGCGCTCAAGAAGCCGCCCGAGCGGGGTTCCGGGATCGGCTTCGGCAAGCGGATCGGCGACGGCACGACGGAGGCGATCGGCCGCTTCAACGACGTCGGCGTCGCCGACAGCCTCGAGGCGATCGAGTCGCGCCTCGAACGGGCGCTCGAGAAGCTCGACGAGGGCACCTACGGCATCTGCGACGGCTGCGGCACGAAGATCCCGGCAGGCCGGCTCCGAAGCGTCCCCGAGAGCGCTCTGTGCGTGCAGTGCGCCAGATGATCTAGTCGATGAGCCGCCGCGTCAGGCGGCTGATCGCGAGGCGCCACATCGCGAACGCCAGCACCGTGAGGCCGGCGAGGCGGAGCGGGTCGAAGGCGTCGAAGCCGAAGGAAGCATCCCGGACCAGGACGACGAGCTGATACAGCGGGTTGAACTGCGAGAGGACCTGCGCCCAGTCGGGTAGGCCATCGATCGGGAAGAAGGTGCCGGCGAGCAGGAACATCGGCGTGATCACGAGCGTGGTCACGTAGTTGAACTGGTCGATCTTCGCGACGCTGCCGGCGACCGCGACGCCGAAGCCGGCGAAGACGAGGGCGGTGACGAAGGCGAAGAACGGGACGAGCAGCATCCCCGGCGCCGGATCGAGCCCGAAGCCGATCGTCACGATCAGCGGGAAGGTGCCGAAGACGCCTGCGCGGAGGCCGATCCAGAGCATCTCGCCGCTGACCAGCTCCTCGACGTCGACCGGCGCGGCGAGGATCGCGTCGTAGGTGCGCTGGAAGCGGTGCTTGACGAACGTGCCGAACATCGCCGGCAGCGCGCTCGCGAAGACGACTGCCGTGGCGACCATGCCGGTCCCGACGAACTCGACGTAGTCGACGCCGTCGACCTGGCTGACGAGCGTCGTGCCGAGGCCGAGGCCGAACGCCAGCAGGTAGATCATCGGCTCCATCAGGCTCGAGAACGTCGTGCTCCGCCAGAAGGTCCTGAAGTTCGCCACCTCCCGGCTCATGACCCCGAGCACCGCGGCCGGTTCGATCCGTCTCATTCCAGCTCCTCTCCGGTCAGCTCCACGAACACGTCCTCGAGCGAGCTCGGCCGGGTGATCGCGTCGGCGGGCACGAGCCCGTCGGGAGCCCGCTCGCAACCGACGATCACGACCGCGGGCCCCGCCGACCGGACCGGCAGTCCGGCGGCGACGGCCGCGGCGCGGACCTCGGCCCGCCGCTCCGCCGGCGCGTAGTACTCGGCGGTCCGGCGCCCGGCATGTTCGGCGATCAGGTCGTTCGGGCGACCGCGGACGATGACCTTGCCCTTCGCCATCAGCGCCACCTCGTCGGCGAGCCGCTCGGCCTCCTCGATGTAGTGGGTCGACATCAGGATCGTCGTGCCCTGAGCGCGCAGGTCCTCGATCAGCGTCCAGATCTCGGCGCGGATCTGCGGGTCGAGGCCGACGGTGGGCTCGTCGAGGAGGATCAGCCTGGGGTCGTGGACGAGGCCGCGGGCGACGAGCAGACGGCGCCGCATGCCGCCGGAGAGCTCGTCGACGGCGTCGCGGCGCCGGTCGCTCAGCCGGGCGAGCGCGAGCGCCCGGTCGACGGCGGTTGCGATGTCGGTGACCCGGTAGAGGCGCGCGAAGACCTTGAGGTTCTCCTCGACGGTGACGTCGATGTCGAGGTTGTCGAGCTGCGGCACGACGCCCATCCGTGCCCGGGCCTCCTTCGACTCCTTCGGCAGCTCGTAGCCGAGCACGCGGAGGCTGCCGCTGTCGGCGATGGCCTGGCCGGTCAGCAGCCGCATCGTCGTCGACTTGCCGGCCCCGTTCGGGCCGAGCAGGCCGAGGCAGACGCCCTCGGGGACGCTGAGGTCGAGGCCGTCGACGGCCCGGATCGGGCCGAACGTCTTGACCACGCCCTGCAGTTCGATCGCCGCCATCGGCTCGGCACCATCTCACACCAATCCCGGGGCTAGACTCGCCGACACCCTGGGACGGCGCCCGCTGACAACCGATCGAGCCCGCCGGCGGCGTGAGCAGCTTCTCGAGATCGCGCTCGAGCAGTTCCTCGCCCGCGACTACGAGGATGTCTCGGTCGACGACGTCGCCAGGCTCGCCGGGGTCTCCCACGGGCTCGTCTTCCAGTACTTCGGGTCCAAGAAGGGCCTCTACATCGCCGCGCTCGAGCCGTTGCTGACCGGCTTTCAGGACCGCGCCCGCGGCGCCCCGGCCGACCTCGGTCGCGAAGCGCGGCTGCGGCACGCGATCGGCTCCTACTACGACGACGCCGTCGCCCACCCGGCCGGGTACCGGTCGCTGATGGCCGGGGGCGGCGGCTTCCGGGAAGTCTTCGACCGGATCGAGGCGCAACGCTGGGCCGGGATCGGACTGATCGCCTCGGTCACCGGGCTCGACCCCGAGCGGGCCGACGTCCGCGCGGTCCTCCGTGGCTGGGTCGGCTTCCTCGAGGGCGCGATCCTCGCGTCGCTGGAGCGCCCCGACGCCGATCGGGAGGCCCTCGTCGATGCCGCCCTGGCGGTCTTCGACGCCGGCCTGTCGGCACTGGACGCGGACCTCCGATCGGCTTGAGCGACGAGCCCGAGCGCCCGCGGCGCGAGTCGCTCGGCGATCGCATCGAGCGATCGATCGACGCCCGCACCGACGCCGTCACCGAGATCGCCCGCGGCGAGGCGGAGTCGGCAGCGCGTGGACCGAGCATCCGCCGCACCGCCTTCTGGCTGTTGGTCACCGGCATCTCGCTGTACCTCGTCGCCCCGAGCCTGATCGACGTCCTCGGCTCCTGGCAGAACCTGAGCCAAATCGCGCTGCTCTGGTTCCCGCTGCTGGCGCTGCTGCAGTTCGCATCGCTCGCCTGCATCTGGATCCTCCAGCGCCTGACGATCCCGCGCTCGCCGTGGTCGGCGGTGATCGACTCGCAGCTCGCCGGTAACGCCCTCGCCAAGATCGCGCCGGGAGGCGGGGCGATGGGGGCCGCGCTGCAGTACCGGATGCTCGTCGAGCGCGGCGTCGAGCGCGGCAGGGCGGTCGCCGGCATAACCGCCGTCAACCTGCTCACCTTCGCCGTGGTGCTGGGGCTCCCGGTCCTCGCGCTGCCGGCCCTCTTCGGCGGCTCGGTCGACCGCGGCCTGCTCGAGGCCGCGATCGTCAGCCTGGTCGTCTTCCTGGTGTTGACGGGGATCGCGGCACTGCTCCTCGCTGCCGACCGTCCGCTCGATCAGGTCACGGCGGCGATCGAGAAAGCGCGCAACAAGCTCCGCCGCAGCTCACCGCA
>DATAFA010000030.1:0-1572 GCA_036257785.1 Solirubrobacterales bacterium | reverse complement strand
CGCCGGCCGATCACCCAGCCGCCGGGAACGCGGCCGCCGACCGGTGCCGTGCCGGCCCGCCGGGTCGGCGAGATCGAGGGCCTGCGCTCCTGGGTCGCCGACCTCGATCGCAAGATCGGCCTTCGCACCTACCTGACGCTGGCGGCGGCCCTGCTCGCCCTCGCCTGCTCGATCGTCGCGGTAGTGCTCGCCATCGACGCCCGCGACAACGCGGCGAGCAGCGACGACATCGCCAAGCTCGAGCAGGAGATCGCGACCCTGCAGGGCACCGCAGCCATGACGGCACCGACGACCGACACCGCCGCGATCGAGGACAGGCTCGGCGCGCTCGAGGGCCAGGTCGACGACCTCGCCGCCTCCCAGGACGCCTCCGACAAGCGAATCGGCGTCATCGAGGACGACATCGACGACCTCCGCAGCCAGATCGGCGACCTCAACAGCGGCGGCGGCTGATCCGCCGCTCCCGGCGGTGACGTCCGCAAACCGCTCTACAGTGCCCGTCGTCAGGTGATTGTGCCGTCCGGCACGATCATCGCCTCGAATCAGGGCGCTCCGCGCCCGGAAGGAGAGACGACCATGCCGGAGGGTTACTGCGTCAAAGAGCGCAAGAAGGTCGAGATCAAGGACCCCGAGCAGATCACGATGAAGAACGGTCGTCCCGCGATCACGGGCACCTGCCCGGACTGCGGCACGAAGATCTTCAAGATCGGCAAGATGAGCTGACCCCTCCGGGGGGCTCCCCCGGGACTCTCGTCGCGACCGTCGCCTGGTCGCCCGTTTGCCGGGCGGCCCCGCCCTGGTGACGAAAGTCGCAATCGGTGGAACAATGCTGCGACCGATGTCCGGCCCGCAGAAACCGCTCGAGCTGATCCTGGCCCGGAACCTCCTGACGAGCGTCACGACACCGGCCTTCCTCGTCGCGAAGGACGGGACGCTCCTGTTCTACAACGAGGGTGCCGGCGCGCTGATCGGCCGCCCGTTCGAGGACACCGGCCAGCTCGACCTCGACGAGTGGACGCGCCGCTTCGGCCCGTTCGACGAGAACGACGAGCCGCTCGCCTTCGACGAGCTGCCGCTCACCCGGGCGCTCAGCGAGGGCCGTCCCGCCCACGACGAGTTCTCGGTCCGCTCCGCCGACGGCGTCATGCACCGGATCGCGGCGAGCGCGATGCCGATCGTCGGCGCCGCCAGCGGCGCCTCCGGGGTGATGGTCATCTTCTGGCCGGTCGACGAGCAGGTCGCCCGTGAGGTCACCACCGGCCGCCACGAGGTGACGCGTTGAGGGTCCGGATCTGGGGTGCCCGCGGCTCGGTTCCCGCCCCCGGGCCGGAGATGAACCGCTACGGCGGCAACACCTCCTGCGTCGAGCTGACGCTGGCGAGCGGCGAGACGCTGATCCTCGACGCCGGTACCGGCATCCGCACGCTCGGCTTCTCACTGCCGCCGGACCTGCCGCGGATCAACATCCTCCTCACCCACCTCCACCTCGACCACATCCAGGGTTTGATGTTCTTCCCGCCCTGCTTCCGCGCCGAGTCAAACATCCGGATCTTCGGGCCGAGCTCGCCGGAG
>DATAFA010000021.1:0-16715 GCA_036257785.1 Solirubrobacterales bacterium | reverse complement strand
GCTCGTCGAGCCGTAGATCACTTCGAAGGCATTCCGCACGATCTCCACGTTCTCCTCCGACATCGCCTACTCCGACAGCCCGGCGACCCTGAAGGCCTCCGCCGGCTCGTGGAACCACGCATATCGGGTGACCCTTCCGTCCCGAAGGGTCCACAAGGCCGACTCCCGGCCCTCCATTTCGATGCCACTCCCCTTCCCGCGTGCCCGATACCGCACCAGCACGGCCACCTGATCGGCGGTGCATGCGAACTGCTCCGGCTCCATCTGCCAGCTCTCCCACCCGTCGAAGACGGCTACTACCGCGGTGCTGAATGCGGCGAGCCCGCGTCGGGTCCCAGGCTCTACGGCCCCGGCGGGGTTGACGTACTCGATTTCCGGCTCCATCAGCTCCGTTGGTCCCGGAACCTCGCCGCGAGCCCACGCCCGATAGAAGCTCCGCACGACCTCTTCGTTCTCCTGCGACATCACCTACTCCAACAGCCTGGCGGCTTCGAAAGCTTCTTGGTGGGCCAGGTAGGTCCGAATCCGGATCGCCTTGCGTCCCTGAAATCGATCACGGTGCCGATGGCGAATCGGTCTCGACCCCGCTCGCCTTACCACGGGTGCGGATGGTGCCGACGGCCACGACCTGGTCCCCAAGGTCACGGATCTCCGAGTACTCGACGTAGACCCTGTCAAGCACGTCGCCGGTCTCCCGGAAGAAATCGCGGATGCCGCGGTATCCCCGATAGACGGTCGCCTCACCGGGAGGAGCACGGGAGTGCCGGGTGCAACTCGATGCTTTGATCGAGGTCCTCCAAGAGGGCGTCCACGTCTCGGCGGTTGTAAGCCTCAAGCGCACGTTTGGTCAGTTCGACGTTCTCCAGCGACATCGCCTACTCCGACAGGCCGGCGTCCTCGCGGGCCCGTGCGACGTCGGCATAAGTGCGACTGCTGGAAATCAATCCGTCGCGGAAGCGAAACACCCACGCGACCTCCATATCGACATCTATGCCGCTGTCGTGTCCGCGTCCCCTCAAACGGCCAGAGGCATAGATGGTCCTGTCATCGACCTGGGTGGGACTTTCACTCAGCTCGACCGAGATGGCGTCCCAAATCTCGTCGGTTTCGGCAAAGAACTGGGCGACGCCTTCGGGTCCTCGATACGAGATTGCCTCTACTGCAGCTCGCATCGGCACTACCTCGACGTCCGGGGTCCCAAGCGCCGCGAACGCCTCGACGTCGCGCCGATTGAACGCATCAACGCCCCGCAAGACACTCTCGACGTTCTCCTGCGACGTCGCCTCCTCCGACAACCCGACGGCTTCCAGGGCCTCAGCTCTCGACCTGAACCCCAAGCTGACTCGGATGATCGTCCCGTCGCGGAACTCGTAGGCGTCGAACTGGTGCATGTCGATGGACACCCCGCTCGCCTTCCCTTGACCGTGCCAATGAACAGCGCCGATCACCGTGCTGCCCGCGTCGATGTATTCGTCGACATCAGCCCGAAGCTCATCAAAGGCGTCGATCCAGAGCGTCCACGTTTCACGAATGGCCTCGACGCCCTGCACCCTGATCGATTGATCGGGGGCGTTAAGCAGGTCCTGAAGCTCCGCGTCAGGCGCGAACCGTTCCAACGCCGCGTCCACATCACCTCTGTTGAAAGCAGCGTTCGCCCGCCTCGCTATCGCCACGTTCTCCTCCGACACCGCCTACTCCGACAGCCCGACGTCGGGGTGAGCGTGCTGGCGGTCCCAGTACAGGACGAGCCTCGTCACCTTGCCGTCGCGAAGGTGGAACAGGTTCGCGCCGTTCATCTGTACGTTCCCGACCTCCAGGCCGCTGGTCCTGCCGCGCCCGCTGAGGTGCATGAGCACGAACACCCGCTCATCGTCGAGCTCTCGGTACTCATCGGCCTCGGTCCGCAAATGCTCAAAGGCGCTGAGGGCTTCGCGCCACGCCTCCGCCATCGCCGCCACTCCGCTCCAGGTTCCAGCGGCAGGGCCGTCGGCGACTACGAAAGTGATTTGCGGGTGCGCCCACTCGACGGAGCGGAAGTCGCCACGCCGCCACGCCGCGAAGATCGATCGCACGATCTCCACGTTCTCCCGCGACATCGCCTACTCCGACAGCCCGGCGGCTTCGAAGGCCTCGGCACGGTCCGAGTACATGTCCATGCGGGTCTGCCTGCCATCGCGAAACGTCCAGACCATTGCGAACGACATTTCGACGGGCATCCCAGACGATTTCGATTTCCCGCGCTGGCGCACCAGAGCGACGACCTTGTCGCCTGCGTCGAGAAGGGCATCAAGCTCGAGCCCCCAATCGTCCCAGGCGCCTGTCCAATCCTCGAGGAAGCCCTGCACCTCGTCGTCACCCTCGTAGGTCTGCCGCTCGGGCCAGCCGTCGAAGTTGGACATGTCCCACACGAAAACCGTCGAGGCGATGTCGGGATCGGTTCGCCCAGTGGCCACGAAGCGATCGAAGCCCTGGCGAACTCTCTCCACGTTCTCCCGCGACATCGCCTACCCCGGCAGCCCGGCAGCTTCGAGGGCCTGTTCCCGGGTGAAAAACATCTCCATCCGCGCCAGTCTCCCGTTGCGCCCTCGCGACACGTAGAAGACCTCGAAGTCCATCTCGATCCCGCTCCCTCGCCCTCGCCCTCGCTGGCGCGTCACGCTTACTGCTACCTCGCCCCCTGCGTCGATGATCTCGATCAGGTCCATGCGGAAGTCTTCCCATTGGTTCGGCCAGTCGTCCATGGCCTCGGCGATGGCTCCCCAGCCCTCGTAGGACTTCGCATCGGGAACCTCAGGAGGCTGGACCATCACCACGTCCGGTGTCACCAATCCGTCGAACGCGGCCAGGTCACCACGCTTCGCGGCCTCGAATCCGCCCCGGACGAGCTCAACCCACTCCTGCGACATCGCCCTCGCAGTATCTCTCGCCAAGGGGATAACGCAAGAGAGCAGATCGCGAGCATGCCGGAGCCGGTCGAGGTCAAGACTCACCATCTCGCTCCGCTACGGTTTCCCGCAGGGCTTCCCACATCCCCCTCCGGTCTCCTGGAAAGCTCCCTCCCAAGCGCTCCAGCGAGTACCGCTACGGGGATTCGAACCCCGGTTTCCGGACTGAGAATCCGGCGTCCTAGTCCCCTAGACGATAGCGGCGAGGGACGGGCAGTTTAACAACGCCCGGGCCGGCCCGGAAGGCCAGAAATAAGGCGTCCGATGCCGCGGGGGAACGACACCGAACGCCTAGAAACGGAACATAGCATCCCGCTTCTTCGGGGCGCCGGAGGGCCTCTGATTCGCCGCGGGGCCGGGGCATGTCGCCCGGGTTTGCGACCCTTCTCCGTCCGCGGCTCCACAAGGGTCGCCCCTGAGATGGATCCGATCGCAATCCCGATGATCACCGCCGCCGGGCGCGGCTTCGCCTTCGCCGATCTCTACGCGATCGGGTTGATCTTCTGCGCGGTGGCGCTCTTCGCCGCGATCGGCGCCCTCTCCCACCAGGACGACCGGGCGTTCTCGGCGAGCATCATCTACCTGGGACTCGGCGCCGGCGCCGCGCTCGCGATCGAGCTGATCGGGCTGAACTGGCTCGAGCCCGTCGAGGACGCCGAGCTGATCGAGCGGGTCAGCGAGCTCGCCCTCATCATCGCCCTGTTCGGGGCCGGATTGAAGCTCGATCGCGCCTTCACGAGGCGTTCCTGGTCGGGGGTCGCCAGGCTGCTGCTCATCGCGATGCCGCTGACGATCGCCGGCGTCGCCCTGTTCGGGCACGAGGTGATGGGCCTGTCGCTCGGGGCGGCCGTGATCCTCGGCGCGATCCTCGCACCCACCGATCCGGTCCTGGCCGGCGACATCGGCGTCGGCCCACCCGGCGACGAGGAGGAGCAGGAGCCGAACTTCTCGATCACCGGCGAGGCGGGCATGAACGACGGCCTCGCCTTCCCGTTCATCTTCGCCGGCCTGTTCATCCTCGACCCCGGCGGCACGGACTGGATCGCCGACTGGCTCCTCGCGGACGTCGTCTACGCGCTCGGCGTCGGCTTGCTGATCGGCGTTCTCGTCGGCTTCGGGGTTGCGGCGCTGACGGTGCGCCTGCGCAACAGCCGCCTCCTCTCGCCGACCTTCGACGGGTGGCTGGCGATCCCGACGGTCCTGCTGATCTACGGCCTCACCGAGACCGCCGGCGCCTACGGATTCATCGCCGCCTTCGCCGGCGGCGTCGCCTTCCGCCGCTACGAGCGGTCCCACGAGATCAACGGCCGGGTCCACGAGGGCGCCGAGACGGTCGAGAAGATCGGCGAGCTGACGGTGATCCTGCTGTTCGGCAGCATGCTCTCGATCAGCGGCCTCGAGGCGCCCGGTTGGTCGGGCTGGTTGCTCGTGCCGGTCCTGCTGCTCGTGATCCGACCGCTCTCGGTGGCGATCGCGACGACCGGCTCGCGCAACGTCCCCTACCGGGAGCGCTTCTTCCTCGCCTGGTTCGGCGTCCGCGGGATCGGGTCGATCTACTACGCGGCGATCGCGGCGGGCGCCGTCCAGCTGCCCGGGCCGGCGACGAACGTGATCGTCTGGACGGCTTTCGTCTGCGTCCTCGTCTCGATCCTCGTGCACGGGATCACGGCGACGCCGCTCAGTCAGGCGCTGCTGCCCGAGCCCGGGTCGGACCTGGCGAAGCGGCGGCTGCGCTGGACGAGCCGCGGTGGCGGCGGCAAGGAGCCGCGACCCGAGCCAGCGGAGAGCTGAGCGGCTAGAGGATGCCGGACTCGCGGGCGCCGGCGACGGTCTCGCGGAGCGTCGCGTCGGCGTCCCAGTCGGGATCCCACCCGAGCTCCTCGCGGGCCTTGCGGGTCTCCATCAGCGTCGGCTCGCGGAACGCGTTCAGCCACTCGACCTCGGGCGGCAGGCCGGGGATCCGGGTCGCGACGTCGCTCAGGGCGACGACCGCGGCGCCGGGGACGGGCACCGACCACCAGCCGCAGGCTCGCGCCATCCGAGCGACGCTCATCGACCCCGGGCCGGCGAGGTTGTAGCGGCCGGGAGCGCCTGCCCCCTCGACGGCGGAGCGGAGCGCGGCCGCAACGTCGAGCGTGTGGACGAGCTGGAACTCGATCCCGGGGTCGGGCAGGACGGGGGCGATGAACGGCAGCTGGTCGATGGCCCGCCGGAAGAGCCGGAGCTGCCCGTAGACGGGAAGCATCCGCACGGTCGTCTCGATCAGCGTCGTTGCCCCGGCGCCGGCCACGATGCAGGGCCGGAAGACGTAGGCCTCGGTCCCGGAGCCGGCGACGCAGTCGTCGAGGACGCCCTCGAGCTCGGCCTTGTGGGCGGAGTAGTAGAAGTCCTCGCTGCCGCGCGCGGGAACCTCCTCGGTGAGCGGCTGCGGGTTGTCGGCGTGGAAGCCGTAGGCGGCGACCGAGGACGTGTAGACGAGCCGCTCGGCGCCCGCGGCGACGGCGGCCTCGAAGACGTTGCGGCTGCCCTCGGTGTTGATCCGCTGCGCCTCGCCGGGGTCGCCGATGATGATGAAGGCGAGGTGGACGACGACGTCCGCGCCGCTGACGAGGGCGTCGACCGACGGGCGGTCGAGGACGTCGCCGCGCTGGTAGACGACCTTGTCGGAGAGGCCGTGCTCGGCCGGTTCGAACGGCCGCCGCGCCATCCCGATCACCTTGCCGACCTGCGCGGAGGAGTCGAGCGCCTGCAGGGCGGCGAGGCCGATGTCGCCGGTCGGCCCGGTGACGGCGACGGTCAACTTCGGGGCTGCCATCGCCGCCCTTCCTCAGCCCGCCAGGATCGCCCTCGAGGTCCGGCGGGCGAGCGCCATGATCGTGAACATCGGATTGGTGCCGGAGGCAGTGGGAAAGGCGCTCGCGTCACCGATCCAGACGCCCGCGACGTCGTGCAGCTCGCCCCACGGGCCCGCCACCGACCTCGCGGGATCGGCGCCCATCCGGCAGCTTCCCATCTGGTGAGCGCTGAAGAGGCCGATCTCCCGGTCGGGGATCGAGAGCTCCCCGAGCGCGGCGATGAACTCCTCGATGTCGTCGCCGCGGCGCCAGACCGGCGCCAGCCGGCTCAGCGCCTGCATCTCCTCGACGCCGCCGGCGTCCATGATCCGAGCCATCTCGGCGATTCCGCGGTGCAGGTGGGCGATGTCGAGCTCGTCGCGAACCGGGTAGTGGAGGACCGGTCGGCCGCCGCCATCGATCGTCACCCGGCCGTGGCCGCGGTCGCGGGTGACGTTGACGAAGCCGGCACCGCGCGGGTACTTGGCCATCCCCTCCTTGTGGTCGCGGCCCGAACGCCAGGGAAGCGCGGCGGCCGTCAGCCCGGTCGTGTGCTGCGCGCACTCGATCAGGAAGCCGTAGCCGTCCTCGACGTCCGCGTACTCGTGGGAGAGGGCGGCCTGCGGTGGACCCCACCACGGGTCCTGCGCCTCCTCGTGGTAGCCGAACACGACGCTCGTCGGATGCAGGCGCAGGTTGTCACCGACGGCGGCGCCGCCGATGCCGCTGCGCAGCAACAGCGCCGGCGACTCGATCGAGCCGCAGGCGACGACCACGGTCGGCGCCTTCACGGTGACCGCTGCGGTGCGGCCGTCGGGATCGAGGTAGATCGCCTCGACGCCGGCGGCGCGGCCGTTCTCGACGATGATCCGCTCGACCCGGCAGTGGACGAAGAAGTCGGCCCCGCGCGCGGCGGCGTCGGCGAGATAGGTCTTCGCGGTCGAGCGCTTCGAGCCGGACTGGTCGCCGAAGCCCAGGTAGCCGGCCGTGACCGGGTCGTAGGTGGCGGGGTCGGTGTTGCGGGTGATCCCTCGGAAGTCGAGGCCGCGGGCCTCGCACCCCTTCTCGAGCAGCCGGTGCGGGCCATTGAGGTCGCTGCACTCCGCGGTGACGCCGAGCCGCGCCCAGACGGCGTCCATGTCGGCGTCGTAGTCGGGCCCGTCGATGCCCTCGAGCCCATGCTCGGCCCACTCGGAGCGGACGTGATCGGTCGTCCGCAGGCAGTTCGTCCAGTTGACGACGGTGCCGCCCCCCAAGGCCGAGCCGGCCTGGATCGAGACCTGGCCCTCGGCGGTCGCGAACGGGCCGCCGTTGAGGAAGACGTGCTGGTAGGCCCAGAGCTCGAGGCCGTTGAACTCGGACTCGTCGTGATAGCCGCCCATCTCGAGCACGCAGACCTGCTTGCCGGCGGCTGCGAGCTCGGCGGCGATCACCCCTCCCCCGGCCCCCGAGCCGACGACGACGGCGTCGGCCGTCAGGACCAGGTGCGGCTCGTCCGGAACGATCGGAGCGATCGGCCGCTCGACCTCCGCAGCCGGCTTCGGCAGCGCCTGCGGCCCGGGATAGCCGATCCCGGGCCAGTTCGGGTTGATCCCGGTGCCGGCGTCCGGCAGCGCGTAATGCAGCGACAGGCAGGCGCCGCGGAGGGCGTCGAGCCCGGCCGCCGCCTCGGGGTCGGCCATGAACGCTGCGACGATCGCCTCGCGGGTCTCCTGCGGGACCGCGGCCGCCATGCCCTCGTCCGCGAGGGCGTCGAGGAGGTCGCGGAGCCCGGCGAGCTGCTCGGCCGGCGCCGCCGATTGCAGGAGGGCCAGCTCGACCGCCATCGGCACCGAGTAGTCGCTCGCCGAGCGCGCCCAGAAGCCGGTCGGGTCCTCGCCGTCGGGCGGGTCGAGCGACGGCACCCAGGTGTCGCAGAGCGCCGCCAGCGTCGCCCGCCGGGCGTCGTCGAAGAGCTCGCTGGCGGCATATGCGGAGAGCGCCTCGGACACCTGCGCGGTGACCTCGCCGACGTAGGGGAACATGTGGACCTCGCGGGCGGGCGCGTAGCCGGGCGTCACGAGGAGCGACTGCCGGCGCGTGTACTTGCGGATCCCCTCGGCGCCGTGGCGGGAGCCGAGCCCGGACTGCTTCCAGCCCCCCATCGGCAGCTCCAGCGCCGCGTAGTTCAGCTGCGCGTCGTTGACGCACGCGACCCCCGCCTCGACCCGCCGGGCGATCTCCTCGCCGTGGACGGTGTCGCGGGTCCAGACCGATGCCTGGAGGCCGTAGCTGCCCTCGTTGGCGAGGGCGACGGCCTCCTCGGCGTCGGCGACCCTCATCACCGGCAGGGTCGGCCCGAACGTCTCCTCGGTCATGCAGAGCATCGAGTGGTCGACTCCGGTCAGCACCGTCGGCTCGTAGAAGCGACCCGGCCCGGCGCCGACCCGGCCGCCGGTCCTCAGCTCGGCACCGCGATCGACCGCGTCGCGGACGTGGGCGTCGATCAGCTCGAGCTGGGGCGGGAAGATGATCGCGCCGACGTCGACGCTGCCGAGCTCGCCGGGCGGACCCTGCCGCAGCGCCTCGACCTTCGCCACGAGGCGATCGACGAACTCGTCGTGGATCGCGTCCTCGACGTAGATCCGCTCGACCGAGATGCAGACCTGGCCGCTGTTGTTGAGTCCGTAGCTGACGGCGGCGTTGGCGGCGCGCTCGATGTCGGCGTCGGAGAGGACGATCATCGGGTCCTTGCCGCCGAGCTCGAGGCTGACCGGCGTCAGAGTCTCGGCCGCCTGGGCCATCACCCTCTTGCCGGTCGCGACCGAGCCCGTGAACATCACGTAGTCGACGAGGTCGACCAGGGCGGCGCCGGTGCCGCCGGTCCCGGTCGCCACCGTGAAGACGCTTTCGGGCGTGCCGGCCTCGGCGAGCATCTCGGCCATCAGCATCGAGGTCAGCGGCGTCACCTCGGAGGGCTTGAGGACGACGGCGTTGCCGGCCATCAGCGCCGGGATGCAGTCTCCGAAGGAGTTGATCAGCGGGAAGTTCCAGGGGCCGATGACGCCGATCACGCCGGCCGGCTCGTAGCGGACCTTGAGCTTGCGGCCACCGCGGACCGAGGGCGAGGCGGTCGCGACGATCTCGTCGGCCAGCATCGAGGAGGCGTGCTTGGCCCAGAACTCGAGCGCCGAGACCCCGTAGCCGAGCTCCGCGAACATCGTCTCGTCGGCGGGCTTGCCCGTCTCGCCGCAGATCGTCTCGACGACGCGATCGCCGTTGGCGACCATCCAGGCCCGGGCCGCCATCAGGACGCGGGAGCGCTCATCGAACCCGGCCGCCCACCAGCCCGGCTGGGCGGCGCGGGCCGCGGCGACGATGGACTCGACGTCGGTGCGGCCGAGGTCGGGTACGGTCGCCAGCGTCTCGCCGGTTGCGGGATTCTCGACCGCGATGCCGGCTCCGTTCGTCGTCGTGTGGGCTGCCGCACCCGTTGACGTGACGCTCTCCATTTCCCGTCGGCGAGTCTACTCGGGGCCGGCCGCACCGCGCCGGCGGTGATCCGGCCGCGGCTCCCCGGCGATCGAAGTTGCGAGGATCCAGACCTGATGCCCGTCACCGTCCTGATATCCGACCTCCACCTCGGCGCCAGCTCGGGCCATGACGTCCTGCGCCGGCCGGCGATGCGGGAGCGGCTCCTCGAGGCATTCGATCGCGCCGGCGCCGAGCGGCTCGTCCTGCTCGGCGACATCGTCGAGCTTCGCGACGGTCCGATCGGCGAGTCGCTCGGCGAGACCCGCGAGTTCTTCGAGGCCGTCGGCAGTGCATTCGCGGACCGCGACGTCGTGCTCGTCCCCGGCAACCACGACCACCGGCTGCTCGGCTCCTGGCTCGAGCGCGCCGGCGATGGCGAGCGCCCGGCCGCGCTCGACGAGCTCGTGGTCGAGCCGCACCCCGCGGTCGCCACGATCGCCGACTGGCTCGGCCGGGCCCGGCTGGAGATCCGCTACCCCGGCATCTGGGTCCGCGACGACGTCTACGCCACCCACGGTCACTACCTCGACAGCCACGTCACGCTGCCGACGATCGAGCGGCTCTCGGTCGCCACGGTCGACCGGCTCGGCGGCACGCCGACCGGGCGACGTCAGTCCGCCAACGACTACGAGCAGGTCCACGCGCCCGTCTACGACCTCATCTTCAGCCTCGCCCAGGGCGGGCGGAGCGTCGGGGGCAGTCCGGACGGCCGCTCGGCGGCGCTGCGAATCTGGGAGACGATCGGCGGCGCCTCCGGCAGGGCGCGGACGATCCGCGGCAAGCTGCTCGGATCGGCGGTGATCCCGGCGACCCTGCGGGGACTCGAGCGCGCCGGGTTCGGTCGCTTCAAGCGCGACTTCTCGACTGCCGAGATCGGCCGCGCCGGGGTCGATGCCATGCACGTCGTCGTCGACCGGCTCGGAATCGAGGCCGAGCACGTGATCTTCGGCCACATCCACCGCCGCGGCTCGCTGTCCGCCGACGCGGGCGGGCCGAACCCGCCGCCCTGGCGGCGCAACGGCGTCACCCTCCACAACACCGGCAACTGGCTCTACGCCGCGGCGCTGCTCGGCCGCGCGGTTCCGCAGAGCCCGTTCTGGCCCGGTTCGATGATCGTGGTCGGGGAGTCCGGCCCGCCGGAGCTCGTCGAGGTGCTCACCGACGTCGACCGCGAGGTCCTCGCCGGTCGCGTCGGCCGCCGCTGAGCCCGACACGACCCCGAGAGGGATCAGTGGGTGGAGGACTCCCCGGCCAGCAGCCTCAGGGCGTGCGGCAGGGCCGGAGCGATCGCCTCCCCCGACTCGGCGATCGCCTTCGGGTTGCCGGGGAAGTTGACGATCAGCGTGCTGCCGCGAATGGCGGCGACGTTGCGGGAGAGCATCCAGTGCGGCGTGTGCTCGCGGGACGCGAACCGCATCGCCTCGGCGATCCCCGGCGCCTCGCGGTCGGCGACCGCGCGCGTCGCCTCGGGGGTGACGTCGTCGGGCGCGAATCCGGTGCCACCGCTCGTCAGCAGCAGCTCGCAGCCGACCTCGTCGCAGAGGTGGCGGAGGTGGTCGGCGATCAGGTCGCGGTCGTCGGCGATCAGGTCGCGGGCGACGACCTCGGCCCCGATCCCGGCCGCGAGGGCGGCGAGGCCCTCGCCGCTGAGATCCTCGTCGGCGGTGCCCGCGGCCCGCGACGAGCTGATCGTCAGGATCGCCGCCCGGGGCGCATCAGCCATCGGCGTTCCACTCGCCGCTCTTGCCACCGCTCTTGTGGAGCAGCCGGACCCGTTCGATCTCGACTCCGCGCTCGATCGCCTTGACCATGTCGTAGACGGTGAGCGCGGCGATCGATGCGGCGGCCATCGCCTCGATCTCGACGCCGGTCCGCCCGATGCAGCGGGCCTCGGCGGTGATGACGACGAGGCCGGCTTCGGCGTCGACCTCGGCCCGGACGTCGGCGAAGCTGAGCGGCAACGGGTGGGCGAGCGGCACGAGCGTCCCCGCCTGCTTGGCGGCGTTGATCCCGGCGATCCGGGCGGTCCCCAGCACGTCCCCCTTGGGCCCGTCGCCGGCCACGACCGCTCGCGCGGTCGCCGACTCCATGCGGACGCGGGACTCGGCGACGGCGCGCCGCTCGCTCTCCGCCTTGGCACCGACGTCGACCATCCGGGCCGCGCCGTCGGGGCCGAGGTGGGTCAGCCCGGCCGGGCCGGATTCCGGCCTTCCACCCATCGCGACTCACCTCCTTCGATCTCCTGCTTCCAGATCGGCGCCTCGGCCTTGATCCGGTCGATCGCCTCGCGGGCCCCCGCGAACGCCTCGCCGCGATGAGCCGCGGCGACGGCGACGACGACGCTCGGCTGGCCGAGCGGGACGCTGCCGGTCCGGTGCTCGGCGGCGGCGGCCTCGAGGCCGTGGCGCTCGCGGCACTCGGCGAGGATCGCGGCGATGCGCTCCTCGGCCATCTCGGTGTAGGCCTCGTACTCGAGCCGGTCGACCTCGCGGGTGACGCCCTGAAAGGTGACGATCGCGCCGGCGCCGGGCCGGACGACGAGCGCCGAGATCCGCTCCAGCGACAGCGGCTCGGCGCTGACCCGGCTGTGGACGTCGGCGGCGCCGCCGCTCACCGGGGGGATCAGCGCCAGCTCGTCGCCGGAGTGGAGCACGGTCTCGGCGGAGGCGTAGTCGCGGTTGACGGCCATCGTCACCGGCAGGCGGTCGAGGATGCCGGTCAGGGCGGCATGCTCGGCGAGGACGCCGATCGCGTCCGCCACCGTGGCGCCGGGCTCGAGCTCGATCGACACGCGCTCACGGCCGGCGCGCTCGCGGAGGATCGCGAACAGGCGCACGTCGACTCTCATCACCTCCATCGCGCCGAGGCTAGCGCCGTTCACCGCAGCAGCTCCACCGGGAGCTCGGTCCCGGCGGCCAGCTCGACCACGTCGGCCGCGGCGAACGCGAGGCCGTCGGCGCCGAGCATCGAGGTCAGGACGTGCGAGCCCTGGGGACCGGTCGGCGTGATTTCCCAGCCCGACACACCGGCCTCGACCCGGACGCGGATCGCCTCGGCACGGCCGCGGACCTTGGTGTAGGGCGAGGTCAGCCGGGCGGTCAGTGAGCGATTTCCGGGATCGGCGCCCTGCATGGCGAGCAGCGCCGGGCGGACGAAGAGCAGGAAGGTGACCATCGCCGAGACCGGGTTGCCGGGAAGGCCGAAGACGAGGGCGCCGGAGCGGGCGACCCCGAAGTAGGTCGGCTTGCCGGGCCGCAGCGAGACGCCCCAGAAGACCTGCTCGACGCCGAGCGACTCGAGCGCCGGGCGGACGTGGTCGTGCTCGCCGACCGAGACGCCACCGCAGACGACGAGGGCATCGTCCCTGAGGCCGCGCTCGATCGCCATCGCGGTCGTCTCGCGGTCATCGCCGATCACCTCGACGAAGCCGACCTCGGCCCCGGTCGCGGTGGCGAGCGGAGGGACCGCGTAGGCATTGGAATCGTGGATCTGGCCGGGACCGAGCTCCCGGTCGGGTTCGACGAGCTCGTCGCCGGTGAGCAGGACGGCGACCCGTGGGCGGGCGGCGCAGCGGACCACCGCGATCCCGGCGGCGGCCAGCGCGCCGAGCTCGGCCGCCCCGAGAGCGGTCCCGGCGGTGAGCAGCTCGTCTCCGGAGCGGATGTCCTCGCCGCGTCGGCGGATGCACGCACCCGCCGCCACGGCCGCGGCGACCGCGACGACGTCGCCCCGCCGCTCGGTGTCCTCCACCCGGACGACCGCGTCGGCGCCGGCGGGGACCATCGCCCCGGTCGAGATCGCGATCGCCTCGCCGGCTCCGGCGGCCATCGCGGCCGGGTGACCGGCCCGGGACTCGGCGGCGAGCCGCAGCTCGCGGGGCGAGTCGGGGGCGGCGCCGGCGGTGTCGGCGGCCCGCACCGCGTAGCCGTCCATCGCCGAGTTGTCGAAGCCGGGAACGTCGACGGCCGCGGTGACCGCGGTGACCAGGCGGCGCTCACATGCGGCCCGAAGCGGGACATCCTCGGGCTCGGTCGCCCGGACCCGCTCGAGCACGAGCGAGCGGGCCGAGTCGATGTCGATCAGGGCCATCGCCGGATCATCCCCGATCGCTGCGAGACTGGACCCCGATGAGGGCCACGCGAGCGGCGATCATGGCGGGCGGTCGGAGCCGCCGGATGGGGCGGCCGAAGGCGCCGCTCACCCTCGCCGGGCGACCGCTGATCGGCTATCCGATCGCCGCTGCCCGGAAAGCGGGGCTGGAGCCGCTCGTCTTCGCCAAGCCCGGATCGGAGCTGCCGCCGCTCGATTGCGAGGTGCTCGAGGAGCCGGCCGAGCCGATCCACCCGCTGACCGGGATCGTCGCCGCGCTCGGGCACGCGGGCGCACCGGTCGTCGTTCTCGCCTGCGACATGCCGCTCGTGCCGGCGGCGCTGATCGCCGAGCTGGCCGGGCGCGACGCGGATCTGGTCCTCCCCGCCGACCCTCGCCCGCAGCCGCTCGCCGCCCGCTACGGCCCGGCCCTGATCGAGCCCCTGCGTGCCGGCCTTGCGGCCGGTGGACCGCTGACGCGGATCGTGACCGAGCTCGGGCCCGAGGTGATCACGACGGGGGAGCTGCGTCGCTTCGGCGACCCGGCGGTGATGTTCAGCAACGTCAATGATCCCGGGGACCTTGCAAGGATCGAGGCCACGCTCCGGGGTCAGAGCAGCACGAGCTCGACCCGCGCGTTGTAGTCGGGCACGTCGGCCTGCGGCGAGCGCCGGTCGCCGATCAGCACGTTTCCCTCCGGCCAGTGGACCTGGAGGTTGCCCGGCGCGATCGCTGCCGACAGCACCGTGCAGCGGAGCTCGCCGTGCTCGCTTCGCAACAGCACCGCGTCGCCGTCGCCGACGCCGAGCCGCTCGGCATCGGCAGCGGCGATCAGGACCGCGTCGCGGACGGCGCCGGTGAGCGTGTCGGCGCGCTCCTGGACCATCGAGTTGAACTGCTTGCCGCGACGGGTCGAGACGGCGAAGCGACCGTCGGCCGGCACCGGCTCGGGGACGGCAACGGGAACGAAGTGGGCTCGCCCGTCGGCGGTCGGGAACTCGGTGCCCTCCGGCAGGAGCGGGCCGCCGCACTGGAACGAGTCGCCGGCCTCCCGAAGCCCCGCGATCGGCTCGTAGCGCGGCACCACCTCGGCGATCTCGGCCCGGATCGCGGCCGTGCCGGAGAAGCGGATCCGCTCGGTGAGCTCGGGGCGGACGCGGGCTGCGAGGTCGGAGAACACCGACCACTCCGGCCGCGCCTCGGGGATCCGGCCGGCCTCGATCTCGGGGCTGAAGATGACCCGGCGCTCGGTGCTCGTCTCGGTCACCCCGCCCCGGGCCTCGTAACGGGTCTCCGCCGGGAGGATCAGGACGGCGCCGCCGGGCGGCGGATCGACGAGCATCTGCGAGGAGGCGACGATGTCCATGTGGACTCGCAGAGGCAGCCGCCCGAGCGTCGTCGCGACCGAATCCGGGTCGGGTAGCACGTCGAGGAAGTTGCCGCCGGAGGCGAACAGGACGTCGAGCTCGCCGCGCCCGGCGGCGTCGATCATCGCCGGCGCGGTCAGGCCGGGGCCCGCCGGCACCTCGAATCCCCAGCGCTCCGACAGGGCGGCGGCGTTGGCCTCGTTGATCTCGGCGCCACCGGGGAACGCGGTCGCGTAGCAACCCATCTCCGCGCCGCCCTGGACGCCGGAGTGGCCGCGGATCGGCATCAGCCCGCAGCCCTCGCGGCCCACCCAGCCACGCGCCAGCGCCAGGTTGACGAGCGCCCGCACGTTGTCCTCGCCGCGCTCGTGCTGGGTGACGCCCATGCTCCAGACGATCACCCCGTTGCGAGCGCCGGCGAGGAGCGAGGCGAACTCGCCGATCCGCTCGCGGGTCGTGCCTGCGACGGCCTCGATGTCCTCCCAGCTCGCCGCCGCGGCAATCTCCGTGACCGCATCGAAACCGTCGGTGTGAGCATCGACGAATCCTTCGTCGATGCCGCCGATCTCGATCAGGTGCTTGAGCGCGCCGACCAGGAAGCCGATGTCGCCACCGGTGTTGACGGTGAAGAACTCGTCGGCGATCTTCGTCCCGAAGAGGGCGCTCTCGGGCTTCGAGGGGACCCAGTAGCTCTCCATCCCGGGCTCGCGGAACGGGTTGACGACGATCACCTTCGTCCCCGCCTTCTTGGCGACGTGGATGTACTTCATCGTCACCGGCTGGTTGTTGGCGGCGTTGGAGCCGATGAAGACGACGACGTCGGTGCCGATCCAGTCGGAGTAGGAGCAGGTCGTCGCGCCGACGCCGAGGGCGTCCTTGAGCGCGAACGTGCTCGGCGAGTGGCAGACCCGGGCGGCGTTGTCGATCGAGTTCGTGCCGATCGCTCGGACCGCCTTCTGGGCCGCGTAGTAGCTCTCGTTCGACATGCCGCGGCTGGTCAGGAAGAACCCGCAGCGATCGGGGCCCGCGGCGCCGATCCGTTCAGCGGCGAGGTCGAGGGCCCGTTCCCAGGAGACCGGCGTGAAGCCGGTCTCGCCGTGGCGGCGCAGCATCGGCTCCGGCAGCCGGCCGAGCGCGCGCAGCTCGCGGCCGGGAAGCGAGCGCAGCTCGGCGACGTCGGCGAGGCGCGCCGGATCGAGCGGCCCCATCGTGTTCAGCCGCAGCAGCCGCAGCCGGATGTTGCAGAGGTGGATGCCGGGGATCGTCCAGTCCTTCATCCCGGTCGTGCCGAGCGCGCAGCCGTCGCAGACCCCCTCGTTGAGGATCCGCCAGGCGTGGCCGGCGCTGTCGCGGTTCTCCCAGCCGGCGCGGAAGACCTCGCCGAAGTTGTTCGGGTGCTGCTCGCCGATTCCGAACGGCTTCAGGCTCGCCCAGTTCGAGGGGGTCGGGCGCTTGGTCGGCTTGCGGAGCACGCCCCGGAGGCTAGCCACTCGGATCGTTCAGCCTTCTAGGCTGACGATCAGCGATGGACCCCCGCATGCACAAGCGGATCGAGCGCGACGGCGGCGCCGACGAGGTGGCCGTCGAGGAGCCGCTCGAGATCCGCGTCGACGGGCGCCCGATCGCGGTGACGATGCGGACGCCCGGCCACGACGAGGAGCTCGCGCTCGGCTTCCTCCACGGCGAGGGGCTGATCGACGGCCCGCGGGCCGCCCGGGTGCCCGCGGACCTGGCCGCGAACACGATCGAAGTCGCCGGGCCGCTCCGCCGCGATCCCGGCGACCGCAGCTTCTACACGTCGTCGTCCTGCGGGGTCTGCGGCAAGGGCTCGATCGAGGAGGTGGCCGTCGACGCGCCGTTGGCCGAGCCGGGACCGACGGTCTCCCGGGATCTGCTGGCGACGCTGCCCGAGCACCTCCTCCAGCCCGCCTTCGAGCTGACCGGCGGGCTCCACGCGACCGGTCTCT
>DATAFA010000016.1:0-1856 GCA_036257785.1 Solirubrobacterales bacterium | reverse complement strand
CGGCGCCGGCGTCAACCACCAGGCGTTCATCCTGCGCTTCGAACGCAACGGCGAGGACCTCTACCCCCGCCTCGATGAGGCGATCGAGCGCGACCGGGAACTGCTGCGCCGAGTCCGAGTGCAGATGTACCGGCGGCTCGGCTACTTCCCGACCGAGTCGAGCGAGCACTCGGCCGAGTACCTGCCGTGGCTGATGCGCGATGACGAGGCGATCGAGCGCCACCGGCTCTGGGTCGCCGAGTACGTCTCGCGCAGTGAGGAGAACCTCGCCGAGTACGAACGCACCCGCGAGCTGTTGAACGCCTCGCGGCCGCTGGAGCTCGAGCCCAGCAACGAGTACGCGCCGCAGATCATCCACTCGATCGAGACCGGGCGCCCGCGGGTGATCTACGGCAACGTGCGCAACACGGGCCTGATCGAGAACCTGCCCGCCGACGCCTGTGTCGAGGTGCCCTGCCTGGTCGATGCCACCGGCGTGCGCCCGACCTGGGTCGGCGAGCTGCCGCCGCAGCTGGCGGCGCTCAACCGCACCTACCTCAACGTCGCCGAGCTGACCGTACGGGCGGCTCTCGAGGGGCGTCCGGAGTACGTGCGCCAGGCGGTGATGCTGGATCCCAACGCCGCGGCGAGCCTCTCGCTCGACGCGATCTGGGACCTGTGCGACGAGCTTACCGCCGCCCACGGAGATGCCCTGCCCGAGGCCCTCAGGGCCCCGGCCGGCGTCGGACACCACTAAGCGAAGGAGAGGATCGTGTCGAAACTGACGAGAGCGCTGGCGGCCCTGCTGACACTGTCCGCCGCGATCGCACTCGCCGCCTGCGGAGGCGACGACGACAGCGGCGGCGACACCGCGGCCAGCTCAGGCGAGCCGGTCGAGATCGAGTTCTGGCACGGCCAGACGCAGGGGCCGGCGGAGCTGCTGCAGACGATGATCGACGAGTTCAACCAGACCCACCCGGACGTCGTCGTCTCCAAGGACTCCGGCGGGGTGAACTCCGACCGGATGCTGCAGAAGGTCACCGCCGGCCTGCAGGCCGACAACTACCCGGACATCGCCTACATCTACGGCTCCGACCTCGCCAACCTGGCGAGCGGCGATCAGCTCGTCGACCTCACCGACGCGATCGACAACGGGGACCTCGACTGGGACCGGTTCGTGGACGCGGGCACCGAGGCGGTGACCGTCGACGACCGGCCGCGCGCGGTGCCGGCGTTCATCGACAACCTCGCGGTCGTCTACAACAAGGAGATCTTCGACGAGGCGGGCGTCGACTATCCGACCGACGACTGGACCTGGGACGACTTCCTGGCGACCGCCGCCGAGCTCAACGATCCCGACGCCGGAATCGCGGGCTTCGGGTGGCCGGGGACCGGGGACGAGGACACGACCTGGCGAATCTGGCCGCTGATCTGGCAGCAGGGCGGCGACATCGTCAGCGAGGACGGCAGCAGCGTCGGCTTCGACGGCGAGAGCGGCCAGGCGGCGCTCGACGTCGTCGCCCAGGCGGCCGGCGACGGCTCGGTCTACATCGACAGCACGGCCGGGAGCGAGCGCATGCAGCAGCTGTTCGCCAGCGGCAAGATGGCGATGAACATCGCCGGCCCGTACACGCTGCCCGAGTACGTCGACGCGAAGGTCGACTACGGGATCGTCTCGATGCCCTCGTTCGGCGGCGAGCACACGACGATCGCCGGCCCAGACACCTGGGCGATCTTCGACAACGGCGAAGAGCGGGTCGCCGCCGCGCTCGAGTTCATGGACTGGTTCAGCGAGCCGGAGCAGCAGATCCGCTGGATCAGCGAGGCGGGCAGCCTGCCGCTGACCAACGACGTCGAGGACGCCGACGGTTTCGCGG
>DATAFA010000095.1:0-2115 GCA_036257785.1 Solirubrobacterales bacterium | reverse complement strand
AAGCCCGCATAGAGCGGCGCGACCCGTGCGGATCCACCTCTCCGTCGCCTACTGGCCCTGGTACTCGTTCGAGGAGCAGGTCGCGCTCGCCGTCGCTGCCGACGTGGCCGGGCTCGACGGCGTCTGGGTCTCCGAGGCCTGGGGGCACGACGTCGTCTCGATCATGGCGATCCTGGCCGACCGGACTGAGCGGATCAAGGTCGGTTCGGCACTGATGCAGATCCCGGCCCGCCAGCCGACCGCGGCCGCGATGGCCGCCGCGACGATCGACGTGATCTCCGGCGGCCGCATGCGGCTCGGGCTCGGGCTCTCTGGACCGCAGGTCTCGGAGGGCTGGTACGGGGTCCCGTTCGAGCGCTCGCTCGGGCGGATCCGCGAGTACGTCGAGATCGTCCGCATGGCCTGGTCCCGGGAGCCGGTCGTCCACGAGGGCCGCAACTTCCAGATCCCGACCGCTGAGGGCCTCGGGCTCGGCAAGCCGCTGAAGCTGATGGCGAAGCCGCCGCAGGAGCGGCTGCCGATCTACCTCGGCGCGATCGGCCCGAAGTCGGTCGAGCTGACCGGCGAGATCGCCGATGGCTGGATCCCGGCCTTCTTCGATCCCGAGGACGGGGCCGGCCTGCTCGATTCGCTCGCAGCCGGGCTGGCGAAGGCGGGGCGGGAGCGCAGCGCGATCGACGTGGCGCCGACGGTGCCCGTCGCGGTCGAGTCCGACCTCGACGAGGCCCGCAACGCCCTCCGACCGATCATCGCCTTCTATCTCGGCGGCATGGGCGCCAAGGACAAGAACTTCTACGTCGACCTGCTCGCCGCGAACGGGCTCGCCGACGAGGCGCACGAGGTCCAGGACCTGTTCCTCGGCGGCGATCGGATCGGCGCGGCGATGGCGCTTTCGACCGAGGTGATCGACATGTGCGGCATCGCCTGCACCCCCGACCAGCTCGAGTCGCGGGTCGCCCGCTTCGCCGACGCCGGCGCCGACTCGCTGATCGCGATCGTCTTCGGCTCCGATCGCGAGGGCACCGTCAGGCGCCTCGCGGCGCTCGGAAGCTAGCTCAGGGGATCAGGATCGCGTCGACGCTCGGCGGCACCGCCGCGACCTCGACGTCCACCTTCGCCCCGGCGCTTCTCCCGGCGCTGTTCTTGGCCCGGACGGAGATCTCGTGGCTGCCCGGCTTCAGGGTTGTCGTGATCGTCGCGCCGCGGCCGAGCGTCCCTTGCTCCGACGACCGCCAGACGATGTTCCGCCGCTTCACGTTCGCGTCCTGGAGGTCCTCGACGCTCGCCGCAAGCTGGACCTGGCTCTTCTCGACGACCGATGCACCGGGCTCCGGGCTGAGGATCGACACCCGCGGCGGCTTCGCCGGGACCCTGAGCTTGCCCTTCGACCTTGCGGCGCCGGTGAGGACGCCGTCGTTCGCGACGACGCGGAACCTTGCCTTGCGGCCGCCGGGCAGCGACCGCAGATCGACCTTGTAGGAGCGCTTCCGCAGGTGCGCCGCCACCGGGATGTAGTCGTCACCGTCGTTGCTGTAGAGCAGCGTGTAGGTGAGCCGGTCGCGGTCGGCGTCGCTCCCGCGCCAGCGCACCCTGACGCTCTTCCCCAGCTTTCGCTTGCCGTTGCGGGGCGAGGTCACCCGCACTTGCGGCGCGCTCGCCGACACCGGCCTCGACGCGAGGGCCTTCGATCCCTTCGTGATCGCGACCCGCTTGGTCCCGCGGTCGAAACGGACCACCTCGTCGATCAGCGCCACCTCCCGGCCGGCCGGCAGGTCGCTCTGGAGCTTCGGCTCGATCGGGTAGGACGCCAGCGTGCGTCCGCCCCGGCCGAGCAGCTCGACCTCGTAGGGGCTCCGTTTCGGCCTTCGCGTGAGGCTCAGGCCCCGCATCGCCGCCAGCGAGCTCACTTTCAGCTTCTGCGAGGGCAGCTTCAGCGAAGCGTTGACCGCGAGCCGGGGGCCGCCGCCCTTCTTCGCCGCCGCGGGCGCGGGCGACCGGCGTGCCCGCCGCCGCTCCGAACCGGTGCGGGCCGCCGCCGACAGCCCGTAGGCGGGACAGTTCGCCCGCTCCCGCTTGCAGAGGTTGTCGAGGATCCCCCGGTAGCTGTAGTCGGAG
>DATAFA010000093.1:0-3825 GCA_036257785.1 Solirubrobacterales bacterium | reverse complement strand
TCGGCATGCAGAGCTCCGAGAACATCCTCGCGATCAACAAGGACCAGAACGCGCCGATCTTCGAGTTCTGCGACCTCGGCGTGGTCGGCGACCTGCACAAGATCATGCCGAAGCTGACCGAGGCCATCAAGGCCAAGAAGGCCGGCTGAACGACCGATGGGAGTAGCTCCGGCCGAGTTCCCGCCGCCGTTCGATCCCGGTGCGCACGTCGGTCCTCCGACCGACCCCGAAGACGAGCGCCTCGAAGCCGGGATCGTGATCGTCGGCGGCGGTCCGGCCGGGCTCGCCTGCGCGAATCGGGTGATGCAGCTGCTCGAGGACGAGCCGGAGCTGACCGAGCGGCTGGGGGAGATTCCGGTCGCCGTTCTCGAGAAGGGCAAGGCCTGTGGCGCGCACAACCTGAGCGGGGCGAACATGGTCCCGTCGGCGATGGAGAAGCTGTTCCCGGACCTCGACCCCGACGAGTGGCCCGTCTATCAGAAGGTCGAGAAGGACGCCGTCTATCTGCTCACGAAGTCGCGGGCGATCCCGCTCAAGCCGCCGCCGCCGAACTTCCGAAACCACGGCAACTACGTCACCTCGATCTCGAAGCTGAGCCGGTTCTTGGCCGACCGCGCCGAGGAGGCGGGCGTCTACATCCTCGCCGAGACGGTTGCCGAGAAGCTGCTCGTCGAGGATCGGATCGTCAGAGGCGTTCGCTCCGGCGACAAGGGCCGCGACCGCGAGGGCAAGGAGCTCGGCAACTTCGAGCCGGGGTCGGATCTGATGGCGAAGGCGACGGTCCTGGCCGAGGGCACCCTCGGTCACCTCACCGACTGCGCGATCGACTACTACGACCTCGCCGGCGACGCCAAGCGCTGGGAGATCGGCGTCAAGGAGGTCTGGGAGGTGCCGAAGCCGCTCGACCGGGTCATCCACACGATGAACTGGCCGCTGCGGAAATCGCCGAAGTACAACGAGTTCGGCGGCTCGTTCATCTACCCGATGGGCGAGGACAAGCTCTGCATCGGCATGGTCGCCGGCCTCGACACGACCGACGCGACATTCTCCTGTCACGACCTCCTGCAGCAGTTCAAGACCCACCCGTTCGTCCGCGACCTGCTCGCGGGCGGCAAGCGCGTCGGCTGGGGCGCGAAGACGATCCCGTCGGGCGGCTACTGGTCGATGCCGCGCAAGCTCGCGGTGCCGGGCATGGTGATGTGCGGTGACAACGTCTCGATGGTGAACGTTCCCTACCTGAAGGGGATCCACCTCGCGATGCACGCCGGCATGTTCGCCGCCGAGGCGATCGTCGAGAGCCTGAAGGCGGATTCCGAGTCGGTCGACTTCTCCGCCTACGAGACGAAGGTTCGTGGCTCGGAGATCGAGAAGGACCTCTACCGGGCGCGAAACGTCCGTCAGCACGGAGACAAGGGGTTCGTCGCCTTCGGGGCGATCGCGAACGCATGGCTGCTGTCGGGAGGCGCGTTGCCCCCCGGCCACAAGGAGAGCGAGCCCGACTCGGAGGTCGAGGTCCAGATCGGTTCGGCGTCCGACCATTACCCGGCGCCCGACGGCGAGCTGACCTTCGACAAGCTCGGCTCGGTCTTCCTCTCCGGCAACGCGACCCGTGACGACGCGCCGAACCACATCCGGATCCAGACCCACGTGCCACGCGAGGTGGCTCAGACCTGGGTCTCGATGTGCCCGGCACAGGTCTACGAGATCCCCGACGACCAGCTCGAGAGCGGAGCGGCCGAGGTCGACGTCCACGTCACCGCCTCCAACTGCGTGCAGTGCGGGGCGATCAATGCCAAGGGCGGGCGCCTGACGATGCCCGAGGGCGGCGACGGGCCCCTCTACCAGGAGGTCTGATCCGGTGGCTGCGGGCGCCGGAAGGGCCCGCCTCGCCACCGCCGCGGATGCCGCCGCGGCAGGTCGTCTCCTGCACCGGTTCAACACCGAGTATGGCGAGCCGACCCCGCCGCCGGAGCGGCTCGCCGAACGGATCGAGGAGCTGGTCGCCGGCGGCGGCACCGAGGTCCTGCTCGCCGGCGACGGCCCCGACGGGATCCTCGTCGTCCGCTTCCAGCCGGGCATCTGGTCGGACGGCGCCGAGGCCTACATCGCCGAGCTCTACGTCGTCTCCGAGCGGCGCCGGCGAGGCTTAGGGAGCGCGCTGATGGAGGCGGCCCTCGCCCGCTGCCGCGAGCGCGGAGCCGACTACGTCTTCCTCGGTACCGACGAGGGCGACACCGACGCCCACCGTCTCTACGAGCAGCACGGCTTCAGCAACCTGACCGATCCGGCCGCCGCGCCGTCCGAGCGCGAGCGGATGTTCGTCTACGAGCGCAGCCTCTGAGGCACCGCGGCTCAGTCGCTCGGGGCGTAGCGGTGATGGATCGCCAGGGCGTTGCCGTCGGGGTCGGCGAAGAAGGCCTGGTGGCAGACGCCGGAGTCGAGCGTCTCGCCCTCGAACTCGACGCCCTTCGACTCGAGCTCGGCCCTCGCCGCCTCGACGTCGTCGACGCGGAACTCGATCGGGTTGTTGTTGGGCGCGAAGTCGAGCCCGAAGGCGTCGTTCTGCATGATCGCGATGGTCAGATTGCCGGTCTCGAACTCGACGCCGGGCATATCGCCCCAGCGCTTCGATTCCGGTAGGCCCAGGGTGGTGCCGTAGAACTTCACGGAGGCGTCGATGTCCTTCGTCGCCACCGTGATGAAGTCGGTTCCCTGGACGAGGGTCGTGTTGCTGCTCATCGTGACTCCTTGGTCGAAGGGCTGGGCGCGCATGTTCACACAGAAGCCCCGGCCGCCCGTTGGGGTTGCGTCGCGGTCGCCCGGCATGCGATCGTCGAGTCGATGTTCGCGCTAGTCCTGACCGGGCCGCCCGGCGCCGGCAAGAGCGAGGTCGCCGCCTGCATCCACGACAAGCTCGGCGACGAGGGGGTCGACGCGGCGCTGATCGAGGTCGATGCGCTCGAACGCTCCTACCCGCCGATCGACCGCGAACGTTCGATCTCGCACCTGCGGATGCTCGCGGCGTCCTACCGCGAGGTTGGCAGCGAGCTGCTGCTGATCACGGCAACCCTGGAGGACGACGAGCACCGGCTTGCCGTGCTCGCCGCCGCCGCGGCCGACGATCACCTGCTCGTCAGGCTGGAGGCCGACCCCGAGACGATGAGGGAGCGCCTGCTCAGCCGCGAGCCGCCCGGTTGGTCCGGCCTGCCCGAGCTGCTCAACTCGTCGCGCCGGCTGGCGGCGTCGATGCAGAGCCTGCATGGGGTCGGGATGACGATCAGCACCGAGGGCAAGCAACCCGGCGAGGTCGCCGCGGCGGTGGAGGCCGAGCTGCGCAGCCGCCGGCAGGGTGGGGGTGGCCGATGAGGATGGTCCGGGCCTGGTGCGCGGGCTGGGCCTCGCCGGTCAGTCGGCCGACATGACGGCCGAGAGCTCGCGCGCGTAGGCGGCGCGTTCGCGCTCCGTCGCGAGCAGCCCCGGATCCTCGGCGAGCAGGAAGGCCAGCCCGACGTACTGGGCGTAGGCGATCAGGGCGCGACGCCGCGCCGCGGCCGCGGCCAGCCCGGAGTCTCGATAGGCGCGATCGAGAACCTCGAGCCGGCGCCGCGAGGAGCGGTCGAGGACCGCGCCGACGATCGGGTCGTCCGCCGCGCGGAGCAGCTGGATGAAGATCGACGGCGGCTTGCGGGTGCCGGCCCGGCTCAGGGCCGCAAGCCGCTCGCGCGGACCGGGCAACTCCTCCAGGGCATCGAGGATCGCGTCGGAATGCTCCCGCTCCCAGAGCTCCAGGGCGGCCGCCAGCAGCTCGTCGCGCGACTTGAAGTG
>DATAFA010000170.1:0-3212 GCA_036257785.1 Solirubrobacterales bacterium | reverse complement strand
ACGCCGCCTCGGCGCCGACCGGGAGACGACCGACTTCTTCGACGAGCACGTCGAAGCAGACGCCGTCCACGAGAACATCGCCGCCTATGACCTCGCCGGCGGTCTGGCCCGCATGGAACCCGATCTCGCCGCGGACATCCTGTTCGGCGCCCGGGCCCTGCTTCTCCTCGAGGCGCGGTTCGCGGACCGGTTGCTGCAGTGCTGGGAGCAGGGACGAAGCTCGCTGCGCAGCGAGGCGGGCATGCGACCGCTCAGCGCAGTCGCCTGACCGTGGAGCCGTTCTCCTACATCGTCCCGCTCCGCTGGACCGTTCCCGGACCGATCGAGGGCCTTGCCACGTATCTCGGCACGGTCGCCGGCTGGGCCGACGAGGTCATCGTCGTCGACGACTCGCCGGCCGAGCTTTTCGCCGCGCACGCCGGCGCCCTGCCCCCCGAGGTCCGACACCTCCGTCCCGATCCCGGTCGCTCGTCGCCGAACGGCAAGGTCGACGGCATCATCACCGGCATCGAGCTCGCCCGGAACGAGCGGATCGTCATCGCCGACGACGACGTCCGCTGGGGGCGAGACACCCTCACGGACGCCGTTTCGCTGCTCGACGAGGCCGAGCTGGTCCGGCCCCAGAACCACTTCAGCCCGCTCGCCTGGCACGCCCGCTGGGACACCGCCCGCTCCCTGCTCAACCGCGTCTTCACCGGCGACCGTCAGTTTCCGGTCGGCGACTTTCCGGGGACCTTCGCGCTGCGGCGAGGCCACCTGCTGGCGATCGGTGGATACGACGGCACCGCGCTGTTCGAGAACCTCGAGCTGATGCGAAAGGTCGCTGCCGCCGGAGGGCGAATCGTCACCCGGCTCGACCTCTACGTTCCGCGCGAGCCTCCGACCTTCGCCCACTTCCGCTCGCAGCGGGTCCGCCAGGCCTACGACGACTGGGCGATGCCGGGCCGGATGGCCGCCTTCCTCGCGATCGTGCCGGGACTCGCCTGGCTCCTCGCTCAGCGGCGGCGGCGAACCGCACTCGTCGCCACGTTGGCTCCGGCCGCCATCGCCGAGGCAGGCAGACGAAGGGTCGGCGGCACCGCTCACTTCCCGGTCTCCGGGTCGCTGCTGGCCCCGTTCTGGGTCGCCGAGCGAGCGGTCTGCGTCTGGATCGCGTTCTGGCGCGGCATCAACGGCCGGGGCGTCCATTACGGCCGCGGCCGTCTGACCCGGGCGGCGACGTCCACCGGCCGGCTTCGCGCCGCAGTCGCCGCCGGCGAGCCGATCGCCCTGCCCGTGCCGTCCGGCGAAATTGCAGCATGAGCGCCGATGCAACCGATCTCGGCGCCCGCCTCTCGCCCTGGCTCGAGGCAGAAAGGGGGCGCTTGCGCCGGCCCCGGCTCGAGGACGAGGCAAGCGCCGACGTCGCCGTCGTCGGCGGTGGCATCACCGGCCTCACGACCGCGCTCCGCCTCGCCGAGGCGGGACGGACAGTCGTGCTCGTCGACCAGAACGCGATCGGCAGCGGCACCACCGGTAACAGCACCGCGAAGGTGACTTCCCAGCACGCGATCACCTACGCACCGCTCCTCGCCCGCTACGGGCAGGACGCGATCCGCGCCTACGCCGGTGCCAACGAGGCAGCGAAGGAGGCGATCGCCGACCTCGCCGGCTCCGGTGGCATCGACTGCGACTTCCGCCGTCGCGATGCCTGGGTCTACGCGTCCGAGGACAGCGACCGGGCGCTGATCGAGGCCGAGGCCCGCGCCGCCAAGCGAGCCGGCCTGCCGGCGAAGCTCAGCGAAGCGGTGCCGCTTCCCTTTCCGACCGCGGGCGGCCTGGTGTTCGCGAACCAGGCGGAGTTCGATCCGCAGCGCTACATCCAGGGGCTCGCCGAGCGGTTCGAAGCTGCCGGGGGAACGATCTTCGAGGACACCCGCGCGACCGGGGTCAGCGACGGGTCGCCGGTCCGTGTCGAGACCGAGCACGGTGCCGTCGTCGCCGACCACGCCGTCGTCGCGACGCTGATTCCGTTCCTCGATCGCGGCGCGTTCTTCGCCCGCGCCTTCCCGAGCCGCTCCTACTGCGTGACCGCTGCCGTCGCCGGACCGATCCCCGAGGCGATGCTGATCACCGCGACTCCGCCGATGCGGTCGCTGCGGGCGATTCGCCATGGCGACCGCGAGCTGCTGATGATCGGCGGTGCGAGCCACGACACCGGCACGACCGAGGCCGAGCTCGAACGCTACCGGCGGCTGACCGAGTTCGCGCACCTCCACTGGGAGGTCGAGTCGATCGAGCACCACTGGTCCTCGCAGGACTACAGCGCGGCCGACTCGGTCCCCTACGTCGGTCCCCTCCACCCGTTCACCGATCACCTCTGGATCGCCACCGGCATGAAGAAGTGGGGGATCACGAACGGAACCGTCGCAGCGGCGATCATCAGCGACGCCATCCAGGGCCGCCGGCACCAGGCCGCCGATCTGTTCTCATCGACCCGTCTGCCCACCCGCGTGATCCCGAAGCTGGCCATGGAGAACGCCAAGGTGCCGCTGCACTTCTTCGGAGACCGGGTCCGCAACTGCGGCAGCCGGTCGATCGATGACCTCGCGCCCGGCGAAGGAGCGATCGTCTCCGCCGCCGGGAAGAAGGTCGCCGGGTACCGCGACGAGGCGGGCGAGCTGCACGCAGTCTCGGCCCGCTGCACGCATCTCTACTGCCAGGTCAACTGGAACGGCGCCGAACGGACCTGGGACTGCCCGTGTCACGGGTCGCGCTTCTCGGTCGACGGCGACGTGCTGAACGGTCCCGCGGTTGAGCCGCTGTCGCCGCGCCCCGTGAATTAGCTCACTCCGGCCCGCTCCCGGCCTCGAAGCCGACGAGCTTGTGGGTCCCGTCGCAGAACGGCCGGCTCTGCGACCGACCGCAACGGCAGAGAGCGACGACCCGCCGACCGACCTCGATCTCCTCGCCGTCCTGGTCGACCAGCGAGAAGGGCCCGCGGATCAGATAGGGGCCGTTTCGGTACGGCGTTATCCGCGCTCGCTCCACTCCCGGTTTGTGCCCCGGCCGACGCGGCGGCAAACGCGTTTGCCGCGTCCGTGCTCGGGTACGGCAGCAGCCATGGCCCGCAACGAGACGAGGATCAACGCCACACCCGAGCGGGTCTGGGAAGTGCTGTCAGACCCCGAGTGCTACGGATATTGGGTCGTCGGCTCCAAGGACATTCGCGA
>DATAFA010000092.1:0-21414 GCA_036257785.1 Solirubrobacterales bacterium | reverse complement strand
CTCGGCGTGTGAGCATGGAGGGCGCTATGGCCGCACCGCTGAGCCGACCCGGACGCGAACGGTTCGGGGCCGACGCGTTCGACGAGCGCCGCTCCGCCCCGGCCGCCTACGCGCGCCTCTTCGACCGCTTCGGCGTTGGCTCGCTGCTCGCCGAGCGCGACCGCATCGACGCCTCGCTGCGGGATGCGGGCGTCAGCTTCGCCGCCGCCCCGTTCGCGGTCGACGTCGTACCGCGGATCATCGCCGGCGAGGCCTGGGAGGCCGTCGAGCGGGGACTGATCCAACGGATCCGGGCGCTCAACGCGTTCATCGCCGACGTCTACGGCGAGCGCCGCGCGATCGCCGCGGGGGTGGTGCCGGGGCGGCTGATCGAGTCGGCGGACCGCTACGAGCCCGCCGTGCAGGGAATGGGGGCGGCGATCGCGGCGCCGGTCGCGGGCCCCGATCTGCTCCGCGCCCCGGACGGCACGTTCATGGTGCTCGAGGACAACCTGCGGGCGCCGTCGGGCCTGGCCTACCTGCTCGCCGCCCGCCGGGTCCTCGAGCCGCTGGCGAGGGCGTGCGGGCTCGCGCCACGCTCGCTCGAGCCGGCGCCGACGGCGCTCGGCGCCGCGATCGCAGCAGCCGCGCCGGCCGGCGTCGAGCAGCCACGGATCGTGCTCGTCAACGACGGCCCCCGGTCGGGCGCCGGTTTCGAGCACGCCGACCTCGCCCGCCGGTTCGGCATGAGCGTCGCCGCGCCCACGGACCTGCATCGTCGCGGCGAGCGGCTCCTGCTCGGCGACGAGCCCGTCGACGTCCTCTACCGCCGCGTCGACGACGAGCGCCTGACCGCAGCCGACGGCTCCGCGACGGCCCTGGGCGAGCTGATCGCCGGGCCGCTCCGCGCCGGCTCGCTCGGCTGCGTCAACTCGCCGGGCAGCGGCATCGCCGACGACAAGGCGATCCACGTCTACGTCGAGGCGATAATCGGCTTCTACCTCGGTGAGGAGCCGCTGCTGCGGTCGGTTCCCGGGTTCGACCTCGGCGACCCGGCTCAGCTCGAGCGAGCGCTGCCGCGGCTCGGCGAGCTCGTGGTCAAGCCGCGCTCCGGGTTCGGTGGGCGGGGGGTGACGATCGGGCCGCTCGCGTCGGCCGGCGAGCTGCGGGCCGTCGCCGATGACGTGCGGCGGGCCCCGGAGCGGTTCGTCGCCCAGGAGGCGGTGCCGCTCTCGACCCATCCGACCGTCACCGCGGACGGCGTCGCCGGTCGTCACGTCGACCTGCGACCGTACGTCATCACCGCGGGCGAATCCGTGACCGTGGCCGCCGGCGGTCTCAGCAGGTTCGCCCCGGGCGAGGGCGAGATGATCGTCAACAGCGGCCGGGGCGGAGGAGCGAAGGACACATGGATTCTCTGAGCGACGTCGACGGCGCCGGGCGCGAGGGGCCACCGCTGATTGGGGTCACGACCTCGGAGGTGCGCCGTGCCGAGACCCTCTCGCAGATTCCCGAGGGCGATCCGCCGATGCACGAGATGGCGCTCGGGCTCACCTACCTCCGCGCGATCGAGGCGACCGGAGGCCTCCCGGTCGTGATTCCGCCACTGCGGATCGAGCTGATCGAGCCGCTCCTCGACGAGGTCGCGGGAATCTGCCTCTCCGGCGGCCCCGATCTCCATCCCCGGGCCTACGGCCAGGAGCCGGACGAGCATCTCGGACCGACCGAGCCCGACCTCGACCGCTTCGAGCTGGCGATCGCGAGCGCCGCCGACCAGCGCGACGTCCCGATGCTGGCGATCTGCCGGGGCACGCAGGCGCTCAACGTCGTCCGTGGCGGGACCCTGGTCCAGCATCTGCCCGACCACGAGCCGAGCGACGCGGAGCCGGTGCCGCATCGCCAGCAGACGCCGGGCAGCGAGCCCTCACATCGCGTCGCGATCGAGCCCGGCAGCCTGCTCGGGGCGACGATCGGCGCCGAGACGGCCGACGTCAACTCGTTCCACCACCAGGCGATCGACCGGCTGGGGCGCGATCTCGTCGCGACGGCCTGGGCCGGCGACGGGACGATCGAAGCGGTCGAGGACCGTAGCCGCAGGTTCCTGGTCGGCGTCCAGTGGCACGCCGAGCTGCTGATCGCGCGGCCCGTCGAGCAGGCGCTGTTTCGGGCATTCGTCTCGGCGGCCGCGGATTCAAGAGCAGGTTCGGTGGGGAAGACGATGCAATGAAGGACGTCGTCGAGCAGGTCGGCCCCGCCTGGTCCGTCTGGGCGAGTAGCCGCGAGCCCGGCGCCTACACGCTCGGAGTCGAGGAGGAGGCGATGCTCCTCGACCCGCGGACCTGGGCACTCGCCCACCGCATCGAGGAGTTGCTCCCGCGGCTGCCGGCCGAGACCCAGAGCAGGGTCTCCGCCGAGACGCACGGGTCGGCCTTCGAGGTCCAGACCGGAATCGCCGGCACGGTTGCCGAGGCGGTCGACGAGATCCGCGACCTCCGCTCACAGCTCGAGCGGACGCTCGCGACGCTCGGCCTCCGGGCCGCCGTCTCGGGCACCCATCCGTTCGCGATCTGGCAGGAGATCGCGGTTTCGGGCGGCGAGCGCTACCAGTTCGTCTACGGCTCGATGCGCGAGCTCGCGCGACGCGAACCGACCTTCGCGTTGCATGTCCACGTCGGCGTCCCCGACGCCGACACGGCGATCCGGGTCAACGACCGGATCCGCGTCCATCTCCCGATCCTCCTGGCCCTTTCCGCGAACTCGCCGTTCTGGCAGGGACGGGACTCGGGCCTCGCGTCGGCCCGGACGCCGCTCTTTCAGGCATTTCCGCGGGTCGGCGTCCCGCGCGCGTTCGGCGACTACCCGACGTACGTCGAGACCGTCGACCTGCTGATCCGCACCAAGGCCGTCCCCGAGTCGACGTTCCTCTGGTGGGACGTCCGCCCCCAGCCGGCGCTCGGCACCGTCGAGGTCCGGGTCATGGACGCCCAGACCCGCTGCGCCGACACCGCCGCCCTCGTCGCCCTGGTCGCCTCGCTGGTCAAGCTCGAAGCCGAGGAGGGCTACGTGACCGAGACCGCCATCGCCGCCCAGGAGGTGATCGCCGAGAACCGGTTCCTGGCTGCCCGCGACGGCGTCGACGCGGAGCTGATCGATCCCGACCTCGAGACCCGCATCCCGGTCGCCGACCTCGTGCCCGACCTCCTCGACGCCTGCCGCTCCCACGCCGAGGACCTCGGCTGCGCCGCCGAGCTCGCCGGCGTCGCCGACCTCCTCGCCGACCCCCCGGCCAGGCGCCAGATCGCGACCGCGAGGGATGCCCCTTCCCTGGGCCGTCTGGTCGAGCGCTTGGCGGACCGCTTCAGCGAGTAGGCAGGCCCGGAGGCAGGCACCGCGCCCGGTTCTAGCGCTTGACCGGCCGGTTCGCGATCGGTTCGTAGTCGCGGCAGGGCTCGCCGCGCAGGCCCGGGCACGGTGGGAGGCCGGTCGGGACGTCCACGCCGGCGGCGATCGGCAGGGTCAGGCGCGACGGCTTCCGCCGCGAGGAGGCGATCTCGACCTTGGCCGATCCCTTCGGCTTCGTCCTCGCGAATGCCCAGATCGGCTGGTCGCCGTTCGGAGCCGAGATGGTCACCCGGATCCGCGATCCCGAGCGGTAGGCATGGCCCTGGTAGTAGAGCGGGATCGTGACCGGCACGAACCGGTCCGGCGGCAGCGGCGAGACGTCCCGTTCGCGGAGGCTGAGGACCGGCGCCAGCGGCGTGCTCTTGCGGCGGTCGAGCCGGCGCTCGTTCCCCCGCACCCAGCCACCCTGGACGAAGGTCTCCTTGCCGTCGGGCCGGACCTCGGAGATGGTCGCCTGGAGATCGACGCTCGGCTTCGACGAGCGGACCCACGCCCTGACGTAGCCGGCGCCGAGCACCGCCGCGTCCCCGGCGAGCGGTTTCGTCAGGTAGGAGACGGCGGTGCCGTCGGGACGCTGCTGCCAGTGGTAGTCGGGGGTCGCCTGCCAGAGCCCGCCCTCGGCCGTGTCGCCGGTGAAGTTCGTCGGTGAGGTGGCCTCGGGATCCCACCCGAACCTGCTCGCCTCGCGGCGGCCGGGTCGGGAGTCGGTGAGCTTGCCGCCGCGGGCGAAGTACCAGGAGCGCCCGGTCGTGCCGGGCACCGGGAACGACGAGAACGACTGCTCGAAGCCCGGCCGGGGCTGACCCGGGCTGAGCCCGCCGGCGCCGTTGTCGAAGAGGATCCGGACCGGTTTCAGGTCCTCGTAGGCGTTGAGCGCGCCCTGGTAGGTCGGCCGGAGCTGGATCGGGTCGGGCGGCAGCGTCACTCCCGGGATCCCCATCGCCTCCTGGTAGATCACCGGCGCCGCGGCCTGGATCAGCGCCGAGTTGCTGATCGGCGCCTGTTCGGCGACGTAGAGCTTGAGGAAGTCGTACCAGCGGTTGAACGTCTCCGGGTCCAGTGAGTCGACGTGGGTGCCGTTGGTGAAGGTGAACCACTTGCGGTCGGTCCCGGTGAACTTCGATGCGAGGGTCGGGCAGTGGCCGCCGGTCTGCTCGTCCGTCCACTGACACGCCATGAAGACGGGCGCCTTGATCTTGTGCACGAAGGTGATCGGGGCGAGCGGATCGGCCACCTTCGGCTTGTAGTGGTCGTTGTCCTCCACCTTCTGCAGCAGGTTCACTGCCTCGGGGTGGAGGTCCTGGTTGGCCTTGCAGGTCTGGTCGCCCTCCTGGATGCGCTTGTACGCCCACGCCTGCCCGCCGTCCGGTGAGGCGGGGAGCGCGTCGTGGACGCGCTCCTTGGCCCACTCGAGGGCGAAACCCGTGTTGAGGACGCCGCCCGGGTAGAGGGTCGTCTGGGTGCTGTCGATCACCGACAGCGGCGAGATCGCTGCGAGGCTGGGCGGGTTCGTGGCGGCGGTGAAGAGCTGGCTGATGCCGCCGTAGGAGATGCCCATCATCCCGACCTTGCCGTTCGCCACCCAGGGCTGCCGCGCGATCGTCTCGATGACGTCGTAGCCGTCGAGCGACTGGAGCGGCTCGAAGAAGTCGAAGGATCCGCCGGAGCAGCCGGTGCCCCGCATGTTGACGTCGACGACCGTGAAGCCCATCAGGTTCGCCAGGATCGAGATCCCGCTCTGCGGTCCGTCGGGATCCGCGTAGCCGTATCCGGCGTACTCGATCAGGGTCGGGGTCGGAGCGCCGGACGGGAGCGCCGGCAGGTCGAGGCCGGGCAGGACGCTGGTGACGTCCGACGGTGGGTGAACGTAGATCGAGAGCTTCGTGCCGTCGCGCGTCCGCAGATAGCCGTACCCGCTCGACGGGATGTTCTGGTCGTAGATCCCGGTGCTCGGCGGCGCCGGCCGCGTCGAGAGCACGCGGACCGGAGCCGAGGTCCTGCCGTTCGCCCTGAGCCTGTACCCGGGGCCCGGCTCGACGGCGCGGTAGACGACGCCGCCGAGCTCGCCCGCGCGCTTGCTGTCGACGACGTCGCCGTCGCCGCTCAGGAGCTTCGTCCGCGTCCCCGGCTCGAGACCCGTCGCGTAGACCTGCTCGGCGCTCCCGTGCGCGTCGAGCGGCGTGCTTTGGGCGCCGTCGGCAGGCGCCGTCAGCAGCGCGAGCGGGAGGCACGCAGCGGCCACCGCCCGCGCCAACGGACGCAGCCTCGATCTATGCCTCAGGACCCTGGCTCCCCGTAGCACGCAGCGATTTCTAACAGGAACCGCTGCACGTTGTCCACTCCGTAACGTTCGGCGGGACTCGCGAGCGGGCCGGCTGAGCCGGCTAGACCCGGCCGGCCTCGAGCAGCCGGCGGAGGAACTTCTTGGTGTTCGGGTCCTGCGGGTCCTCGAGCACCTGCTCGGGCGGCCCGACTTCGACGAGACGGCCCTCGTGGAGGAACCCGACCACGTCCGCCACCTCGCGCGCGAAGCCCATCTCGTGGGTGGCGATCAGCATCGTCACCCCTTCGTCCTTGAGGTCGCGCACCGCCCGGAGGACCTCGCCGACCAGCTCGGGGTCGAGCGCGCTCGTGACCTCGTCGAGCAGCATCGCTCGCGGCCGGGCCGCGAAGGCGCGGGCGATCGCGACCCGCTGCTGCTGGCCGCCGGAGAGGTTGGAGGAGCTCTCGTTCTCGCGGCCCTCGAGGCCGAAGCGGGCGAGCATCCTCCGCGCCGAGTCCTCGGCGTCGGCGGCCGTCATCCCTCCCGCTCGCTTCAGGCCGAGGGTCACGTTGTCGAGCACGTTCAGGTGCGGGAACAGGTTGTAGGCCTGAAACACGAAGCCGAGCCGTCGGCGCACGTCCACCGGGTCGACCGAGGGATCGGTGATCACCTCGCCGTCGAGGAAGATGTCGCCGTCGTCGACGTCGATCAGCAGATCGATGCATCGCAGGAGCGTCGACTTGCCCGAGCCCGATGCACCGATCAGGGCGACGGCTTGGTGCTCGGCGATCTCGAGGTCGATCCCCTTCAGGACCTCACGCTCGTCGAAGGCCTTCGTCACACCGGAGATCTCGATCACCGGTTCGCTCATCTGACTCGCCCCCGGTCCCAGCGGTCGAGCATCCGCGCCAGCGGGATCGTCACTGCCAGGTACAGGACCGCCGCCGCCAGCAGCGGCGTGTAGTTGAAGTCGGTCGAGGCCTGGATCTGGGCGATCCGGAAGGCCTCCCCGGAGACGCCGATGATCGCGATCAAGGCGACGTCCTTCTGCAGCGAGATGAAGTCGTTGAGCAGCGGCGGGCCGACGTTACGGACCGCCTGCGGGACGACGACGTGGCGCATCGCCTGCCGCTCGGTCAGCCCCACCGCCAAGGCGGCGTCCCGCTGTCCGGGATGAACCGAGCGAAGGCCGGCGCGGTAGACCTCGGAGACGTAGGCGGCGTAGGAGAGGGTCAGCGCCAGGCCGCCGAGGAAGACCTCGTTCGTCAGCAGGCCCTTGGGCGGGTCGAGGGCGGGGATTCCGAACCCGATCAGGTAGACGAGCAGGATCACCGGGACGCCGCGGAACACGTCCGCGTAGACCACCGCCAGCATCCGCAGCGGGAACAGTGCCGGCAGCGTCGTCGCCCGCAGGAGCGCGATCCCGAGACCGAGCACGAGGACGATCAGCTCGACGACGATGAAGATCCTGATGTCGAGCCAGAACCCCTTCGCGACGTCGGGGAACGACTCCTTGAAGACGGTGGCGTCGAAGAAGGTCTCGCGGACGTCCGGCCAGCCGCTGCTGGTCAGGACCAGCGCCGCCAGGCCGCCGATGACGACGACGGTCGAGATCCCGGCGATCGCCACGCCTCGCCGGTCGCGACGACGCCTGATCGCGGCCCGCTCTGCGCGCCGATCGCGCTTCGCCGCGTTCGCCTCCACTGCCTCAGGTTTTCACGATGCCGCTACTGCAGCTTCGAGACGCCGCCGGCGCTGTTGATCCACTGCTCCTGGATCTTGTCCAGCTCGCCCGAGCTCCGGAGCTCGTCGACGGCGGCGGACACGCAGTCGGTCAGCGGCGAGTCCTTGGCGAGCAGCGCCCCCCACTCGTCGCCGCCGGGGGCCGGGAACTCACCGACGATCGTCCCGTCGGGGACCTGAACGGCAGTCAGGTAGAGCGCCGTCGGGGTGTCGACGACGACGGCGTCGACCTGGTCCTGCTTGAGGGCGCTGACGACGTCGTTGGAGGTGTCGAAGACCTGCGGGTCGCTGCTCGGCTGGATCACCTCGTTGACCGCGTCGAGGCTGGTCGTGCCGATCTGGACGCCGAACTGGGCGTCCTGGAGGTCGGCGAGCGACGTTGCAGCGGCGGCGTCGGAGCCCTTGAGGGCGACGACCGCCTGGTCGGCCGTGTAGTACGGCGAGGAGAAGTCGACCTGCTCGGCCCGCTTCGGGGTGATCGAGATCTGGTTGATGTCGAAGTCGAAGTCCTTCGGTCCCGGGGCGTAGGAGGAGTTGAACGGCACGACCGTCCACTCGACCTGGTCGGAGCTGAAGCCGAGCTGGTCGGCGATCGCATAGGCGGTCGCGCTCTCGAAGCCCTTGCCGTTGGTCGGGTCGTTGTCCTCGAAATAGGGCGGGAAGGCGGGCTTGTCGGTGCCGATCGTCAGCGTCCCCGACTTCAGGGTGTCGAGCGTGTCCGGCGTGCAGTCGGCCAGCGACGTCGACGACGTCGACGAGTCGGCCGCGGTCGAGTCCGAGGAGTCGGAGTCGCCGCAGGCGGCGATCGCGACGGCTGCGCCGATCAGGCAGAGCAGCAGCAGGGGCTTGAGCATTCGGGACTGGGACACGACGACCTCCGGGCGGGAACGTCCGATTTGGGAACGCGGGAACGCGGGAATCCTACGCGGATGCAGTGGATTCGGGGGCCGTCGTCGGCCTCGCCCGGGTGCGGACCGCACAGTTCGCCGCTCGCCGCTCCTGCGAGACTGCCGGCGTGCCAGCGGCCCCGCAGCGAAGCTTCGCCGCCGACACGGCCGTCAGCCGGGTCGGCGAGGGCCGCTATCGCGGCTCGATCGCGCCCGAGTGGTTCGGTCCGCCGGGACCCAACGGCGGCTTCATCGCGGCACTGGTCCTGCGCGCGATCCGCGCCGAGATCGACGACCCGGCCCGCCTGCCGCGCTCGCTCACCCTCCATTACCTGTCCCCGCCGTCCGCCGGCGCCGCCGAGATCGAGGTCACCGTCGAGCGCTCCGGCGGCTCGGCGAGCACCTGCTCGGCGCGCCTGATCGAGGACGGGCGGGTCGTGACGCTCGCCCTCTGCGTGCTCACCACCGACTACGAGCCGGCGATGAGCTGGGATCCGGAACCGCCCGAGGCGCCGCCGGCCGAGGCGGTCGAGGCGCTCGGAGTCGGCCATGGCGCTCCGCCGATCTTCGAGCAGCTCGAGACCCGCCCGGTCTGGGGTGCGATGCCGTTCAGCGGCGGCGATGAGGCGATCGCCGGCGGTTGGCTGCGCGCTCCGGGCGACACCGAGATGAGCGCCGAGCTGGTGTCGCTGTACACGGATGCGTGGTGGCCCGCCCCGTTCAGCGTGATGAGCAGCTTCGCGCCGGCTCCGACCCTGGAGCTGACGATCCACTTCCGGGCCCGGCCGGACCCCACCGACACCCTGGCCCTCGTCCGCTTCCGCGCCGAGGCCTCGATCGACGGGCTGTTCGACGAGCAGGGCGAGGTCTGGGACCGCAACGGCCGGCTGCTCGCTCAGTCGCGGCAGCTCGCCCTGCTGAGGCCGCTGCGGAAGTGAGGACGCCGAAGGGCCGGAGGCCGGGGGAACGGTCCCCCGGCCTCCGGCGTCGGCTCCGTCCCCGGCTAGCCCTTGACGGTGATCGCGGAGATGCCGATCACCAGACCGCCCTCGAGGTCGGTGATGCCGAACGTGTCGTTGAGCAGGCTCGCCGCGTCGGCGGAGAGCTTCACGGTCGTCCCCGCCAGGGTCGCCGTGCCGTTCGGGTTGGTCTTCAGCGGCTCGAGCGTGGAACCGTCGAGGTCGAAGAGGACCGCGTCGGTGGCCGCCTCCTTGCCGTTCACCGAGACCGTGCCCGTCAGCTCCGACGTGCCCGGGTCGATCACGAAGTCGGTCAGCTCGACCTCGGTCTTGCCGGCCGTCAGGCTGAGGCCGCTGCCCTCGTGGTCGATCACGCCCTGCACGTAGGGCCGGACCGGCGAGGACGGGTCGTAGTAGGTGACGTTGCCGCCGGTGATCGGGAAGGAGGCGACGCCGTCCTTGCTGATCTCGGCGTCGCCGACCGGGCCGGGGGTGACCTCGAGCTTCGTCAGTGCGTCGACGAAGCCGCTGTCGAAGGTCACCTGCGTGTCGACTCCGGTCAGGTTGTCGATCTGGGCGGCGGGCTTGACGTCCTCCGCCGAGGTCTGCTCGCCGGTGCTGTCGTCGCTGCCGCAGGCGGCGACCGCGAACGCCAGCGCGGCGACCGTCAGCAGGACGGCTCCGATGCGAGCGATGGGGGATTTGCGGGTCATGATCAGATTGCTCCTTGGTTATGAAGGGTTGTCCCGTCACCCACCCACTTCGCAGCCGGCACCGGATCGGATCAGCCGGGACGTCGGCCAATCCGTCGATGTCATTGTTTGATGTGCCACCAATCTGTGCTATCGTTGGCCCACGGGCCTTCCGGCCCGTTCCGCTGCCATGAACCTCGCCGACCAGGGAACAAGCGTCGGGCTTCGCGCCCTCAATCGCCTCGCCGGCTCCGAGCTGCTCGACCGCGTCGGCCTTCGCGACCTGACCGAGCGCCTCGTCCATCGCGGCACCCGCGACGGCTTCCGCGCCGCCAACGCAGCCGGCCGGCGCTTTGCCGCCGTCCAGAAGCTCGCCGCACCCGCTCGTCAGAAGAAGGGCAAGCGGCCGACGTCCTTCGACCTCGAGCCGAGCGAAGAGCAGAAGATGATGATCGACGCCTTCGGTGACTTCGCCACGTCCCGCCTGCGACCGGCGGCCCAGGCGGCCGACGCCGATTGCGCCGCCCCCGACGAGCTGCTCGCGCAGAGCGCCGACCTCGGCATCGCCGTCCTCGGCGTGCCCGAGGAGCTCGGCGGTGCCGTCGAGGAGCGCTCGGCCGTCACCTCCGCCCTGATCACCGAGGCGCTCGCCGCCGGCGACATGGGCCTCGCCCTCGCCGCCCTCGCGCCGGCCGCCGTCAGCACCGCGCTCGGCCTCTGGGGCGACGCCGACCAGCAGGCGACCTACCTGCCGGCGTTCACCGGCGAAGACGTCCCCGCCGCCGCTCTGGCGATCCAGGAGCCCGGCGTCCTCTTCGATCCGTTCGAGCTCGAGACCACCGCGCGGCGCAGCGACGACGGGTGGATCCTGAACGGGCTCAAGTCTCTCGTTCCCCGCGCCGCGGCCGCCGAGTTGTTCGTGATTGCCGCCGCCACCGAGGACGACGGACCGGCGCTGTTCGTCGTCGAGGCCTCCGAGGCCGGGCTCGCGGTCTCGGCCGAGCCCGCGATCGGACTCCGTGCCGCATCGACCGCGCGGCTGCGGCTCGACGACGTCAAGGTCCCCGCCGGCGCCAGGCTCGGCGACTCCGGTGCCTACGCCGAATGCGTGCGGCTCGGCCGGATCGCCTGGTCGGCGATGGCGGTCGGAACCTCGCAGGGCGCACTCGATTTCCTGATCCCCTACGTCAACGACCGCAAGGCCTTCGGCGAGCCGATCAGCCACCGCCAGGCCGTCGCTTTCAACATGTCCGACATCGCGATCGAGATCGAGGGCATGCGCCTCGCGACGTACCGCGCCGCCGCCCTCGCCGACCAGGGCCGCGACTTCGCCCGTCCCGCCGCCGTCGCCAGGCAGCTGGCGGCGACGAAGGGCATGAAGATCGGCTCCGACGCCGTCGGCCTGCTCGGCGGGCACGGCTACGTCAAGGAGTACCCGGTCGAGCGCTGGTACCGGGATCTCCGCGCCGCCGGCATCGTCGAGGGAGCGCTGCTCGTCTGATGATCCACCTCGAGGTTCCCAAGAAGTTCGAGCCCCTCGTCCAGCAGGCGCACACGGTCGCCGTCGAGGTGCTGCGACCGATCTCGCGCAAGTACGACCTCGCCGAGCACGAGTACCCGAAGGAGCTCGACATGCTCGCCGCGATGATCGACGGACTCGACGAGGGCGGGGCGTCCAGCGGCGCCGGGGCGACCGGCGTCAGCCGGGCGAGCGAGAACGGCGACGGCGGCAATCGCAACGGCTCGAACCTCGCGTCGGTCCTCTCGATCATGGAGATGTGCTGGGGCGACGTCGGCCTGCTGCTGACGATGCCGCGCCAGGGCCTCGGCAACTCGGCGATCGCCGCGGTCGCCGACGAGGAGCAGAAGCAGCGCTTCAAGGGCAAGTGGGCCGCGATGGCGATCACCGAGCCCGAGGCGGGCTCCGACTCGGCGGCGATCCGCACGACCGCCGTGCTCGACGGCGACGAGTACGTCCTCAACGGCGAGAAGATCTACGTCACGTCCGGCGAACGGGCCGACCTGGTCGTCGTCTGGGCGAGCCTCGATCCCAAGCAGGGCCGCGCCGCGATCAAGTCCTTCGTGGTCGAGCGCTCGAACCCCGGCCTGAAGCTCGACCGCCTCGAGCACAAGCTCGGCATCCGTGCCTCCGACACCGCCGCGTTCATCCTCGACGACTGCCGGGTCCCGAAGGCGAACCTGCTCGGCAGTCCCGAGATCGACACGAAGCAGAGCTTCGCCGGCGCGATGCGGACCTTCGACAACACCCGGCCGCTGGTCGCCGCGATGGCGGTCGGCCTCGCCCGCGCCTGCCTCGAGCGCACGACCGAGCTGCTCTCCGACGCCGGTATCGAGGTCGACCCCGACCGCCCATACGGCCGTCAGAGCGCTGCCGCCGCCGATCTGCTGGCGATGGAGGCCGAATACGAGGCCGCCCGCCTGCTGACCATGGAAGCCGCCTGGATGGCCGACAACAGCAAGCCGAACTCGCTTCACGCCTCCTATGCCAAGGCGAAGGCAGGGCGGACCTGCGTCGACATCGCCCTCCGCTGCGTGGCGCTCTGCGGCACGACCGGTCTCGGTGAGGACGAGCTGCTCGAGAAGTGGGCGCGCGACGCCAAGATCCTCGACATCTTCGAGGGGACCCAGCAGATCCAGCTGCTGATCATCGCCCGCCAGCTGCTCGGGCTGACGTCGGCCGAGCTCAAGTAGTAAGCCTTCGGTCGTGGCTTCAGCGTCAGAGACCGCCGTCGTCCTCGGCTCCAACCGGATCCCCTTCGCCCGCTCGAACGGGCCGTACGCGAAGGCCTCCAACCAGGACATGCTCACGGTCACGCTCGACGGCCTGGTCGATCGCACCGGCATCGCCGGCGAGCGGCTCGGCGAGGTCGCCGGCGGCGCCGTCCTCAAGCACAGCCGCGACTTCAACCTGACCCGCGAGTCGCTGCTCGGAACGCGGATCGCGCCCGAGACGCCTGCCTACGACGTCGGGCAGGCCTGCGGGACCGGCCTCGAGACCGCGATCCACGTTGCCAACAAGATCGTCCTCGGGCAGATCGAGAGCGGCATCGCCTGCGGCGTCGACACGACCTCCGACGCGCCGATCGCGCTCAACGACGACCTCCGCGAGATCCTGCTGGAAGCAAACAGCGCGCGATCGAACCTCGATCGGATCCGCGCTCTCGCGAAGGTTCGCCCCGGTCACCTGGTGCCGGAGATCCCGCGCAACTCCGAGCCGCGCACCGGCCTCTCGATGGGGGAGCACACCGCGGTCATGGCTCGCGAGTGGGGGATCACCCGGCGCGCTCAGGACGAGCTCGCGGCGGCCAGCCACCAGCATCTCGGCGGCGCCTACGAGGCGGGCTTCGAGCACGACCTGGTCACGCCGTACCTCGGCCTCGAGCGCGATCAGAACCTCCGTCCCGACTCGAGCGTGGAGTCGCTCGGCAAGCTCGAGCCGGTCTTCGGCGGCGCGGACGGGACGATGACGGCCGGCAACTCGACGCCGCTCAGCGACGGCGCGGCGGCGGTCCTGCTCGGCACCGAGGAGTGGGGGCGCGCCCACGGCCTGACGCCGCTCGCCCGCTTCGTCGACGCCGAGACCGCCGCCGTCGACCACGTCAGCGCCCGCGAGGGGCTGCTGATGGCACCGGCCTATGCGGTGCCCCGCCTGCTCGCCCGCCAGGGCATCGAGCTCCAGGACTTCGACGTCTACGAGGTCCACGAGGCCTTTGCCGCCCAGGTGCTCTGCACGCTGGCCGCCTGGGAGGACCCGGTCTTCTGCCGCGAGCGCCTCGGCCTCGATCGCCCGCTCGGCTCGATCGACCGGGAGAAGCTCAACATCCGCGGCGGGTCGCTCGCCGCCGGCCACCCGTTCGCCGCGACCGGCGGCCGGATCGTCGGCAACCTGGCCAAGCTGCTGCACGAGCGCGGCGGCGGGCGCGGGTTGATCTCGATCTGCGCCGCCGGCGGGCAGGGTGTCGTCGCGATCCTCGAGGCCTGAGCCATGGCGGACGCCTACACGCAGCTCGTCAACAACCCGGTCGGTGGGTTCGTCGCCAAGAACCTCGGGCTCCCGCAGCCCGTCGAGCTCGATCGCTACGAGCCCGGTGCGCCGCTCGTCGACGGCCGCGTCCTCGTCGGCTCGGCGCCGGGCGGCCGCTGTGGCGATGCCGTCGCCGCCGTCCTCGCCGACGCCGGGAGCAGCGTCGACAGCCGGCTCGACGACGAGGTCCGCGAGGCGCTCGGTGGAGCGTCGGTCGATGCCGGGGTCTGGAACGACGAGGCGCCCGGGGACCAGCGCTGGAAGGGCCTCGTCTTCGACGCCACCGGGATCGCGAGCAGCGCCGAGCTCCGCGAGCTCTGGCGGTTCTTCCACCCGACGATCCGGCGGCTCGAGCCGAGCGGCCGGCTGATCGTGATCGGTGCGGAGCCGTCCGGCTGTGGCGATCCGTCCGCCGCGATCGCCCAGCGGGCGCTCGAGGGCTTCGTCCGCTCCGCCGGCAAGGAGCTCCGCTACGGCGGGACCGCGCAGCTGCTCGAGGTCGCCGCCGGGGCCGAGGGCCACCTCGGCTCGAGCCTCCGCTTCTTCCTCTCGCCGCGCTCGGCCTACGTCTCCGGGCAGGTGGTGCGGATCGGCGCCGGGCGCGACGTGCCCGTCGTCGACCGCGAGCTGCCGCTGCACGGCAAGGTCGCGCTGGTCACCGGCGCCTCGCGTGGCATCGGCGAGTCGATCGCGGGCCTGCTGGCTCGCGACGGGGCCCACGTCGTCGGCCTCGACGTGCCCGCCCTGAAGGCCGACCTCGACCGGGTCGTCGGCTCGATCGGCGGCTCGCTGATCGCCGCCGACATCACCGCCGCCGATGCGCCGGCGACGATCGGCGACGCGCTCGCCGAGCAGCACGGCCGGGTCGACGTCGTCGTCCACAACGCCGGCGTCACCCGCGACAAGACCCTGGGTGGGATGGATGCGGACCGCTGGAGCCTTCCGATCGCGATCAACCTGACCGCCGAGGAGCGGATCAACGACGAGCTGCTCGGGCGGGAGGGGCTGCTGAGCGAGGACGGCCGGATCGTCTGCGTCTCCTCGATGAGCGGGATCGCCGGCAACGCCGGGCAGACCAACTACGCCACTTCGAAGGCCGGGGTCATCGGCATGGTCGAGGCGATGGCCCCGGTGCTCGCCGAGCGGCGCGGCACGATCAACGCGGTCGCCCCGGGCTTCATCGAGACGCAGATGACCGCGGCGATGCCGATCGGGCCCCGTGAGGCGGGACGGCGGATGAACTCGCTGTCGCAGGGGGGCCTTCCGGTCGACGTCGCCGAGACGATCGCCTGGCTCGCGGCTCCCGACTCGACGGGGCTCAACGGCAACGTCATTCGGGTCTGCGGCCAGAGCCTGATCGGAGCCTGACGGTGGCGCCGCGGGTGCGGAAGCTCGATGCGCTGCCGTCGCTGCTGCCGCTCTACGGCCGCGCCGCCCTGGCCGCGGTCCCCGGTGCCGGGCTCGCCGGCCGGCTGCCGCTCATCCCCGGCGGCCGCGCCGACGACCTGCCGGCCGAGGGCCTCGGCGTCGACGGCGTCGCCACCGACCCGGCGGCGCTCGCCGCCTACTGCAGGGTCTGCGAGCTGACCCTGCGCAACGACCTGCCGGCCACCTGGCCGCACGTCCTCTCGTTCCCGCTGCAGATGGAGCTGATGGCCTCCGGGTCCTTCCCGTTCCCGTTGCTCGGCCTCGTCCACCTCGACAACGCGATCACCCTGCATCGGCCGATCGGGATCGGCGAGCGGCTCGACCTCGAGGTCCATGCCGCCGACCTGCGCCCGCACCCGAAGGGGAGAGCCTTCTCGCTGATCGCCACCGCCCGTGCGGACGGCGAGGCGGTCTGGGAGGAAACCGGAACGATCCTCCACCGCGGCGGCGGCGACCCGGAGGCGAAACGGGGCGACGGTCCGGCGCCGATCGCCGACGACGTCCCGGTCGGCGCCGAGTGGCGGCTGCCGGGTGACCTCGGTCGCCGCTACGCCGCGGTCTCGGGGGACCGCAACCCGATTCACCTGCATCCGTTGAGCGCCCGGGCGCTCGGTTTCCCGGGGCCGATCGCGCACGGGATGTGGAGCAACGCCCGCTGTCTCGGGCAGCTCGAGGGTCGCCTGCCGGATGCCTTCACGGCGTCCGTCTCCTTCCGCAAGCCGGTCCCGCTGCCGGGCCGGGTCCGCTTCGCCGCCGAGCGGCGAGGCGACGGAACGATCGGCTTCGCCCTCCGCGGTCCGGCCGCGGTCGATCCCCCGCTGCATCTGCTCGGCGAGCTCCGCCCGCTGCCGTAGCCGGATCGCGCCGACGAGCGCCCGCAACCGCAACTCTTGGATGAGGGTTCGGTTAGTGCCCTTATAGAACGCTAATATCTGCTCCCGGGCCGCAGAGCCCGCGCAGGAGACCAGCGGAGGGCTGCAGATCAGACCGATCGACCACAACTCCCGAAGCTCCGGACGGATGCTTCGCCGGGCCGAGATCTTCGTCGCCATCGTCGCCGTGATCGGTGTCGCAATCGTCCTCGCCGGCTCCGAGGAGGCGAACGCCGCCGCGCCGGACGGCGCGGCGGCGACGACCACCGCCGCCGAGCCGGCGCCGAGCCGGGCCGGGCGGGCAGTTCGGTCAGGGCGGGCACCGAAGCCCCGCATCCGCGCCGCCAAGGTCGACCGCCCGAGGATGATCCTCGGGGCCCGCCGCGGCGTCGCGTTCCGGTTCGAGCTCGCCGGCAAGCGCTCGCGGAAGGTCCTCGTCAAGGTCGCTCGGGTCGGCAGCGACAAGGTCCAGAAGCGCTTCCGGCTCGGCAAGGTCGAGCCCGGCCGAAGACAGCGCATCGCCTGGGACGGAAAAACCGGCAGGCGGGGCTACATCCCGCAGGGCAAGTACGCGTTCCGCGTCTATTCCGACGGTCAGCGCGCCGAGACCGGTGGCGGCAGCGGCAGGTCGCGCTTCGGCTTCTACAAGAACCGCTTCCCGATCCTCGGCCACCACAGCTACGGCGACGGCTTCGGGGCGGGCCGCGGCCACCAGGGCCAGGACCTGTTCGCGAAGTGCGGCCGGCCGGTCGTCTCCGCCCATGCCGGCCGCGTCCAGACCCGCAAGTACCAATCGGCGGCCGGCTACTACGTCGTCGTCGACGGCAAGGGCACCAGGCAGGACTACGCCTACATGCACATGAGCAGGAAGGGCCGGCCCACGGAGGGCTCCCGGGTCGCCGCCGGCGAGCGGATCGGCAGCGTCAACGACACCGGCCGGGCGACCGGCTGCCACCTCCATTCGAGATCTGGACGAAGCCCGGCTGGTACGAAGGCGGTCGCGCGAAGTCGCCGACCAGGGCCCTGAAGCGGTGGGACAAGTGGAGTTGAGCCCGCCCCGGCCCGGCACCGGCCGCGCAAGATCTCTTGCAGATCTGTTAGCGAGCGCTTGCAAAAGGAGGGCCGGCAGCTAGCCTGCCGCGTCCTGGGTGGGGTTTCGACCCCCTCGGCCGACACCGATGCGACCGAACCTCTTCGACAACAGGGCAGGGACTCCTTCCGCCCGCCGCACGACTGCCTTTGCCGCCGCGGCGCTGCTGCTCGTCGCCGTCTGCGCGGCGGTGCTCTTCCTGCGCCCGGCGCCGGCCGACGCGACGATCGCCGAGAAGCAGGCCGCCCTCGCCGAGGTCCGCGACCAGCAGACGTCGATCTCCCAGCAGCTCGACGAGAGCAACCAGCAGATCAACGCGCTGATCGGCCAGGTCTCCGAGGCCCGGCAGGCCGAGGAGGCCGCCGCCGCCGATCTCCAGGCCAAGGAGGAGGAGCTCGCCGCCGCCGAGGACGAGCTCGCCGCGGGCCGCGACCATCTCGCCCGCGTCCGCGACCACCTCCGGGTCGCCGTCAAGGAGCTCTCGAAGATCCTCGTCGGCGTCTACAAGTCGGACGACCCGGACATGATCAAGTTGCTGATCGAGTCCTCGAGCTGGGAGGACGCGTCGGTCGATGCGACCTACCTCGACCGCGTCCACCAGTACCAGGAGGACACGGTCACCCGCGTCAAGGACCTGCGCGACGAGGTCGAGGACACCGTCGCCCGCCTCGCCGACACCAAGGACCGGATCGCGGCCGCCCGCGACGATCTCGCGGCCCGCCACCAGGAGCTCGCCGACCAGCGCGCCGCCCTCGAGTCTCAGGAGCAGCAGCTCTATGCCGCCCGGGCCGATCGCCGCCAGACGCTCCAGCGGCTGACCGCCCAGGAGGGCGACCTCGAGTCCGGCATCGCCAGCGCCCAGCGCCGCCAGGCCGCCGCTGCCGCAGCCGCCGTGCCCGACACGTCGGTCGCCGCCCCGGCCCCCTCGGCTCCCGCCCCGGCTCCGAGCGGCAGCACGGCGACCCTGAACGCGGACGGCAGCGCCACCGCGCCGGCCGACGCTCCCCAGCAGGTCAAGGACGTGATCGCGGCAGCGAACGCGATCCGCGACCGTCCCTATGTCTGGGGCGGCGGCCACGGCTCCTTCGAGTCCTCCGGCTACGACTGCTCGGGCGCGGTCAGCTACGCGCTGCACGGCGGCGGGTTCCTCGACAGCCCGCTCGACTCGACCGCCTTCATGAGCTGGGGCGAGCCCGGCGTTGGCAATTGGATCACCGTCTACGCCAACTCCGGCCACGCCTACGCGATGATCGCCGGCCTCCGCTGGGACACCTCGGACTCCGGCGGCGACGGACCGAGCTGGGCCGACTACTCGAGCTCCTGGGAGCAGTCGCAGGGCTTCACGGCGACGCACCCAGCCGGGTTCTGATCCAGCGGCACCAGATCAGCGGCGCTACGCTGGCCGGGTGGGCGAGCTGATCCACACCTGCTACCGCGTCCTCGACCCGGAGGCATCGGTCGACTTCTACGAGAAGCTCGGCTTCGAGGTCCTCCACCGGATGCCGATCCGCGACGAGGCGACCAACATCTTCATGGGCCTGCCCGGCGACGGCGCCCGGCTCGAGCTCACGCACAACCACGATGTCACCGATCCCTACGAGATCGGGACCGGCTACGGCCACATCGCGATCACGGTCGAGGACCTGGACGGGGCTCTCGAGGGCCTCGCCGGCCTCGGCATCGAGCCGGAGCGCCCTCCCTACACGGTCCGCGAGGGCGGCTCCCGCCTCTGCTTCGTCCGCGACCCCGACGGCTATCGGATCGAACTGATCGAGCGGGACCCCTACGAGGGCTGACGTGCCTCTGCCGGGACCGCCGCGGTCGGTGCCGCCGTCCGCGACTTGAGCCGCAGGGCCGGCACCTCGATCAGGCGGTAGGTGACGACCGAGAGGGCGACCGTGATCACGAAGAGGACGACGGTGTTGAGGACGAATCCGAGCGCGCCGGCAGCGATCAGGTCGTGGTCGCGCAGCCAGTAGACGATCGGCTCGTGCCAGAGAAAGAGGCTGTAGGAGATCAACCCGAGCGCCACGGCGCCCGGAGCCTCGAGCGCCAGAGCCGACCGAGACGGTTTGCCCTTCGCAGTCGGAAGGACGACCAGGGCGAGCCCGATCGCGGCGACCAGGGCGATCACCGTGTTGTCGATCGGATAGCCGAGCTGGCCGTCGTCGCCGGCGAGCCGAAGCGCGGCGACGATCCCGAGCGGAACCGCGACCGCGATCGCCGCCCGGCGCCACCAATCGGGGAGCCGAAGGGCGCCGCAGGCGACCTGGACGTGAACCGCGGCGACCGCCATCCCGAAGGCGAACAGGTCGGCCTGGGCCCAGAAGCTGCGGACGACGACGGTGTGCCAGCTGTTGTCGTATCCGCCGCCCGGTCCCGGGTTGGCGAACAGATACTGGGCGGCGAGCTTGCCGGAGATGCCGATCAGCAGCATCAGCAGCGCCGGAGCGAGCGACGCCTTCAGGATCCCCCGGCTTCCCCGCGCATGGCGGGCGAGCGCGAGCGCCAGGGCGCCGAGCAGCGGCAGCAGCAGATAGAAGACCACCTCGACCGCGAGCGACCACGAGGGGCCGACGCCGATGATCGTGGTCGACGGCCTGTAGTCCTGGAGCAGGAACGCGGCCGAGAGCAGATCGCCGGGGTTCGTCAGCGCCCCGGTGTGGAGGTCGGAGCCGTCCCGAACCAGCGCCGACTGCAGCGCCAGGGAGACGAGCACGAGGATCACCCAGTAGGCGGGAATGATGCGGAGGACACGATTGCGGAAGTAGGCGCTGACGCTCGGCCGCCGGTCGGGCTCGAAGGCGGCGACGAGGAACGGCCGGTAGAGCAGGAACCCGGAGAGGGCGAAGAACAGGGTGACCCCGAACGCCATGCTCTCGAACGGGATCGAGCCGACCTCGCCGTTCCAGAGCGGCGGGCCGTCGGGATTGGAGTAGAACCAGGCGTGGCAGACGAGGATCGTCGTGGCGGCGATCGCGCGCAGGCCCTCGATCCCGGCAAGGCGCCGTCCGGTCGATGGCGGGATGCGCACGATGCGCGAGCTGAGTGACATTGGAGGTTCCGCGGGGAGTGCTGGAACCCACTTCGACCCGGCACCGCGAGGGCTTGAGCGCGGGGCGGAAAGGGTCATCCTCGCGACGAGACCGAGCCAACTCTCCAGACTGGAGAAGTTCCTCGGTCTCGCTGCGAGATCACGTCTGTGACGAGGTCGCACTGGCTGAGCAGCCAGTCCGGCTACATTTGGGGGTATGGAACCGGGGAAGAGCCTGCCGCCGGGACCGCGGGCGCCGAGCGCCTGGCAGTCGTTCGCCTGGCAGACGCGGCCGATCCCCTACCTGGAGCGCTGCCGGGCGCGCTACGGCAAGACGTTCACGCTCGACTTCCTCGGCATCGACCCGTTCGTGATGATGTCCCGCCCCGAGGACGTCAAGGCGATCTTCACAGCGCCGCCCGACGTCCTCCACTCCGGCGAGGGGAGTTCGATCCTGCTGCCGGTCGTCGGCCCGAACTCGATCCTCCTCCTCGACGAGGAGCGGCATCTGACCCAGCGGAAGCTGATGCTCCCGGCCTTCCACGGGGAGAAGATGGAGGCGTTGCGGGGGCTCGTCACCGAAGTCGCCGGATCCGAGGTCGACGGTTGGACCACCGGCAGCCCGATCCCGCTTCACCCCTACATGCAGCGGCTCACGCTCGAGGTGATCCTGCGCGCGATCTTCGGGCTCGATCGCGGCGAGCGGCTCGAGCGGCTGCGGACGCTCGTCGGTGAGATGACGAAGTTCGCGATGAGCCCGATCAGCCTGATTCCGCCCCTGCAGCGCCTCGGCCGCCTGCTACCCGCGGTCGGCGACTTCCTGGAGGTCCGCGAGCAGGCCGACGAGGAGATCCAAGGCCTGATCGACGAGCGGCGGGCCGGCTCCGGCGACCGCGACGACGTACTCTCGATGCTGCTGCTCGCCCGTCACGAGGACGGCTCGCCGATGTCGGACGTCGAGCTCCGCGACGAGCTGATGACGCTGCTCGTCGCCGGCCACGAGACCACCGCGACCGAGCT
>DATAFA010000154.1:0-10437 GCA_036257785.1 Solirubrobacterales bacterium | reverse complement strand
GCGACGACCAACGGCCACACGCCGTCGCGGCCGATCGAGGTGCCTGCGAACGGCATGCTCGTCGACTGGCTCTCCTATTCGCAGGTCATGGCCGCCTCCGATCTGATCGTCTGCCATGGCGGTCACGGCACCCTCGCCCGCGCCCTGGCGCTCGGCAAGCCGCTCCTCGTCTCGCCGTCGGTCGGCGACATGGCCGAGAACGCCGAGCGGGTCGCCTGGGCCGGCGCCGGCCTCACCGTCCCCGGCCGCCTCCGGCGCCCCGCGACGATCCGCTGGGCGGTCAGGGCGCTGCTGGAGGACGATCGCTACCGGCGGCGCGCCGAGGAGATCGCCGCGAGCGAATCGGCGCGCGGGGGCGCCGAGCGGGCGGCCGTGGCCGTGGAGGCGGCGCTCTGAACGCTGGACACGCGGACCGAGCGCCAATAGTGTCCTTCGATCAGAGCTGATCGCGAGCGTCCACTGCTACGGAACGCTGGGGGGGTTCGCTCATCGGGTGGAGTCCTGATCCTCGCCACAGCGATCGTCGTCCTGCTGGCGGGCATCGCCCAGGTGATCGCCGGCGCTATTTCGATCGGCGTCACCCTCGACGAGCCGACGCACGTCGCGAGGCTGCAGGGGCTGATCGGTGAAGGGTGGTACGCCCCACCTGTCTTCCTGACCGACAGTGACCCGGGCTCGATTCCGGAAGCGAGCCCGTATGTCTACGGCCCCGCCTACTCGCTCATCGCCCATGCGGCGAACGTAGTCGCCGGCAACGAGTCGACCGGAGACGTGTCCAACTACGCGCCGGCCTCGCGGTCTGGCTGCTCACCGCTTCGCGCCGGTTCGCCCTCTGGGGGGCGGCGGGCCTGCTCGCGTTCCCGATCTGGGTCGGCATGAGCCTCTTCAACCCCAAGGACGTCCCGGTGGCCGCCGGATACACGCTCTTCACGGTCGGCCTGCTGCTTGCCCTCGGCCGGGGCCGGCGTGTGGGGAACACCCGAGCGAGCGCCGTTGGCGCGAGGTTCTGAGACAGGTTCTTAGGGCAGCGGCGCGTCCCGGGCTCCAGTCCTTGCCCTCTTTGTTGTAGGTGTCCAGGATCTCGGGCCACCTCGTAGCAAGCTCCGGGGGTGGGACTCGAACCCACAACCTCTCGGTTAACAGCCGAGCGCATCTGCCAGTTGAGCTACCCCGGATCGCCCCGCGGGAGCGAACGCTCCGCAGGACGCGTCACTTTACAGGGAGCCTCCGGACCGCCGCCTCCGCTCGGGGCGGCTCAGGCGAGCGCCGCTCGGACGGCGGCGATGAGAGCGTCGACGTCGCTCTCGGTCGTGTCCCAGGAGCACATCCAGCGGACCACGTTCGCGTCCTCGTCCCAGACGTAGAAGGGATGCTCGCCGGGGAGGTCGCGGAGGAGGGCGTCGATCGCCGGGCGCGGCAGCTTGGCGAAGACGCCGTTGGCCTGGACCGGGTGGATGAGCTCGATCCCGTCGATGTCGGTGACGCCGGCGCCGAGGCGCGCAGCCATCGCGTTCGCCGACTCGGCGTTGCGGCGCCAGAGCTCGCTCTCGCCGAAGAGCGCGTCGAACTGGGCGCTGAGGAAACGCATCTTCGAGGCGAGCTGCATCCCCTGCTTGCGGACGAACTCGAAGTTCCTGGCCAGGCCCGGGTCGAGGAAGACGACGGCGTCGCCGACGAGGCCGCCGTTCTTGGTCGCCCCGAGCGAGACAACGTCGGCCTCGACGCCGACGGCGAGCGTGCCGAGGGGAACGCCGAGGGCGGCGGCGGCGTTGGCGAGCCGGGCGCCGTCGACGTGCATGAGCATCCCCATGCCGTGCGCCTCGTCGGCCAGCGTCCGGAGCTCGTCGACCGTGTAGAGCGTCCCGACCTCGGTCGACTCGGCGACCGAGACGAGGCGCGGCTGGTTGTGGTGCTGGTCGCCACGGCGAGCCTCCCAGGCCCGCATCGCCCCCGGCTCGAGCTTGCCGCCGGCGGGCACGGCCTTGAGCAGCTTGACGCCGGCCCAGCGCTCGGGCGCGCCGCACTCGTCGATGTCGATGTGCGACCCCTCGACGCAGACGACCGCCTCGTGCGGGCGGGTCACCGCATCGATCGCCAGCACGTTGGCGGCGGTGCCGTTGAAGACGGGGAACCCGAGCGCCGCGGGGCCGAAGTGGTCACGGATCAGGTCGTCGAAGCGATGCGTCCAGGCGTCATCGCCGTAGGAGCCGGCATGGTCGACGTTCGCCCTGGCGACCGCCTCGAGGACCTCGGGGTGGGCCCCCGAGTGGTTGTCGGAGGCGAAGCCACGCGGATCGGCGAGGCTCACGGGTGCAGCTCGAGCCGTTGGCCGTTCATGCGGCCGGCCGCGTCGGAGCAGAGGTACAGGAGCGCATCGGCGATCTCCTCGGCGGGGGTGAAGGACGGGTACTCCTTGTCAGGGTTCCGCTCCCGCATGCCCTTGGTGAGGATCGCGTTGACGACGACCACGTTGGCGGTCGCCTTCGAGCCGGCGAAGGAGTCGGCGAGCGCCAGCGTCCACGATTCCGCCGCCGCCTTCGTCGCCGCGTAGGCGGCGTTCGTGCCCTCGGGCGCCTGCGCCTGCGCCGAGGAGACGATGGCGAAGCGGCCGTGCTCGCCGGCCGTCAGCGCTCCGTGGAAGGCCCGGGTCGCGTTCTGGAGCGTCCGGACGAGCAGGTCGTGCAGCCAGTCGTAGTCGGCCAGGTCGAAGCTCTCGATCGGGTCGCCGCCGCGCCAGCCGCCGACGAGGTGCAGCAGGCCGTCGACGCGTCCGAACCGCTCCTCGAGCGAGGCACACCAGGTCGCGGCCGCCTCGACGTCGAGCAGGTCGACCGCCTGCATGTCGAGCCGATCCGCGGGGATCCCGAACGGCTCGACGGCCGTCTCGATCCGATCGACGGCGATGTCGGCCAGCGCGAGCGTCGCACCCTCCGCGGCGAAGCGCTCGACCACGGCGGGGCCGAGGCCGCCGCCGACGCCGGCGACCGCGATGACGCGGCCGTCGAGCTCGCCCATCAGGCCGGCGCCCCGGCCGCGGTCCGATCGCGCGAGGGCCTGCCCTCGAGCGCCGGCTGCAGCTTCGGCGCCAGCTGGGTGTAGAAGAGGCTGAGCGGGAACTCGTCGTCGCGGACGAGGTCGACGAGTTGCTTCGGCTCCTCGACCTCGGGCAGCTCGCGACGGGCGGCCGCCCAGACCGAGCTCTCGGCCGGCGGCACGTAGGAGGCGACGAGGTCGTGGGCGGCGATCCACTGGCCGAGCTTCGAGCGGTCGATGCCCGAGTGGTAGAGCTCGCCGACGAGGTCCTTGAGCCGGCCGACGCCCTCGGCGATCCTCCCCCACTCGATCACGAGCCGGTTGTCGGTCCAGTGCAGGTAGCCCTCGTGGTGGAGGAACGCGAACAGCAGCTGCCCGCCGAGCCCGTCGTAGTTGCGGACGCGGTTGCCGGTCAGCGGGAACCGGAACAGGCGGTCGAAGAGGATCGCGTACTGGACGTGGCGGGCGAGCGGGAAGCCCTCGGCCTCGAGCTTGACGGCCTCGCCGAACGCCGTCAGGTCGCAGCGCAGCTCCTCCAGCGAGTACATCCAGTACGGGCTGCGCTGGCGGATCATGAACGGGTCGAACGGCAGGTCGCCGCGCATATGCGTGCGGTCGTGGATCAGGTCCCAGGCGATGTAGGCGTCGCGGGACAGCTCCGGCGACGCGAGCAGACATGCCGCATCCGGCGGCAGGTTCAGCTTCAGGATCTCGGCGGCGCTGCCGCCGACGCGACGGAAGCGCTCCGCCTCGCGATCGCAGAAGATCGCCCCGAAATGCGCGGGCGGGCGCTCGGCGACCGAGAACGTCTCCGGGAACAGGACCGCGCACTCGGAGTCGTAGCCCGACGTGTAGTCGACGAACTCGACCGGCAGGAACTTCGCGTTGTCGTAGCGGCTCTCGAGCTCGACGGCCCAGCGCGGCCACGGGACCCGGACGATCAGCGCCTCGAAGCACGTATCCGGCGAGCCGTTCTGCTTGTACATCGGGAGGACGACGAGGTGCTCGATGCCGTCGCGGCGATCCTGCTCGGGCCGGAACGCCTCCACGGAGGCCTTGAAGTCCGGCTTCGCGAACCCCGACGCGACCCAGGCATCGAGATCGCCCGCGAGCGCCGCGAAGTACGCGCTCTGGTGCGGGAAGTGCGAGGAGAGCGCCTCGACCGACGCCTTGATCTCGGCGACGAGCTCCCGCAATCGGGCCTCGTCGGCTCCGTCGAGGTCGACCGAGCCGTCGGCAGCCTCATGCTTGCGCAGCTCCTCGACCGCGTCGCGGAGCCGCGGCCAGGCCGGATCGGCGGCGGCTGCCGACTCGATCGGTGCGCCACCGGCTGCGAAGGCCGGCTCGGCGGCGTAGTAGACGAGGTTGACCCAGAAGGCTTCGTGGTCGAGCGCGTCGATGCAGTCGTCGCCGAACAGGTCGGAGTCGGCGAGGACGACGACGCGGCCGGAGCCGTGGGTCGTCACCGCCGCGAGCGGTGCATCCGGCGTCGAAGCGCTCGGATAGGCACGGGCGAGGATCCGCCCGCCGTTGGCGAGCGACAGCGTGCCGGCCCGGTAGAAGCAGGCCTCGCCGACACCGGCAAGGGGGTCGGCGCCGCTGCCCTCGGCGGTGACGAGGTTCGCGAGGATCCAGCTCGGCGCGTCGCCGCTGTGGTGCACGTAGTCCTGGACGGTCGCGTTCTCGATCTCGATCCCGAAGCGGCCGAGCAGCTCGTTGAGGTTGTTGCCGTACTTCTCCTGCTCGGTCTCGCCGAGGACGATCAGCCCGCCGCCCGACTCGACCCAGGAGACGATCGCCTCGATCTCCTCGGCGCCGAGCCGCGGCTCGCCGACGCCGGTCGTCGACTCCCAGCGCGGCTCGGAGGGATGGGCGATGACGAGCACGTCGGTGCTGCCGAGGGTGGCCGCGTCGAGCGACGCCGAGTCGTTGGCGGCGACCTCGAAGTCACGGCGCTCGAGCGCGGCGGCGGCAGCGGCAAGCGACGCGTCGGCCGGATGGGCTGCCTGCATCCGCTCGGCGATCTCGGTGCGGATCGACCACGACTCCGAGTGGGCCTCGTCGAAGAGGACCCGGGCGCGTCGTGTGTGCTCGGAAGATTCCATGCGTTGCTCCGTTCTGACGGGCGCCCGGCCGGGGTGCCGCGGCCGCCGCGCAAGCTCTAAGTTAGCGCGCCGCGGGGCCGGGAACCGCGCCGCCGATGCCGCGCGCCTCCACCGACGAGATCGCGTTCGCCAGCGCCCCGCGCTGCTTCTGCATCGCGACCAGCTCGGCCGGTTCGAGCCCGCTCGGGTGGCGGAGCCGGCGATCGAGGCGGTCCCGCTCGAGGAGCATCCAGCGGAACTCGAGGTCGTCCTTCGTCGCGGGCTCGTGGTCGAGCGCCTGCAGCCGGGAGATCGCGTTGATCAGCGCCGAATCGGCATCGCCGAGGCCGTCGAGCGGATCGGCCGGATGCTCGCGCAGCCGCTCGAAGACCGCCCGCAGGATCGGTGAGGTGAAGTGGTCGGCGCCGAGACGCTCGAGGTAGGAGCCGGCCGTCTCGGGGGCGTCCATGCAAAGTGCCAGCATCATCGCCTCGCGACGCTCCTCCTGGGTCGGCTCCCGCCGCGGTCGCGGCGGCGCGGGCGCGGCCGCGGAGCCCTCCGCCCCGCCGACCGGCGCCGGAGCCCTCTGCGCCTGCCGGCTTCCCCCGGACCTCATCCGGGCGGCGACGAGCTCGGGGGCGGCATCGAGGCGGTCGCCGACCTCCCGGGCCATCTCCTGGCGGGTGATCGTCTCCCCCATCCCGACCAGCACCGGGGCGACCTCGTCGAGGGCGCGGTCACGGCCGGCCGGAGTCGAGAGATCGGCGTCGCCGAGGATCGCGCGAACGTGGAAGACGGCGAGATCGACGGCGTCGGCGAGCAGGCCGCGGAGCCGGCTCGAGCCGTCCTCGGTCCGCATCATGTCCGCGGGGTCCTCGCCCTCCGGCATCGCGGCGACGAGCAGCCGCAGGCGGCCGCTGCCGGCGACCCGCTGCGCGCGCAGCATCGCCTCGCGCCCGGCCCGGTCGGCATCGAGCGCGAGTACGACCTCCTCGGCGTAGCCGCCGAGGAGCTTCAGCTGCTCGGGGGTGATCGCCGTTCCCATCACCGCGACGGTCTCCTCGACGCCGGTGCCGTGGAGCGCGATCACGTCGGTGTAGCCCTCGACGACGACGGCCCGGCCGCCACGGGCGATCGGCCCGCGGGCGCGGTCGATGCCGTACAGCGTGCGGCTCTTCCGGTAGACCTCGCTCTCGGGGGAGTTCAGGTACTTCGGCTTCGCGTCCGGCCCCATCCCGCGGGCGCCGAATCCGACGACGCGGCCGCGATGGTCGCGGACCGGGAACATGATCCGGCCCCGGAAGCGGTCGTAGTGGCTGCCGGGCGTCTTCTGCGAGCGCTGGATCAGCCCCGCCGCGAGCAGCTCGTCGACCGAATAGCCGGCTCGCTGCCCCCGGGTCAGGACCGAGTCCCAGGCGCTCGGCGCGAACCCGACCCCGAAGCTCCGCAGCACCTCCTCCCCCAACCCGCGCTCCTCGATCAGGTACGCCCGCGCCTTGGCGGCCTTCGGCGAGTCCCAGAGATACGACTCGTAGAAGTTGGCGACCCGCTCGAGCGCCTCGCTGAGCCGGCCGCGGCGGCGTCGCGCCTCCTCTGCCTTCGGGTCCTCGGTCTCGCGCTCGACCTCGACGCCGTAGCGCTCGGCGAGCGCCTCGACCGCGTCGGGGAACGCCAGCCCCTCCTTCTCCTGGACGAAGCGGATCGCATCGCCTCCGGCCTCACAGCCGAAGCAGTAATAGAAGCCGTCGCGCGGCTTGACCGAGAACGACGGCGTCCGCTCGTCGTGGAACGGACAGAGACCGACGAACCGCTCACCCTGCCGGCGCAGGTCCGTGTGGGCGGAGACGATCTCGACGATGTCGGCGGCGTCGCGAACGCGCTCGATCGTCTCCGGGGTGAAACGGCTCATGCCCCAAGGATGCCGTGCCCGGCAAACATGCGCCCTTCAGGATGCTTCAGAGCCGCGATTCCTCGGGGAGGGCAATCCGCCTGAAGGTCGCGATGCAGAAGCGGTCGGTCATCCCGGCCACGTAATCGGCGACGCGCTGCAGGGGGTCGTCGCCGCGGCGGCCCGGCGGCATCCGGTCGGGCTCCTCGAGGTAGTGATCGACGAGGGTGGTCAGGGTTCGGAGGACCCGATCGTGCTCGGAGCGGGCCTCGGGGCCGAGGTAGACGCGCTCGAACATGAACTTGCGCAAGCGCAGCATCGCCCCACCCATCTCCTCGCTCTGGACGATGTCGCCGGCCTCGCGGGAGCGCTCGACGATGTCGCGGACGAGGGCGTCGATGCGCGCCGACCCGGTCGGCCCGAGGCGCTCGATCTGCTCGGCCGGCAGGTCCTCCTCGGCGATGATGCCGGCGCGGACGGCGTCGTCGATGTCGTGGTTGATGTAGGCGACGCGGTCGACGAGGCGGACGACCCGGCCCTCGAGGGTCGCGGGCTTCAGCGAGCCGGTGTGGTTGAGGATGCCGTCGCGGACCTGCTCGGTCAGGTTGAGGCCGCGGCCGTCGCGCTCGAGGTGCTCGACGAGGCGCAGCGAGTGCTCGTTGTGGCGGAAGCCGTCGCCGCCGCGCTGCTTCAGCGCGTCGTCGAGGACCTCCTCGCCGATGTGGCCGAACGGCGGGTGGCCGAGGTCGTGGCCGATTCCGATCGCCTCGGTCAGGTCCTCGTTGAGGGCGAGCGCCCGGGCCACGGTGCGGGCGATGAAGCAGGTCTCGAGCGTGTGGGTGAGCCGCGTCCGGTAGTGGTCACCCTCGGGGGCGATGAACACCTGGGTCTTGTGCTTGAGCCGCCGGAACGCCTTCGAGTGGGCGATCCGGTCGCGGTCCCGCTGAAACGGCGTCCGCACCGGGCTGTCGGGCTCGGGCTCGCGGCGGCGGGCCGGGTACGAGCGCGTGGCGCGGTCCCAGAGGAACTGCTCCTCCTCGGCGCGGATCCGGGTCTCGAGATCGGGGGCGGGCGCGGTCACGGGATCAGGCGACGGCACGGAGGTTGACGTGGGCATGGTGGGCAAGGGTGTCGCCGATCGCCCGCTCGACCTGACGGAGCGCCGCTTCCGGGACCGCGGGCAGCTCGGCGATCGGGCCGCCGATCGCGGCGAGCATGAACCGATGGGCTTCGGCCGAGATCGGGAATCCGCCCGCCTCGCAGGAGCCGCAGACGACCCCGCCGGCCGCGCCCGAGAACGCGACGATCCCCTCCCGCTCGCCGCAGCGGGCGCAGGCGCCGAGCTCGGGCGAGAACCCCGCCGCCAGAGCCAGCTTCAGCCGGAAGGCGAGCCCGACCGCGTGCCCGTCCGGCCCGAGGCCGGCGACGGCATCCTCGCCGGCCCGGCGGTCGAGCAGCGCCAGGTAGCGGCAGAGCAGGTTGTAGGCGGGCCGGTTCGACTCGGCCGAGTCGAACAGCCTCAGGACCGCGTCGCAGCCCCGCGCCGCGGCCCCGATCGCGACGCCGTCGGAGCGCAGGCACGGGTAGCCGTCGACCGTCGCGGCGCCGGTCACGGTGCAGAGGTCGCTGCGCCCCTCGTGCAGCATCAGGTCGAGGCGGAAGAACGGCTCGAGGCGCCCGCCGAACCGCGACTTCGGCCGCCGCGAGCCCTTCGCGATCGCGTTCACCCGCCCGCGCTCGGCGGTGTACAGGTGGAGGATCCGGTCGGCCTCGCCGTAGCGGATGCTCCGCAGCACGACTCCTTCTGTCTTGAAGCTTCCGGGCATGACTGTCCACGTCGAAGGATGACGACCGGCGCGGCGGCCCGGACAGGTTTCAGTTGCCGGCGGCCTGCCTGACGCCGTCGCGGATCGCAGCGGCGACGAGTGAGGCCGCGACCGAGCCGATCCGGATCAGCTGCCAGGGATCCTCGCGTGGGACGCCGTCGGAGAGGCAGAAGACGACGTCGCCGTCGAACGGCGTGAAGACGGGATCGACGGCCCGGGCGACGCCGGCGCTGGCCATCCGCGCGACCTTGGCGCAGCCGAGCTTGTCGAGGCCGGCATCGGTGATCACGCAGGCGAGGGTCGTGCTCTGCCGCTCGGGGGGAGCGCCGGGCGGCTCGACGCCGGCGGCGAACATCTCGACGCTGCGAAGCATCGATCCGTCCTCGCCGCGCGGGCCGGCGATCAGCTCGCCGCCGGGGCCGAGGATGTCGCCGGTGGCGTTGACGACCGCGAGCACGGCGACGTGCTCACCGGCACCGGTCGTCGTCGCCGCATAGCCGACGCCGCCCGGCGCGGCGGCCCCGCGACCGAGCGCTTTCGCGACCGCCGCGCCCCGGCCGGCGCCGATGCTGCCGCGCTCCGGCACGCCCGGGCGTGCCGCCTCGCAGGCCGCATGGCCGGAGTCGGATCCGGGGCGAACGACACCCTCGCCGCCCGGGTCGGCGTTGAGGTCGTAGATGACGGCGGCGGGCACGAGCGGGACCAGGCCGGCGGGTGTCAGATAGCCGCGATCGTGCTCCTCGCACCAGCGGACGACGCCGTCGGCGGCCGCGAGGCCGTGCGCGCTGCCGCCCGTGAAGAGGACCGCGGTCGCCTCCTGGGGATTGGCGAGCGGGTCGATGACGTCGGTCTCCCGCGTCCCCGGACCGCCGCCGCGAACGTCGACCCCCGCCCGAGTCCCGGCCGGCGGCAGGATCACCGTGCAGCCGGTCGGCGCGTCCGGGGCGGTCCAGTGGCCGATCGCGAAGCCGTCGGGCGGTGGCGTCGGGCTCATCGGCGCGCCCGGGTCTTCGCCCGCCGTCGCTTTCGGAGCCGGACCTGGCAGGCGGGGCAGAAGTAGGTCGAGCGGCCGCCGACGACGATCCGGTTGATCCGCCCGCCGCAACGCAGACACTCCTCGCCGGCGCGCGTGTGGACGAGGAACTCGTCCTGCATCGATCCCTGCTCGCCGCGCGAGTCGCGGTAGTCGTCGATCGAGGCGCCGCCGTTCCGAAGGCCCTCCTCGAGCGCCTCGACGATCCCCTCCCGCAGCGCCTCCCAGTGCTCGGGTCGCATCGATCCGGCCGGGGAGAGCGGGTGCAGCTCGGCCCGGTACAGCGCCTCGTCGGCGTAGATGTTGCCGATCCCGGCGATCCCCTTCTGGTCGAGCAGGAACGACTTCAGCGGCACCGCCCGGCCCGCGGCGATCCGGCCGATCAGCTCGGCAGTGAGGTCATCGCCGAGCGGCTCGACGCCGATCCGTGCATCGAGGTAGGGATCGAGCTCGGCGGACGCGAGCAGCGAGGCGTGGCCGAAGCGGCGGGGATCGGTGAACTGCAGCATCCTTCCGTCGCCGAGCTCGAGCTCGGCCTTCAGGTAGGCCGGCTCGGTCGGCGCCGGGTAGAGG
>DATAFA010000089.1:0-6327 GCA_036257785.1 Solirubrobacterales bacterium | reverse complement strand
CGGATGTCATCCGCCATCTCCTCGTCGCCGACCTGCCTCGAACGTTCGGCGGCCGTGCCCAGATCGTCGGCAGACCTCCAACCGCTACGGCGAAGGATCACGTAGGTATCCATTGCTGTTCCTTTCTGGAATGGTTTGGTCGATCGATCCTATCCGCCGGGTCAGGGGTCGCGGGATTCGTGGCGGCCGCCGGGCGCCAGCAGCGCCACGCCGACCATCGCGCTGACGACGGAACCGGCGAGGATTCCGAGCTTCGCGCTCTCGACCAGCAGAGGATCGTCGTAGGCGAGCGCTGCGATGAAGAGCGAGACGGTGAATCCGATGCCGGCGAGGGCGGCGATGCCGATCACGCTGCGGATGTCGACGCCCTCGGGCAGGACGGCGATCCGAAGCCGCATCGCCAGCATGGTGGCGGCTGAGATGCCGATCAGCTTGCCGACCACGAGGCCGAGGGCCACCGCCAGGGCCACGCGGGCGCCGTCGCCCTCGCCGAGCGCGTCGCCACCGATCTCGACGCCGGCGTTGGCGAGCGCGAAGACGGGGAGGACGACGAAGCTCGTCAGCGGGTGGATCCGCTCCTCGAGCTCCTCGATGACCCGACGGCCTCCGACCGGCCGCGCGGGGGTCAGAAAGGCCAGCGCGACTCCGGCGATCGTGGCGTGCACGCCGGACTCGAAGGTGGCGATCCAGACCAGGACGCCGACGATCGCGTAGGGCCAGATCGTCGCGATCCCGAGCCGTCGCATCGCAACGATCGCCGCGAGCAGGCCGATCGCGCCGAGGAGCCACGGCAGCGACAGCTCGGACGTATAGGCGATCGCGATCACGGCGATGGCGAGGACGTCGTCAACGACGGCGATCGTGACCAGGAAGAGCTTTGCCCCGACGCCGACCCGGTCGCCGAGCAGCGCCAGCGCCGCGATCGCGAACGCGGCGTCGGTCGCCATCGGGATGCCCCACCCGGACGTCGCCGAGGTGCCGGCGGTCAACGCCAGGAAGATCAGGATCGGGACGGCGACCCCGCCGGCGGCTGCGATCACCGGCAGCGCCGCCTGCCGGGGCCGGCGGAGCTCTCCATGGACGACCTCGCGCTTGATCTCGAGCGAGATCAGGAAGAAGAACAGGGTCATCAACCCGTCGTTGACCCAGTGTCCGAGGTCCTCGCTGATCGACACCGCGCCGATCCCGATCGTCAGCTCGGTGTGCCAGAACGACTCGTAGCCACCGATCCCGAAGACGTTCACCCAGAGCAGCGCGACGATCGAGCCGGCGAGCAGCGCGAAGCCCCCGCCCTCCTCGGTCTTGAGGAAGCGGGTCACCGGATCGATCACCGCGATCGCCCGCCGCGGTCGCAGCTTCGGCGCCATCGTCTGACCGTATCTGCCCGCGGATTGCGGCAGATCGTCGAAGCGCGTACCGATCGGCGCTACCGTTGGCCGGTGGCATCGAGCGCCCCGCCAACCCTGCGGATCGCCGCCGAGGCATCGGCGGTGGTCGGGGACACCCCGATGGTCGCCTTGAAACGGGTCGGTGCCGGCCTCGGGGCGGAGCTGGTCGGCAAGCTCGAGTGGTTCAACCCGGGCGGCTCGATCAAGGACCGGATCGGCGTCGCCATGATCGACGCCGCCGAGGCCGACGGGCGGATCGAGCCGGGCCGGACGGTGATCGTCGAGCCGACCTCGGGGAACACCGGCATCGCGCTGGCGATGGTCTGCGCCGCCCGCGGGTACCGCTGCATCCTCACCCTCCCGGAGGGGATGAGCCGCGAGCGCTCGGCGCTGCTTCGCAGCTACGGAGCGGTCGTGCGGGAGACCCCTTCGATGGGGGGGATGAACGAGTCGGTGGACCTCGCCCGCAAGCTGGCCGGCGAGCACGAGGACGCCTACATGCCGCAGCAGTTCGACAACCCAGCCAACCCTGAGGTGCACCGCCGCACGACGGCCGAGGAGATCTGGCGCGACACCGACGGGCAGGTCGACGCGATCGTCTGCGGCGCCGGCACCGGCGGCACGATCACCGGCGTCGGCCATGCGCTCAAGGAGCGCAACCCCGACCTCTTCGTGCTCGCCGTCGAGCCGGCCGGATCGCCGGTGCTCTCCGGCGGTACGCCTGGGCCGCACAAGATCCAGGGAATCGGCCCGGGCTTCGTCCCGAGCGTGCTGGATCGCTCGGTCATCGACGAGGTGATGCAGGTGGAGGACGAGTCGGCGATCGCGACCGCCTCGCTCGCCGCCACCCGGGAGGGGCTGCTGATCGGGATCTCCGCCGGAGCCGCGCTGCACGGCGCGATCGAGCTCGGCAGCCGCCGGGAGATGAACGGCAAGCGGATCGTGATCGTCTTCGCCGACGCCGGCGAGCGTTACATGTCGCTTCCCTGGTTCGGGGGCTGAGCCGATGCGCGCGATCGACACCCTCGGACGGGTCCTCAAGGAGGTCCGCGCCGACGTCGCCGCGGCGCGCGATCGCGACCCGGCCGCCCGCGCGGTCGGGACCTTCGCGATCCTCTCCTCCTGGGGCGGCGTGCAGGCGCTCCTCGCTCACCGGGTCGCCCACGCCCTGCATGAGGACGGTGCCTCGGTGGTGCCGAGGGTGATCGTCTACGCGACCAGGGCGCTCACCGGCATCGAGATCCACCCCGGGGCCAGGATCGGCGCCGACTTCTTCATCGACCACGGCTCCGGGGTCGTGATCGGCGAGACGGCCGAGATCGGCGATCGCGTCACCGTCTATCAGGGCGTCACGCTCGGTGGCACCGGCTTTCAGCGCGGCAAGCGCCATCCGACGATCGAGGACAACGTCACGATCGGCTCCGGGGCGAAGCTGCTCGGTCCGATCACGGTCGGGCACGGGGCCAAGGTCGGCGCCAACACGGTCGTCGTCACCGACGTGCCCGAGCAGGCGACCGTCGTCGGCAACCCCGGGCACATCGTCCGCGTCGAGGGACGCCGCACGGAGGGGCCCGACAGCGACTGGATTCATCTCCCCGATCCCGTCGCCGACGCGATCAAGGGCCTCTCCGAGCGACTGGCCGAGATCGAGCGACGACTGGCGTCGCTCGACGGCGGCGAAGCCGAGGCCGAGGTCCGGCAGCTCCGGCCCAAGCAGGGCCCGACGACTGCCGGCGGCTAGTAGATAACTCCGGCGGAATGCTCCGGCTTCGCCGTCCGCTTCCGCCGGGCGGCGCGGTGGCAGGGGACGGGATGACATATGTGTCAGGCCCAGCCGGGGTTGGGCTTCGGCTTCGCCGTCCGCTTCCGCGGGCGGCGCGGTGGTAGGGAACGGGAAGACCCATGGGTTGGCGCAGCCGGGGGCGCGGCTATCCTCGATCCCTCATGGCCGACGCCGATCTCGACGCTCTCGATGACCTCCGCGCCGGCGCGGGAGCGCCGATCAGCGCCGGCGCGACAGCCGTCGAGAGCCTGCTCGCAGGGCTGAACCCGGCCCAGGCGGAAGCTGTCCAGCACGGCGAGGGTCCGCTGCTCGTGCTCGCCGGCGCCGGATCCGGCAAGACCCGGGTCCTGACCCACCGGATCGCCTACCTGCTGGCGACCGGGATGGCTCGCCCGAGCGAGATCCTCGCGATCACGTTCACGAACAAGGCCGCGGGGGAGATGAAGGAGCGGGTCGGCGCCCTGACCGGGGCCGCCGCACGGGTGATGTGGGTGATGACGTTCCACTCCGCCTGTGCCCGGATCCTCCGCCAGCACGCCGACCGGCTGGCCTACAAGCGCGGCTTCACGATCTACGACGAGGCGGACTCGCGGCGGATGGTCAAGCGCTGCATGGACGAGCTCGAGATCGACCCGAAGCGGTTCCCGCCGCGCTCGATCAAGGGTCAGATCTCCGGCGCCAAGAACCGGCTCCGCGACGCCGAGACGCTGCGCGAGGAGCAGAGCTCGTACTTCGAGGCGACCGTGGCCGACGTCTACGAGCTCTACGAGCGGCGGATGCACACGGCCAACGCGATGGACTTCGACGACCTGCTCGTCCGCACCGTCAACCTGTTCGAGCTGTTCGCCGATCTCCGCGAGCGCTACGCCCGGAACTTCCGGCACGTCCTCGTCGACGAGTACCAGGACACGAACCGCGTCCAGTACCGGCTGCTGCAGCTGCTGAGCGGCGAGCACGGCAACCTGTTCGTCGTCGGCGACGAGTCGCAGTCCATCTATGGGTTCCGGGCCGCCGACATCCGCAACATCCTCGACTTCGAGCGTGACTTCCCCGAGGCGGCGACGGTCAAGCTCGAGCAGAACTATCGCTCGACCGGCACGATCCTCGATGCCGCCAACGGCGTCATCGCCCACAACCGCGACCGGCTCGACAAGAACCTCTGGACCGACGCCGGACGCGGCGAGCCGGTGACGATCGCCGAGCTCGCCGACGAGCACGAGGAGGCGCGGTGGATCGCCGGCGAGATCGACCGGCTCGTCGACGAGCACGGGATCGGCCGCGACGACGTCGCCGTCTTCTACCGGACCAACGCGCAGAGCCGGGTGCTCGAGGACACGCTCGTCCGCTTCGACATGCCCTATCAGGTGATCGGCGGCACGAAGTTCTACGAGCGGGCCGAGATCCGCGACGCGATCGCGTACCTGAGCGTGCTCGCGAACCCCGACGACAGCGTCGCGCTGGCGCGGATCCTGAACTCGCCACGCCGCGGCATCGGCAACACCTCCGAGGGCCGGCTGCTCGGCTGGGCGAACACGACCGGCGTCTCGCCGCTCGAGGCGATCGCCGACGCCGATGCGATCCCCGGCCTCGGCTCGGCCGCCAAGAAGGCGATCGGCCGGTTCGCCGAGCTGATCGCGAGCCTGACCGAGCGGGCCGGACGACGCGGCAGCGTCGCCGAGCTGCTCGAGTCCGTCCTCTCCGAGTCGGGGTACATCGAGGCGCTCGAGGCGGAGCGGACGATCGAAGCCGAGGGCCGCGTCGAGAACCTCCAGGAGCTGATCGGGATGGCCGCCGAGTTCGACGCCAACCGCGAGCTCGAGGGCGAGGGCGAGCTGACCCCGCTCGAGGAGTTCCTCGAGCAGATCTCTTTGATCAACGAGCAGGACGCGCTCACCGACGACGCCACGAAGGTGACCCTGATGACGCTCCACAACGCCAAGGGCCTCGAGTACAAGGCGGTGTTCATGATCGGCTGCGAGGACGGCGTCTTCCCGCACTCGCGCTCGATCGACGAGGGCAACCTCGAGGAGGAGCGCCGCCTCTGCTACGTCGGCCTGACCCGCGCTCGCGAGTTCCTGACCCTCACCCATGCCCGCCGGCGGAGCCTGTTCGGCTCCCAGGGCGCCGGCATCCCCTCGCGGTTCCTCGGCGAGATCCCCGACCACCTCGTCGAGCGTCACAGCTCGGTCCCGGCGACGACCGGTTGGGGCGCCGGAGGGAGCTTCGGCGGCGGCTTCGGCGGAACGTTCGGCAGCGAGGGGGCCGGGAGCCTGAACGAGCCGGCCGGCGCCGGGTCGGCGGTCGAGCTGACCGTCGGCGACGACGTCGTCCATGCGTCCTTCGGCGAGGGCGTCGTCACTGCGGTCGAGCCCGGCAACGTCGTCGTGGTCCGGTTCCGCAGCGGCGGCGGCGACCGCAAGCTCATGGCCGACTATGCACCGATCCAAAAGGCCTCGTGACGCACCAGACGCTTCGCATCTCAGCGTCCTCGTCGGCTCACGGCCTTCATGGCCGCTTCGCCTCCTGCGTCCTTGATCTGCTCGGTCTGGAGCGCCACGACTCGTGACGGCTGAGGTCCTCGACGGCAGGGCGATCGCCGCCGCGCTTCGTGAGCGGGTTCGGGACGTCGTCGCCCGGCGGATCGAAGGCGGCGGCCGCGTCCCGGGGCTGGCGACGGTGCTCGTCGGCGACGATCCAGCCTCCCACGTCTACGTGGGCAGCAAGCGGAAAGCCTGTGGAGAAGCCGGCATCCGCTCGATCCACCACGAGCTGCCCGCCGACGTGCCCGAGGCCGATCTGCTCACGCTCGTCGCCGGCCTCGACCGCGACCCCGAGGTCGACGGGATCCTCGTCCAGATGCCGCTCCCCGGACAGATCGACCAGGACCGGGTTCTCGCCGAGATATCGGCCGGCAAGGACGTCGACGGCCTCACCCCCGTCAACGCCGGGCACCTGGCGCAGGGGAGGATCGGCGTTCGCGAGGCCCTCGACCTCGAAGCGGACGACCCGCTCGTGGGCCTGGTCCCGTGCACGCCCGCGGGTGTCATCGAGATCCTCGACCGGTCCGGAGTCGAGCTCGCCGGAGCCGAGGCGGTCGTGGTCGGCCGCTCGATCCTCGTCGGGCGGCCGATGGCGAGCCTGCTTGTCAACGCCGAC
>DATAFA010000143.1:0-3020 GCA_036257785.1 Solirubrobacterales bacterium | reverse complement strand
ACGAGATCCTCCTCGAGGTCGAGCCGGCGCGCGAGCTCGGCGGCGGTGACGGGCGAGCCCAGCTCGCCGGCGATTCCGAGCTCGAAGCAGGCGGAGAGGCTCGCGTAGGTCCACGTCGCCGAGCTGAGGCCGGCGATGCTGTCGAGGATGTCGGGCTCCCGGGAGACCCGGTTCATGACAGTCCGTGGTCGCCGAACGGCTCGTCGCGGCGGCGCACGGCCTCCCTGTAGCCCTCCGCGGCGGCCTGACGCGCGAACTCGTAGCCCTCCGGGGTGTGGCGAGCGATGCCGTCGAAGAAGACGCTCATCACCTGGTTGCCGTAGAGCCCCTGGCTGAGCAGCGGCGCGTTGATCGCGAGCTTGTGCATCACGAGCTGGTTCACCGGCAGGCGCGCGACCCGCTCCAGGAGCCCCTCGAAGACGCCGTCGAGCTCGGCGAGCGGAGCCGCCTCGGAGGCCAGGCCCCATTCGACGGCGGTCGTCCCGTCGATCGAGTCGCCGGTCAGCAGCAGCCGCCGGGCCCGCTCGAGGCCGATGCGATGGGCCCAGAGCATCGACGTCGGGACGCCCCAGACCCGCGCCGGGGGATAGCCGATCTTGACCCGGTCCTCGGCGACGATCAGGTCCGAGCAGAGCGCCATGTCGGTGCCGCCGGCGACGCAGAAGCCATGGACCTTGCAGACGACCGGCTTGTCGGAGTGGAACAGTGACATGAACCCGCGCAGGTTCCGCGACATCATCTGGAAGTCGGTGACCGGGTCCCAGGTCCGGCCGGGGTCGTGGTTGGCGGCGACGGTGGCCGGGTCGTCGGGACGGCCGCTGCCGCCGTCGCCGGGACCGCCGCCGAACTGCTCGGCGGCGCCGAGGTCGTAGCCGCCGCAGAAGCCGTTGCCGATGCCGGCGAGGGCGATCACGTGAACGCCGGGGTCGAGGTTCGCCTCCTCGACCGCGGCGGCGAGCTCGGCCGGCATCTCGAGCGTGATCCCGTTGCCGCGCTCGGGCCTGTTCAGGGTGATTCGGCCGACCCGGTCGTCACGTTCGTAGGTCAGTGTCTGCGGCTGCCCCATTCCTCCGTCCAACGTATCGCCCGCCGGGCCGGATCACAGCCTCGGCACATCACCGGCGACGACGTCGGAGCCCGGCCTGGCGTCGTCGTCCCGCCGCTTGATCAGAAGCCACCGCGGCTTCTTCCCGCCCCCGGTCCGCTGCAGGGCGAACCCTCCCTGCAGCTTCTCGCCGTGCAGGACGAAGACGGCGTGGCCGCGCTCGAGCGCCTCCGGCCAGGCGACGCGGCCGCCCTGCTCGTAGGTGCCGCGGTCCCAGACGGTCGTCCCCTCGCCGCCGGCACCCTCGAGGTCGTCGCCGTCGGGATCGCGGTCGGCGAGCTCGATCGCCATCCGCTTGGCAGCGGGATCGAGCGACGGGCCCTTCGGGACCGCCCATGAGCGGATGACCCCACCGACCTCGAGCCGGAAGTCGAAGCGAGGGGCGGTCCCGGCGTGCTCGCGGACGACGAACCGACCGGCGCTGACCCCGCGAACCGCGAACTGCTCGTGACCCTCCGCCTCGACCTGCTCGGCGGCGACGCCGGAGAGGGCTGCACCAGACGGCCCGGCGCGGAGGAACCCAACCAGGTCGTCGACCGCCTCCTCGTCCCCCTCGGCATGAATCTGAACGGCGCCCGCGTCGCTGCTGCGCACCCATCCCATCACCCCGAGCTCCCGGGCGCGGCCGACGATCGCGTCACGAAACGCGGCGGCCTCGGCCGGGCCATCGGCGGTGACGCGGATCGCGTGCTTTCCGGCTCGGCCCATCGCCTCAACCTACAACGGCGTTTCGTTCGCCTACGCTGCCTCTCGTGGCGAAGGCGGAGGCGATCGCGATCGAAGCGGCGGGGCGCGAGGTCCGGCTCTCGAATCCCGGCAAGCCGTTCTTCGCCGCAACCGATCCTCCGGTCAGCAAGCGCGAGCTCGCCGAGTACTACGTGACGGTCGCCGATGCGGCGGTCATCCATCTCCGCGAGCGGCCGACGACGCTGAAGCGCTTCGTCGACGGCGCCGGCGGCGAGTTCTTCTTCCAGAAGCGGGTGCCGAAGGGAGCTCCGGACTGGCTCGAGTCGGCGACCGTCCACTTCCCGAGCGGCCGCTCGGCCACCGAGCTCTGCGCCAACGACGCGGCGCACCTCGTCTGGGCGGTCAACCTCGGCGTCATCGACTTCAACCCCTGGCCCTGCCGCCGCGCCGACCTCGACTGCCCCGACGAGCTCCGAGTCGACCTCGACCCGACGCCGGAGGCGAGCTGGGACGACGTCCGCCAGGTCGCGCTCGTGGCGCGGGACGTGCTCGTCGACCACGATCTCGTCGGCTTCCCGAAGACGAGCGGCAACCGCGGCATCCACGTCAACGTCAGGATCGCCCCGGAGTGGGGCTTCGACGACGTCCGCCGGGCGGCCCTGGCGCTCGCTCGCGAGATCGAGCGCCGGGTCCCGAAGCTCGCGACCAGCAAGTGGTGGAAGGAAGAACGCCACGGTGTCTTCGTCGACTACAACCAGAACGCCCGCGACCGGACGGTCGCCTCCGCCTACTCGGTCCGCCCCGTCCCCGACGCCCGCGTCAGCACGCCGCTCGACTGGGACGAGGTCGCCGACGTCGACCCCTCCGCCTTCACGCTCCGCACGGTCCCCGACCGGCTCCGCGACGTCGGCGATCCCGCCGCCGACATCGACGCCCACTCCGGCCGGCTCGACGCGCTGCTCGACCTCGCCGCCCGTGACGAGGCCGAGGGCCTCGGCGACGCCCCCTGGCCGCCGCACTTCCGCAAGCAGAAGGGCGAGCCGAAGCGGGTCCAGCCGAGCAAGGCGAAGAAGGGGTAGTAACCCCGGCCCAGGCCGGCTCGCGCCGGGACCGCATCGCGCGGCGTCGGCTCGCGCCGGGGCCGCCGCCGGTGGCAGAAAGGGGTTTGGGCTGAGGAGGGGAGTACGCGACGACCTTCTCGGCGACCACGACCACGAACTGCAAATCG
>DATAFA010000132.1:0-1681 GCA_036257785.1 Solirubrobacterales bacterium | reverse complement strand
AACGTCCTGACCGTCTCGGGCGAGCGCCGTAGCGAGCACGAGCACGAGAACGAGGGCTACCACCGGATCGAACGCTCGTACGGATCGTTTTCGCGGTCGCTGACCCTCCCGCAGGGAATCGACCCCGGGGCCGTTGCCGCGGAGTTCGACCGGGGCGTGCTCGAGGTGCGCATCCCCAAGCCCGAGGAACGTAAGCCTCACCGCGTCGAGATCGGTGGCGGCGCGATCGAAGGCGAGGGCACCGAGACGTCGACGACCTCGGAGGAGGTCCCTGTCGGGGCCTCGTCTTAACGCGGAACGGACTGTCCGACAGGGGCCGCCGGGGCATTGCCTCGGCGGTCCCTTCTTCGTCAGCCGACCGGCGAGGGCATCGGCTCGCCGGCGAGACCGGCGAGCAGGTTGTCGACGGCCATCGATGCCATCCGGCCGCGGGTCACATGGGAGGCCGAGCCGATGTGGGGGACCACGGTGAGGTTCGGCGCGCCGAGCAGCGGGTGGTAGCCGGGCAGCGGCTCGGGATCGGTGACGTCGAGCCCGGCACCGGCGATCCAGCCCGACTCGAGCCCGCGCCGGAGCGCCTCCGAGTCGACGATCTCGCCGCGCGCGGTGTTGATCAGGATCGCGCTCTGCTTCATCCGCATCAATGCCTGCTCGTCGATCAGCCCGCGGGTCTCCAGCGTCAGCGGGCAGTGGAGGCTGACGACGTCGGATTCGGCGAGCAGGTCGTCGAGCGCGACCCGTCCCGGCCCCGGCTCGCGGCCACTGCGGAGGATCCGCATCCCGAACCCCTCGCCGCGCCGGGCCACCGCCTCACCGATCAGGCCGGGCCCGACGATCCCGAGCGTCGCGTCGTGGACGTCGTGGCCGAGCCAGCCCGCCGGCTCCCACGTCCACCAGTCGCCCTTGCGGACCGACTCGGCCGCCTCGGCGATCCGCCGCGACACCGCGAGGATCAGCGCGAAGGCGAGGTCGGCCGTCGTCTCGGTCAGCACCCCCGGCGTGTTGCCGACGGCGATGCCGCGCTCGCTGGCGTAGGCGACGTCGACGTTGTCGGTGCCGACCGCGAAGTTGGCCACCGCGCGCAGATCCGGGCAGGCGTCGATCAGCTCACGGTCGATCGCGTCGGTCAGCATCGAGAGGATGCCCTCGGCGCCCGCCGCCAGCTCACGGAGCTCGGCCGGCGTCGGCGGCAGGGCGCCTCGCCAGACCTCGACCTCGTGTTCGGCGCGAAGCCGCTCGAGGGCGTCGAACGGGAGCTTGCGGGTGACGATGCAGCGCGCCATCGCGCCAATCATGCCGTGCTTCAGCGACGCCAGCCGCGCTCGGCGAGCCGCCGGAAGATCGCCGCGCACTCCGCGACCCTGCCGGCGTCGATGTGCTCGTCGGCCGTGTGGGCGGTGGCGAAGTCGCCGGGCCCGAAGACGACGGCCTCGGCGCCGCCGAAGACGACGAAGTTGTGGGCGTCGGTCCAGGCGGGGACGCCGATCGGCGCCGAGCGCTCCCCGGTCGTCGCCCGGGTCGCGGCGTCGAGCTCGCGGACGAGCGGCGAGTCCGGCGGCGTCTCGAACGGCTCGGTCACCTCGATCAGCTCGACGCGACCGCCGTGGGATCGGGCAAGGCGCTCGAGGGCGGCGACCGTCCCGCCCGCCCCCTGCCCCGGCATGACCTTGATCTCGATCCT
>DATAFA010000129.1:0-2675 GCA_036257785.1 Solirubrobacterales bacterium | reverse complement strand
CCGATCGTCTCCAGGACCGCCGTCGCGACCGCCTCGCCGGATTGGGCGAGCTCGGTGACCAGGCGGCCGTCGATCGCGGCCCCGTTCGCCGCCGCCCGTGCCAGCCCCGAATCCGGAGCCGCCGCGGCGGCGCGCTCGGCCTCGAGGCGCAGCGCCGTCCCCGACGCGATCGACTCGATGCAGCCGTGGTTGGGGCAGTTGCCCTGGCAGGGCGGCCCGTCGATGTCGACGACCACGTGTCCGAGCTCGGCCCCGGCTCCACGGGCGCCGCGGTACGGCTGCCCGCCGAGGATCAGCCCGCCGCCGATGCCGGTGCCGATCGTCAGCAGCACGACCTCACGGGCTCCGCGGGCAGCGCCGATCCGGTTCTCGGCGATCGCGGCCACGTTGCCGTCGTTGTCGATCGACACCGGGAGGCCGATCCGCTCGCCGATCCGGTCGCGGACGGGGACTTCGATCAGCGGCAGGTTCACCGCGCTCACGCAGACCCCCCGGGCGCTGTCGATCGTGCAGGGCACCCCGAGGCCGACGGCGGCCACCCCCGGCCTCGTGTCGAGGGCGATCTCGAGCTCGGTCTCGAGCAGCTGCAGGACCTCCTCGGCGCTCAGCCCGGCGGAGGCGGCGACGCGCCGGTGGACGGTTCGCCCGGCCGCGTCGACGACCCCGACGAGCATCTTCGTGCCGCCGAGGTCGACGCCGATCGTCTCGGCGTCCGCCGACGGCCTCGGGGCCGGGGCGGTCACGAAGCAGGAAACAGGGAGGCCATGCGGCAGTATTACCGCGTAATGGCACCCGGCGACCGCGAACGCCCGGATCGCCCCGAATACAACGTCTACCGGGCCGGATCGAAGGGCCGGGGGCGCGGGCGACGGGCAGAGCCGAAACCCTCCGAGCAGGCTGGCGCCTCGGGCGAGGGTGCGAGCGACAAAGCGCCCTCGGAAGGGCCGGGCTACACCGTCTACAAGGCGCGACGCGGCTTCAAGCGCTCCGGCGACGGTCCGTCGCTGCGGGATCGGCTGCCGGGCCGCGGCGGCTCGAAGCCGCGCGAGCCGGGCGAGAAGCCGACCTGGCGCAGGGTCCTGCGCTGGGCGCTGATCGCCGCCGGGGTCTGGCTGCTGATCAGCTTCGTCGCCTTCGCCGTCTCCGCCCAGATCCAGAAGTCGAAGCTCGACGATGCCGCCGCCGACGAGCTCGGCGGCTTCCCGCTGATGCTGCTCGACGGCCAGAACATCCTCGTCATCGGCACCGACATCCGTCAGGAGGGCGTCCCCGACGAGAACGGAAACCCGACGAAGGCGAAGTGCATCGAGGCCGCCTCCTCCGGAGCGGTCCACCCGGATGAGTGCCTGCCCTCGCGCGCCGACACCCTGATGGTCGTCCACGCCGGCGGCGGCTCCTTCAACAAGGTCTCGATCCCGCGCGACACCCTCGCGTCGATCCCGGGCGAGGGGGACGAGCGGATCAATGCGGCCTACGCGTTCGGCGGCGCGGCGCTGCAGATCAGGACCGTGGAGGACTTCCTCGGGATCGACATCGACCACGTCGTCATCCTCGACTTCGAGGGCTTCGCCGACTTCATCGACTCGATCGGGGGCGTCACCGTGAACCTGCCGGCGCCGGTCAAGTCGAAGATCAGCGGTGGCTCGAGCAACGGCGGCATCACCCTGAAGCTCGAGCGCGGCGAGAACGAGCTGAGCGGCGACCAGGCGCTGGCCCTGGCGCGGACCCGCGAGAACCTCAAGGACCCGAGCGAGGACGACACCGACCGCGCCCGCCGCCAGCAGCTCATCCTCGAGGGGATCAAGCACCAGCTCACCAGCCCGTGGCGGATCCCGATCAACTTCATCAGGGGGCCGTTGATCGGCTGGAACGCGCCGAAGGCGATGGTCAGCGACATGGGCGGCTTCGTACTACCACAGCTCGCGATCTCGTCGGCGATCGGCGGCGACTCGGGGACGAAGATCCTGAACCCGTCGGGCGCCGGCCCCGACGGCACGCTGATCGTCGCCGAGAAGCAGTGCCGCAGCGCCGTCAGGCACCTGCTCGGCGAGGCCGGGCCACGGCCGCCGAAGTGCTCGCCCGGCGACGCGGCCGGCTGACCGAGCGAGGCGGGTCAGTCCTGCTTCGCGGCAGCCTTGTCGCCGGAGCCCGAGGAGGAGCCGGAGTCGCTCTTCGAGTCGGAGCCCTTCGAGTCCGATCCGGCCTCCGACTTCGCCGGTTCGGAGCCGTTCGCCGTCGTCGCGGTGGCGCCCTTCTTGCGCGCGTAATCGGTCGTGTAGAAGCCCGATCCCTTGAAGTGAACGGCCGGCGCGTGAAGGACGCGACGAGCGGGGGCACCGCAGACCACGCAGCTGTCGAGGGCGTCCTCGGACATCGACTGCATGGCGTCGAACGTGTGGCCGTTGTCGCATTTGTACTCGTAGGTCGGCATCGGTATGGCATCATCATAGGCCGGATGCGGGATCCGAAAGGCAGGGGAATGAAGGGACCGGTGCGCGCGCTGGCGTTCGTCGCGGCGCTCGCGACGCTGCTGATCGCCGCTCCCGCGGCCAACGCGGCCTTCGGAATCTCGAGCTTCTCGGCACAGCCGGCGAACAAGGCCGCGGGTGCCAACAGTGATCTCAGCGTCAGCTTCGGAGTGACCGACTCGGCGGCCGGCCTCAGGGACATCACCG
>DATAFA010000084.1:0-20588 GCA_036257785.1 Solirubrobacterales bacterium | reverse complement strand
ACCTCGACAACGTCCAGGAGGGCGGCATCGGCGAGGTCGCCCAGGAGTTCCTCCTGCAGTACTACGGCGAGGCGACCGTCATCCCGCCGCAGGTCATCGTCCAGGCCGAGGTCGAGGACCTCGACCCGCTGGCCGAGCTGCTGACCGAGCGCCGCGGCGCCAAGGTCGAGGTGCGCGCCGCCGAGCGCGGCGACAAGCGGCGCCTGCGCGAGCTCGCCGAGCGCAACGCTCGCCTGGCGCTGGCCCAGGACAAGCTGCGCCGCGAGCGCCGCCGACGCGAGCGAACCGAGGCGCTTGCCGAGCTCGCCGGCGCCCTCGGCATGGAGGAGGTCCCGATCCGGATCGAGGGCTACGACATCTCCAACCTCGGGCCCGAGCACACGGTCGCGTCGATGGTGGTCTTCGAGGGCGGCGCTCCGAAGAAGTCCGATTACCGGCGCTTCCGGATCCGCGGAGTCGAGGGCACCTCCGACGACTTCGCCTCGATGAACGAGGTCCTCTCGCGGCGCCTCGCCCGCTACCTGGACGAGAGCGAGAAGTCGCCTCACGACGCCGAGCTCGACGCGAGCTTCGCGGCGCTGCCGGGGCTGATCATGATCGACGGCGGCAAGGGCCAGCTCGCGGCCGGCGTTCGCGCTCTGCAGCCGCTGATCGAACGCGGCACGACGGTGATCTCGCTCGCGAAGCGGCTCGAGGAGGTCTACGTCCCGGGCCGCTCGGCGCCGCTGCCGATCCGCGCCGACTCGGAGGCGTCGCGACTGCTCCAGCGGGTCCGCGACGAAGCTCACCGGTTCGCCCTCGACCTCCACCGCAAGCGGCGCGGCAAGGCGATGACGGGGTCCGTCCTCGACGGGCTCCGCGGTGTCGGCCCGGCCCGGAAGCGGGCCCTGCTCAGCCACTTCGGCTCGCCGGAGCGGTTCCTGGACGCCTCGGCGGAGGAGATCGAGGCGGTCCCGGGCATCCCCGGCAAGCTGGCCCGTGACATCCACCGGCAGCTCAACAAGGCCGGCTGACCCTCGCCCTTCATAATCCCCCTCCGTGCCTGAAGCGGTAATCAGCGTCAAGGGGCTGCGCAAGTCCTATGGCGAGCTCGAGGCGCTGCGCGGAATCGACCTCGATGTCCGGCGCGGCGAGATCTTCGCGTTCCTCGGCCCCAACGGGGCCGGCAAGACGACGGCGATCTCGGTCATGGAGGGGTATCTCGATCGCGACGGCGGCGAGGTCGAGGTGCTCGGCGAGGACCCGGCCGCGGCGGGCCGCGACTGGCGTGGGCGGGTCGGCCTCGTCCTTCAGGAGTGCCGCATGGAGGAGCTGCTGACGGTCCGCGAGACGCTCGAGATGTACGCCGGCTACTACCGGCGGCCACGGCCGGTCGACGAGACGATCGAGCTGGTCGGGCTCGCCGAGAAGGCCGACGACCGCGCCGGGCGGCTGTCCGGCGGCCAGCAGCGCCGCCTCGACGTCGCCGTCGCGCTGATCGGCGACGCCGAGCTGCTCTTCCTCGACGAGCCGACGACCGGGTTCGACCCCTCGGCCCGCCGCGCCGCTTGGCAGGTGATCGAGGGACTCCGCGAGCTCGGCAAGACGGTGCTGCTGACGACCCACTACATGGACGAGGCGCAGGCGCTCGCCGACCGGGTCGCCGTGATCGCGGCCGGCGAGATCATCGCGACCGGGACGCCGGACGACCTCGGCGGCCGTCGCGACGCCGCCAGCATGATCAGCTTCGAGGTCCCCGCCGGCGACGCCGACGGGATCCGCGTCGCCGTGGCCGGCGAGTGGAGCGGCGCCAACGGCAGCCTCAGCCTGCGGACCGCCGAGCCGATCCGCAGCCTGCACGAGCTGACCGGCTGGGCGATCGCCAACGGCGTCGAGCTCGAGCGGCTCGAGGTCAAGCGGCCGAGCCTCGAAGACGTCTACCTCGAGCTGACCGGGACGGAGGCGGGCTCGTGAGCGGCGCCGCGCTCGTCCTCCACCAGTTCCGCTTCGAGCAGAAGGTCTTCTGGCGCAGCCCGGCGGCCGTGTTCTTCACGGTCATGTTCCCGGTCATCTTCCTGCTGCTGTTCGCCTCGCTGTTCGGCAACGAGCGGATCGACTCGCTCGGGATCGACGCCGCCACCTACTACGTGCCCGGCATCATCACGCTCGCGGTCGTCTCGGCAACGCTCGTCAACGTCGCGATGCGGATGGTCGAGATGCGCGAGAGCGGCCGCCTGAAGCGGCTCCACGGCACGCCGCTGCCGACCTGGGTCTACATCGGGGGGCGGATCGGCAACGCCTTCGTCGTCTCGTTGCTGATGGTCGTGATCATGACCCTGCTCGGCCGGATCCTCTATGGGGTCACGGTCCCGACCGAGACGATCCCGGCGCTGCTCGTGACCCTCCTCGTCGGCACCTTCGCGTTCTGCTCGCTCGGCCTGGCGCTCAGCATCGCGATCCCCAGCGAGCAGGCGGCGCCGCCGATCACGAACTTCACCGTGCTGCCCCTCTACTTCCTCTCCGGCGTCTTCGTGCCCGAGAGCGAGATTCCCGACGGCGTCCTCGCCTTCGCGTCGCTGTTCCCGATCCGGCCGTTCTTCCAGGCCTTCCTGACCGCATACGACCCGGCGACCACGGGCGCCGGCTTCGACTGGGGGCACCTTGCCGTGGTCGTGGCCTGGGGGGTTGCCGGAATCCTCGTGACGATGCGGTATTTCCGCTGGTCGCCCCGTCAGGGGTGAGTCCGCTGGGCGCCTCCGTAGTCGCGACGGGGGCAGGATCTCGCGCACCTGCATAGGCTTAGCGGGCAGGCCGCTCATCATTTGATTCGGACGCGGCCGCACCCACCCACAGCTCTCAACCAGGAGGAAGAAATGGCAGTCAAGGTCGGCATCAACGGGTTCGGGAGGATCGGCAGGAACCTCTTCCGGGCCGCATACGAGTCCGACACCGACCTCGACATCGTCGCCGTCAACGACCTCACCGACGACGACACGCTCGCCCACCTGCTCAAGTACGACTCGATCCTCGGCCGCTTCCCGGGCGAGGTCACGGTCGGCGACGGGACGATCGACGTCGACGGCAAGTCGGTCGTCGCGCTCGAGGAGCGCGATCCGGCGAAGCTGCCGTGGAGCGACCTCGGCGTCGACGTCGTCATCGAGTCGACCGGCTTCTTCACCGCCCGCGCCGACGCGGCCAAGCACCTCGAGGCCGGCGCCAAGAAGGTGATCATCTCGGCCCCCGCCAAGGAGCCCGACGTCACCGTCGCGCTCGGCGTCAACTTCGACGACTACGACCGCGACGCCCATCAGATCATCTCCAACGCCTCGTGCACGACCAACTGCCTGGCGCCGCTCGCCAAGGTCATCAACGACACGATCGGCATCGAGCGTGGCCTGATGACGACGATCCATGCTTACACGGCCGACCAGCGCCTCCAGGACATGCCGCACAAGGACCTGCGCCGGGCCCGCGCGGCGGCACTGAACCTGATCCCGACGACGACCGGCGCCGCCAAGGCCGTCGGCCTCGTCCTCCCGGAGCTGAACGGGAAGCTGAACGGCATCGCGATGCGCGCGCCCGTAGCCACCGGCTCGGTCGTCGACCTGACCTGCAACGTCGGCCGCGAGACGACCGTCGAGGAGGTCAACAAGGCCGTCCGGGAGGCCGCCGAGGGCCCGCTGAAGGGGATCCTGGCCTACACCGAGGACCCGATCGTCTCGACCGACATCGTCACCGACCCGCACTCGTCGGTCTTCGACGCGGGCCAGACGATGGTCATGGAGGGGACGCTGCTGAAGGTGGTCTCCTGGTACGACAACGAGTGGGGCTACTCGAACCGCCTCGTCGAGCTTGCCGACAGGGTTCTCTAGGGCCGCGGCCGAAGGCGACGTGTCCGAGCGCGGGCGATTCGGCAAGGCATCGGTACGCGATGCCGAGGTCGATGGCCGCACCGTGCTGGTGCGGGCCGACCTGAACGTGCCCCTGGCCGGCGGCGCCGTCAGCGACGACACGAGGATCCGCGCGGCGCTGCCGACGATCGAGCTGCTCCGCGAACGTGGCGCCCGGATCGTCCTCTGCTCGCACCTCGGTCGCCCGCAGGGGCGCGACCCGGAGCTCTCGATGGCGCCCGTGGCCGCCCGGCTCGGGGAGCTGCTCGGGACCGAGGTCGGGCTGGCCCCGGGCGTCGTCGGCGACGACATCGAGGCCGCCGCCCGGGCGCTCGAGCCCGGCGGCGTCCTGCTGCTCGAGAACACCCGCTGGGAACCCGGCGAGAAGGCCGACGACGATGCTTTCGCCGAGCGCCTCGCCGCCCTTGCCGACGTCTACGTCAACGACGCGTTCGGGGCCGCTCACCGCGCGCACGCTTCGACCGAGGGCGTCGCCCACCGGCTCCCCGCCTACGCCGGGTTGCTGCTCGAGCGCGAGGTCCGCGAGCTGACGTCGGTCCTGTCCGACCCGGTCCGGCCGCTGGTCGTCGTCCTCGGCGGCGCCAAGGTCACCGACAAGGTCGGCGTCATCGAGCGGTTCCTCGAGATCGCCGACCGGATCCTGATCGGCGGCGCGATGTGCTTCAGCTTCTTCCGCGCCCAGGGCCACGAGACCGGCGAGTCCCTCGTCGAGGAGGAGGGGATCGAGCTCGCCCGCAGGGCGCTCGAGCTCGCGTCGAGGTCCGGCTGCGACCTCGACCTCCCGACCGACCTCGTCCTCGGCGCGAGCTTCTCGGCCGACGCCGATCCGGTCGCGACGGACGGCGTCGACGTGCCCGCCGGGATGATCGGGCTCGACATCGGCCCCGCCAGCGCGCGCGCCTACGCCGAGGCGATCGCCGCCGCCGGAACCGTCTTCTGGAACGGCCCGATGGGCGCGTTCGAGCTGCCGCCGTTCGCGGCCGGCACCCGGGTCGTCGCGGAGGCGGTTGCGGCGAGCGACGCGACGACGATCGTCGGCGGCGGCGACTCCGGCGCCGCGCTCAGCGAGTTCGGCCTCGCCGACCGGGTGAGCTGGCTCTCGACCGGCGGCGGCGCCTCGCTGGAGCTGATCGAAGGCAAGCCGCTGCCCGGCGTCGAGGCGCTCCGGGACTCCGACGCGGATGGGAGCTGAGATGGCGAGGCGTCCGCTGATTGCGGCCAACTGGAAGATGAACAAGACGATCGGCGAGGCCCGCGCGTTCTGCGAGGAGCTCCTGCCCGAGGTCGAGGGGCGCGGCGGCGACGATCCCGAGGTCATGATCTGCCCGCCGTACCTGGCACTGCCGCTGGTCGCCCAGCTCTGCGAGGGCAGCGGCGTCGGCGTCGCCGCCCAGAACATGTACTTCGAGGACGCCGGCGCCTACACCGGCGAGGTCTCGGCGGCGATGCTGCTCGACGCCGGCGCGACGGGAGTCGTCCTCGGTCACTCCGAGCGGCGCCAGTTCTTCGCCGAGACCGACGAGGCGTTGTCGCGGAAGGTGCCGGTGGCGCTCGCCGCCGGACTGCTGCCGATCCTCTGCGTCGGCGAGAGCGAGGACGAGCGGGAGCGGGACGAGACCGACAGCGTCCTCCGCCGCCAGACCGACGCGGCGCTCTCGAGGGTCGCCGGCGACGAGCTCGCCGGCGTCGTCGTCGCCTACGAGCCGATCTGGGCGATCGGAACCGGCAAGACCGCGACGAGCGAGCAGGCGAACGATGCCTGCGGCTTCATCCGCTCGCTGATCGCCGCCCGCGACGAGGGCGCCGCGGAGCGGATCCGGATCCAGTACGGGGGCTCGGTCAAGCCCGCGAATGCCGCCGAGCTGCTCGGGCAGAGCGACATCGACGGGGCGCTCGTCGGCGGCGCCGCGCTCGACCCCGAGGACTTCGCCGCGATCGTGGCGGCGGCGTGAGGGGATGACGATGGCCGACCTCCCGAACGGGCCCGACGCGCTTCCGGTTCCCGGGCTTGCGCTGGTGATCCTCGACGGCTGGGGCCTCGCGGAGCCGGGTCCGGGCAACGCGGTCTCGCAGGCGACGACGCCGACCTTCGACGCCCTCTGGACCGGGTACCCGCACACCCGGCTCTCGGCCTCCGGCCACGACGTCGGCCTCCCCGACGGGCAGATGGGGAACTCCGAGGTCGGCCACCTCAATCTCGGCGCCGGCGCGATCGTCAAGCAGGACCTGGAGCGGATCGACGGCGCCGTCGCCGACGGCAGCTTCTTCGAGAACGAGGTCCTGGTCGGCGCCTGCGAGCGTGCCCGCAGCAGCCCGCGGGGGCGGCTCCACCTGATGGGGCTCGTCTCCGACGGCGGCGTCCACTCCGGCTGGGGGCACATCGAGGCCTGCATCGAGCTGGCGGCGCGCGAGGGGGTGCCCGACCTCGTCCTCCATGCCTTCACCGACGGCCGCGACACGCTTCCGCACGGCGGATCGGGATATCTCGAGGAGGTCGAGCGCTGGTTGCGCAATGCCGGCCGGATCGGCACCGTGGGCGGGCGCTACTACGGGATGGATCGCGATCACCGCTGGGAGCGGACCAAGCTCGCCTACGACGCGATGGCTCACGGCGCCGGCCCCCGCGCCGACACCGCCGCCGAGGCGATCGCCGACGCCTACGCGGCGGGCGACACCGACGAGTTCATCAAGCCGACCGTGATCGGCGACTACGACGGGATGCGCCCCGGGGACGTCGTCATCGCCTTCAACTTCCGGCCCGACCGGATGCGCCAGATCGTCGCGGCCCTCGGCGACCCCGACTTCGAGGGCTTCGAGCGCGGCGGCGATCCCGGCCTCGACGTCTCGACGATGGCCAGCTACCGCGCCGGCTGGCCCTACCCGGTGGCGTTCCCGCCCCGTGCCCCGGCGACGACGATGGCTGAGGTGATCAGCGCCGGAGGCGGCCGGCAGATCCACGTCGCCGAGACCGAGAAGTACGCCCACGTGACCTACTTCTTCAACGGCGGCCGCGAGGACGAGTGGACCGGCGAGGAACGGCGGATGGCCGACTCGCCCCGCGACGTCCCGACCTACGACCACCGCCCGGAGATGAGCGCCGCCAAGGCCGCCGATGCGTTCTGCTCGGCCTGGGGGGAAGGCGACTTCCGCTTCGGGATCATCAACTTCGCCAATCCCGACATGGTCGGGCACACCGGTTCGATCCCGGCTGCCGTCAGCGCCATCGAGGCGGTCGACGGGTGCCTCGCCCGCGTCGTCGCCGCCGTGCACGCGACCGGCGGAGCCTGCATCGTCACTGCCGACCACGGCAACGCCGAGCACATGCTCGAGCCCGACGGCTCCCCGAACACGGCGCATACGACGAACCCGGTGCCGCTGATCGCGACGGTGCACGGGATCGCGCTGCGCGAGGGGATCCTCGCCGACGTCTCGCCGACGGCGCTCGATCTGCTCGGGATCGAGCAGCCGGAGGGAATGACGGGACGCACGTTGCGGGAGCCGGCGCCATGCGGCACGACCCCGCCCGCCTGAGCTTCGAGATCGTCGCCCGCGACGGCGACGCCAGGGCTGGGTTGCTCCGGACCTCCCACGGCCCGGTCGAGACGCCGTGCTTCGTTCCGCTCGCGACCCGCGGCTCGGTCAAGGGCCTGCTGCCCGACGAGGTGTCGGGAATCGGCTACGAGATCGTCCTCGGCAACACCTACCACCTGATGCTGGCGCCCGGGAGCGAGCGGATCGCCGGCCTCGGCGGCCTGCACGGGTTCATGGGCTGGGATCGGGCGATCATCACCGATTCCGGTGGCTTCCAGGTGTTCTCGCTCGCGTTCGGGAGCGTCGCCGACGAGGTCAAGGGCCGGCGCGGTCGGCCGCCGCTCGAGGGTGGCGTGCTCGATGTCGGCGAGGACGGGGTGGCGTTCCGCTCCTACATCGACGGCAGCGAGCACTTCCTCTCACCGGAGCGCTCGATGGAGGTGCAGGCCGCGCTCGGCTCCGACATCGCCCTCGTCTTCGACGAGTGCACGCCGTTCCGCGCCGACTACGACTACACCGCGCGCTCGACGGAGCGGACGCATCGCTGGCTGCAGCGCTGCCTCGACTGGCACGGCGTCGGCGGTCCGGCCGGGCAGGCGGTGTTCGGGATCGTCCAGGGCGGCACCCACGAAGATCTGCGCCGCCAATCGGCGGCGGCGGTGGCGGCCGCCGGCGTCGACGGGATCGCGATCGGCGGCACCCTCGGCAAGGACAAGGAGCAGATGCGGGGCGTCGTCGCGACGACCGTCGGCATGCTGCCGGCCGATCCGGCGCGCCATCTGCTCGGGATCGGCGAGCCCGACGACCTGGTCGAAGGGATCGGCATCGGGATCGACAGCTTCGACTGCGCGGTGCCGACCCGCCTCGGCCGCCATGGGATGGCGCTGGCGCCGCTTCCCGAGCGCCGCTTCCGCTACGACGTTCGCAAGCGGCGCAACGCCGAGGAGCCCGGGCCGCTGGTCCCGGGCTGCCCGTGCCCGGCCTGCGTGCGCTTCAGCCGCGCCTACGTCCACTACCTCTCGCGCGCGGAGGAGCTGACCGGGGTGCGGCTGCTGACGATCCACAACCTCGTCTACTCACGCGAGCTGGTCGCCGGCGCGCGCGAGGCGATCGTCGCCGGCCGCTTCGGCGGCTACCGGGACGCGATCATGGCCGGCGCCGCGCCCTGGGAGGCATCCGTCTGACCACGGGTGAGCGACAAATTGCTCCCAATATGTGGGGTTCATTCGTCGCTCGGCGGGGTCGGAGCCAGGACAACCTCGGCTAGTTACCGAGGTTGTCCTGGATGAACTGCTTGAAGTCGCTGATGGACTGATCGAAGTTGTCGCCGATGTACTGGCCGAGGTCGGTGCTCTGGCCGGCGTCGGTGGCGAGCAGGATCACCGCGGCGATCAGCCCGGCGACGATCGCGATCATCAGGATCGCGAACACAGCGCGCATGAAGCTGCTGAACCGCGAGCGCCTGCGGGGCGGCCTGGCCGCCGACGTGATCGCGGGCCGGCGGGGCGGCGGCGAGGTCCGCCGCGGGCGGGCGGCGCGGGCCGGCGAGGTCGGGGTCCGCGGCTCGCGCGGGGCGACCCGGGTGGCCGCGGTGCTGCGCGGGTCGATGAGACGGGTCGTCGCCTCGGCCGCGGGCGCGATCCCGGCGAGCCCGGCGCGGAGCGCGGCCCCGTAGGCGAGCGCGTCGACGTAGCGGTCCTCGGGCTCGTTCTCGAGCGCCCGCAGGACCGCCTGCGACAGGCCCTCGGGGATGTTCTTCTCGTAGCTCGTCGGGGGCAGGGGGCGTTCGTTCTCGCGCCGGATCGCCAGCTCGGCGAGGCTGTTGCCCTCGTAGGGAAGCCGGGCGGTGAGCAGCTGGTAGGTGACGACGCCGAGCGAGTAGACGTCGGAGATCGGCGTCGCCTCCTCGCCTCGCGACTGCTCGGGCGAGAGGTAGGCGGCGGTGCCGACCACGGACCCGACCTGGGTCAGGCGGGTCTGCTCGGCGGCGCGAGCGATCCCGAAGTCGGCGAGCTTGACGGTCATCTCGGGTGGGCCGCCGGCCGGGCCGCCGATGACCATCAGGTTCCCGGGCTTGACGTCGCGGTGGATGATCCCCATCCGGTGCGCGTACTCGAGGCCCGCGCAGGCCTGGGCGGCGATCTCGACGGCGGTGGCGGGCTCGAGGGCGCCGTCGCGCTGCAGGAGCTGGGCACCGGAGCGCCCCTCGACGTACTCCATGACGATGAAATGGCGGCCGGCGTCGACGCCGGTGTCGTAGACCTGGACGATGTTCGGGTGGACGAGCTTGGCGACGGCCAGCGCTTCGCGGCGGAACCGGGCCACGAACTTCTCGTCGTCGGAGAGGTGCTCGGCGAGCACCTTGACGGCGACCGTGCGCTCGAGCACGCGGTCGGTGGCCTGGTAGACGGTCGACATGCCGCCGCTGCCGAGGCGGTCGCCGAGCATGTAGCGATTGGCGATCGTGGAACCGCTCATCGGCCCCGCTCCTTCTCGTCCTTGTCGTGCTTGGGCTTCGGCTTCGGCTTCTTGGTCGCGCCGGGATTCTCCTTCTTGCCGCTACCGGGGATCACGCCGCCGCCGGGCCCGTTGCCGTTCGGGTTGTCCGGGTTGCCGGGCGGTCCGGTCGGCGGGGTCGTGGTGGTGCTGGTGCTCGTCGTGGTGGTCGTCGTGCTCTTCGTGGTGTCGGTCGAGGTGGTCGTCTCGGTCGAGGTCGGGGCGGTGTCGGAGCTCGTCGGGATCGTCGTGGTCGGCTCGGTCGTCGAGCTCGTCGGCTTGTCGGCCGGCTGGCACTCGTCGTCGATCTGCTGCTCGAGGTTGTCGGCGAGCTCCAGTGCGTCGGCTGTGAACTGCTCGCCGGTCTCGTCGGAGCGGGCGTCGATCGCCGTCCGGAGCCCCTCGACGGCCTTGCTGGCGCGGTCGCAGTTCCCGTCCTCGAAGAAGGCCGCGATCCTGTTGAGCTGGCCGGTCAGGTCGCTGCCGATCTGCGGGTCGATGTCGGCGCTGGTGCCGTCGCTGCCGGACCCGCAACCGAGCGCAACCAGGCCAGCCGCGAAAACGACCAGGCACGACGCGATCAGACGTCCGGCAGACGACATCGGCGGCGAGTGTAGCTGCGGCCTCATCGCCCGAGAAAAAGCCTGCGCGCGAGGTGTTCCGGGAGCCCTGCGACCTCGATCGACCGTGCCGCCCGCTCGATGTCGTAGCCGACCCGGTGGTAGGTGGCCTCCCAGCTCTCGGTGTCGAGCTCGAGCCACGCCGCCCGCGGGTCGCCGTCGCGGGGCTGGCCGACGCTGCCGGGGTTGATCAGCCATCGCCCCTCATCGATCTCGAGGCGGGTGCCGGCACCGGCCTGCCAGCCGTGGGCCTCGTTGCCGTCGTCATCTGCCGCCGCCGAGAAGAACAGCGCCACGTGGGAGTGGCCGACGAAGCTGACCCGCTTGTCCTGTACGGCCAGGCAGTCGGCGGCCTGCTCGGGCCAGAGCACGTACTCCCAGACCGGGTCCCGCGGCGAGGCGTGGTAGAGCGCGGCCTCGTGTGAGATGTCGGAGGGGGAGAGGCCGGCGAGGAAGTCGAGGTTCGGCTTCGAGGTGTGCTCGGTGGTCCACTCGACGGCCGCGGCTGCGGCCGAGGAGAACGTCGACGTGTCGAGCTCGCCGAGCACGGCGAGGTCGTGGTTGCCGACGAGGCAGACCTCACAGCGCTCCCGCGCCAGCTCGACGCAGAGATCCGGGTCGGCCCCGTAGCCGATCACGTCGCCGAGGCACCAGCGCTCGGCGACGCCGACTTCGTCGCTGTCGCGGAGGATCGCCTCGAAGGCCGGCAGATTGGCGTGGATGTCGCTGAAGACGGCTACCTGCATGAGGGTGGGCGCGGCGGACTCGCGACGCGTCGGCGCCGTGCCCGGGCGCGACTATCGTAGGTGCGGATGCCTCGGCGCGGACCCTCGGGCGGCAGATCCGCTTCGGCAGTGACGGCCGTCACGATCGTCGTGATTGCGCTCGCGGCCGCCGCCGTGGCCGAGACCGCCGTCCTGCTCCTGTCGCCGGACGACGTCGGCCCGGATCCGGTCCCGGTCGATCCATCGCAGTACTTCGACCCCGCCAGGAGCGCCGCCGCGGCCGACTTCCGGACCGGGCAGCGCAACCTCTTCCTGATCGGGTTCGCCGTCGAGCTGATCGCTCTGGCCGCGCTCGCCCTCGGCCGCCCGCGGCCGCCCCGACGGCTCCTCGACCGGCTCGGTCGGCGGCCCGTCCTCGGAGCCGCGGCGGCCGCGGTCGGCATCTCGTTGCTGCTCGCGGTGCTCGGGTTGCCGACCGGGCTGATCGCGCACGAGCGGGCGGTCGACGTCGGCCTCTCGACCCAGGACCTCGGCGGCTGGCTCGGCGACCGGGCCCGCGGGGCGGCGATCGCCGCGTTGCTGGCGGCGGCCGGCGGGATGATCCTGATCGCTCTCCAGCGCCGCATGCCGCGCTTCTGGTGGGTGGCCGGCACGGGGATCGTCATCGCCTACGCCGTCGTCAGCACCTGGCTCGCGCCGATCGTCCTGGCGCCGATCTTCAACGACTTCGAGGAGGTTCCCGCGGGTCCTGCCCGACGCGCCGTGCTCGAACTCGCCGACCGCTCCGGTGTCGAGGTCGGCCATGTCTACGTCGTCGACGCCTCCCGGCGCAGCACCGGCGTCAACGCCTACGTCGACGGGATCGGCTCGAGCCGGCGGGTCGTCCTCTACGACAACCTCATCGACCGAGCCGACGGTCCGGTCCTGCGGTCGGTGGTCGCCCATGAGCTCGGCCATGTCGCCCACGACGACCTCGGGCGGGGCCTGCTGTTCGTGGCGATCATCGCCCCGCTCGGGATGCTGCTCGTCGCGGTCGGGGGCAGGGCGCTGGCGGAGCGCGGCGGGACCCGACCGGGCATGCCGGCGGCGATCCCCGCCTACGCGCTGCTGATCGCCGTCGTCAGCTTCGGCCTCAACCTGGCCGGCAACCAACTGTCGCGGAAGGTCGAGGCGAGCGCCGACCGTTTCGCGCTCGAGCTGACCCATGACCCGCGCGGCTTCATCGAGCTCCAGCAGCGCCTCGTCGCCGCCAACCACAGCGACCCGAATCCGTCCGGGGCCCTCAACGAGGTGCTGCTGACGCATCCGACTGCGGTCGAGCGCATCGGCGCGGCGCTTGCCTATGCGAAGGAGGAGGGGAGCGACCCGGGCGAACCGACGTTCCCCCCCGCGCGCTGACGTCGTCGGAGAGCCTTGTTAGGGTGGCGCCCGCTCTGCATCCAGACAGGAGGAATCACAGTGACCAAGGCTGAATTCATCGATCGCGTCGCCAGCGACGACCGGATCGACAGCAAGAAGGCTGCGTCGGACGCAGTCGAGACCGTGCTCGACAACATCGTCGGCGCGCTGAAGTCCGGTGAGGACGTGAACTTCACCGGGTTCGGCAAGTTCAGCGTCAACGAGCGCGGGCCTCGCCAGGGTGTCAACCCCCGTACCGGTGAGCGGATCACGATTCCCGGCGGCAAGGTGCCGAAGTTCTCTGCCGGCGCAGGACTGAAGAGCGCCGTCAAGGGCTCCTGAGGAGCCCGACACCATTCGCAGACCGGCTGGCGGCGCTCGAGGTCGAGCGCCGCAGCCAGGTCTGTCTCGGGCTTGACCCGATCCCCGGCCAGGGGCCGTGGTCGGGGGGCAGCGGCTCCGGCGCCCGTGACCGGGCCGCCGCCGTCGTCGAGATCGGCTGCCGCGAGCTGATCGCGGCCGCCGGCCCGGCCTGCGTCGCCGTCAAGCCGCAGCTGGCTCGCTTCGAGGCGCTCGGGGCGCCCGGCTGGGCGGCGCTCGAGGCGGTCGTCGCGGCGGCTCACGAGGCGGGGTTGCTCGTGATCGCCGACGGCAAGCGCGGCGACGTGCCGGTCAGCGCCTCCGCCTACGCCGAGGCCCTGTTCGGCTCGACCGAGACGCCGTGGGGCTCGTTCGACGGCCTCGGTGCCGACGCGGCGACGCTCAACCCGCTGATCGGGGAGGACTCCCTCGAGCCGCTCGTCGACGCCGCTGCCGGCGCCGGCGCCGGGATCTTCGTGCTCGTCCGCACCTCCAATTCCGGCGCCGCCGACTTCCTCGACGCGGACTGCGGCGGCGAGCCCTTGCACGAGCGGATCGCCCGCTCGGTCGCCGGGCTCGCCGACCGTCTCGCCGGCTCCGGGGCGTTCAGCGGCGCCGGGGCCGTCGTCGGCGCGACCGAGCCGCGGTTCCTCGCGCGGCTCCGCGAGCTGATGCCGCGGGCGATCTTCCTGCTGCCCGGGGTCGGAGCCCAGGGAGGATCGGCCGAGCGTCTGGCCGCCGCGTTCAGCGGACCGGGCTCGGCCCTCGTGACGGCCTCCCGCAGCATCGCCTCGGCGCCCGATCCCGGCGCCGCCGCCGAGGAGCTGCGGGCGCAGGTCTGGTCGATCGCCGGCGATTGAGCCGCCGCCCCTGGATGGCTGATCAGCCATCTAGAGTCCCCCCGGTGAACGTGGCCCGAAACCCGAGCACCGGTCCGACGACGGCCCTGGGTGAGGCGATCGCCGCCGCGACCGCCGACCTCCATCCGAGCGTGCCCGCCGCCGGGCTCGAGCGTCCCCCTCGTCCCGAGTTCGGGGACTACTCGACGAATGCGGCGATGCTCGCAGCACCGCTGATCGGCGAGCCGCCCCGTGACGTCGCCGCGAAGCTGATCGCCGGAGTCGAGGAGCGACTCGGCGAGAGCGTCGAGCGGGTCGAGGTCGCCGGCCCCGGCTTTCTCAACCTCCACATGTCGGAGGCGTGGTTCCGTGATGCCGCAGCCCTGATCGCCGACCGCGGCTGCCGGTTCGGCTCCGCCGTCGTCGGCCGTCCCTCCTCGGTGCTCGTCGAGTTCGTGAGCGCCAACCCCACCGGTCCGCTGACCGTCGCGAGCGGGCGGCACCTCGCCTACGGGGACTCGCTGGCCCGGGTGCTCGAATTCGCCGGTCACAGCGTCCGGCGGGAGTACTACCTGAACGACTCGGGCAGCCAGATCGAGCTCTTCGGCGCCTCGCTCGCGGCCCGGATCGCCGGCACCGAGGTCCCCGCCGGCGGTTACGAGGGCGACTACGTCGCCGATCTCGGCGCCCGAATCGTCGCCGAGCGCGGCTCCGCGCTCGGTCCCGAGGAGCTCGGGGCGATCGGCGTCGAGCTGATGCTCGGCGGGATCAAGGAAACCCTCGAGCGCTCGCGGGTCAGCTTCGACAGCTGGGCCTCGGAGCGGGCGCTGCATGACGCCGGCGCCACCGAGAAGGCGATCGCCGATCTCCGCGGCCGCGGGCTCGTCTACGACCATGAAGGTGCGGTCTGGTTGCGGACTTCGGAGCTCGGCGACGACAAGGACAGGGTCCTGATCAAGGCCGACGGCTCGCCGACCTACTTCGCCGCCGACATCGCCTACCACCGCGACAAGCTCGAGCGCGGCTTCGACCTGCTGATCGACGTCCTCGGAGCCGATCACCACGGCTACGTCGACCGGATGCGGGCGGCGGTCGTCGCCTTCGGGGCACCGGCCGAGGCGTTCGAGGTCGCGATCATGCAGATGGTCAACCTCGTCGAGGGCGGGGAGCGGGCACGGATGTCGAAGCGGCGCGGCGACTTCGCCCGTCTCGACGACCTGCTCGCCGACATCGGCGTCGACGCGACCCGCTTCTTCATGCTGATGCGCAGCCACGAGACGCCGATCGACATCGACCTCGAGCTGGCGCGGACGCATTCGTCGGACAACCCGGTCTACTACGCGCAGTACGCCCATGCGCGGATCTGCAGCCTGTTCCGGATGGCGGCCGAGCGCGGCGGCGCCGACGGGGACGATCCGGCGCCGGCCGGGACCCTCGAGCCCGCCGAGCGAGCACTGATCGCGCGCCTGCTCGAGATGCCGGACCAGATCGGCCGTGCCGTGACGAAGCGGGAGCCGCACGGGATCGCGACCTACGTCCGCGAGGTCGCGGCCGATTTCCACGCCTTCTACCGGGACTGCCGGGTCGTCGGCGCCGGGCCCGGACTCGAGCAGGCTCGCCTGACCGTCTGCGCCGCGTCCCGCGACGTGATCGCGACGCTCCTGGACCTGCTCGGGGTCGCGGCGCCGGAGGAGATGTGAGGGCTTGACGCCGGATGGCGATGACGGGCGCTCGCTTGCGGGGGGATGGCGGATCGTTCTCGCGCTGGCGCTGATCGGCGCCGCGCTCGGCTTCGGCTGGGGCATCGCCGACCAGCCGCAATACCGGGCGACGGCAACGGTCGCCGTCGAGAGCGACTCGCAGGGATCCGACCAGGCGCGGCTCGAGCGATTCGCCCAGCGTGGAATGAGCGAGGAGGTCGCGACCAGGGCCGCGGGGCTGCTCGGCAACGACGTCCCCGGCGCCGACCTGCTTTCCGACGTCACGGTCCGGCCGGCGCCGCACGGCGGCTTCGTCGTCGTCAGCGCGACGGCCGATGCTCCCGACGTTGCGGCCGCCGCCGCCGACGCCTTCCAGCGGGCGCTCGTCGACGTCGAGGGACACCCGCTGGCCCTCGGCGAGGCATCGGCGATCCCATCCGGGCCGGTCGACGATCGCCCGGCCGCACTCTGGGCGGGAATCGGCCTGCTGGTCGGGCTGCTGGCGGGCGTGATCGTCGCCGCGATCCTGCGGCAGCCGCGGCGGCGGGACGGCGAGCCTCTGCCGGTCGAGCGCCGGCGCGACGGTGCCGTGCCGCCCGGGCCGGAGCCCGCCGACGCCGATCAGCTCGCGGCCCTGGCCGACCGCCTCGGCGCCGCCGTCGCCGGCTTCGATCCCGGCAGCGCCGCAGTAACCGGAGACGGCGCCGGCACCGTGGCGATCCCTTCGCACGCAGCCGCCGATGTCGGGACGCTTGCCGACCTACTCGGGGTGCGGGCCGGAAACGGCCCGCGATCGCTCGCCGTGACCTCCGTCGGCGACGCGGTCGACGCGGCCGGGCTCTGCACTGCCCTCGCGATCGCCGCCGCCGGCCCGGAACGGCATGTCCTCATCGTCGAGGCCGACCTCTTCGAACCCTCCCTGGCGGCCCGCCTCGGGGTCGCTCCGGCACCGGGCCTCCATGACTACCTCGAGGACGACGCCTCCCCGCCCGACGTGTTGCGGAGCGTTCACACGGCCGGGACGGAATCCGACGGTTTCGCCTGCGTCCCCGCCGGTGACGCCTTCGCCGGGGCCCGGGTCGCGGGGCCGCGATTCGCGGCGCTGGTCGACCGGCTCGCCCGCGTTTACGACCTGGTCATCTACGTCGCACCGCCGGTTCTCGGCAGCGAGGACGCCGACGCCATAGCCGGACTCGTCGACGACGTCGTGGTCCTCGTCGGCGCCGACGCCAGCTCCGCCGAGCTCGGCCACGCGGGTGACCTGCTCGCCGGGGCGCCGGTCGCGATCGTCGCCACGGCCTCCGGCTGAGCCATGCGGGGCCGCAATCCGCCCCGCAAGCAGCGGATTTCGTCGGCCGGTCGGTTGCCGGTTCCGTACCATCGCGACCGTGGCGGCATCGAGCGCACCGGGCGAGACGCCCAGGCGGATCTCCTGGGTCAATCGGCTGCTCGCGCCGCTGGCGCTGATCCTCGTCCTGATTGCGGTCCTCGTGATCGTCACCGAGAACACCAGTGACAGCAACAAGGCCGAGCAGGTCACGAAGGCGAAGATCGACTCCGAGGGCAAGAGCGGCGACGGCGACGGCGCCGAGAACCCGAAGACATACGTGGTCGAGGAGGGCGACACGCTGAGCGGCGTCGCGGCGAAGTTCGACGTTTCGGTGAAGCGCCTCGAGCGGCTCAACCCCGATATCGATCCGCAGACGCTCAGCGCCGGTCAGGAACTGAAGATCCGCTAGATGGTCGATTCCGCGCAATCACTCATCTAGATGCGGTCGGCGACGACCGGAACGGCAGGCCGGGCACGCCTGCGGCTCGCGTTGCTGTTGAGCGCGCTTGTGGTGGCCCTCGTCCCGGGGGCGGCGAGCGCGGAGAGCCGCAAGGCGGCAGAGCCACCGCAGCTCGATGCCGCCTCGTGGCTTCTGATCGATCTCGAGGACGAGGCCGAGCTCGCCGCCCACGCTCCGGCCCGCGAGCGGGCGATCGCGAGCACCACGAAGCTGATGACCGCCTATCTGGCACTCGCCGAGCTGAAGATGGGCGACCGCCTCACGGTCCCCGACTACCAGGCAGCGCCGGCGGAGTCAGTCGCCGGGCTGATCGCGGGCGAGCGGCTCACGGTCCACGACCTGCTCGTGGCGATGATGCTGCCGAGCGCCAACGACGCGGCCGTCACCGTCGCCGACGGCGTCTCGGGCTCGGAGTCCGCGTTCGTCGCCGCGATGAACCGGACCGCGGCGGAGCTCGACCTGACCGGCACCCACTACGCGAACCCGATCGGGCTCGACGCGAAGGGCAACTACTCGACCGCCGAGGACCTCTCCGCACTTGCCCAGAAGCTGCTCGCCGACAAGCGCTTCCGCCGGATCGTGGCGATGCCGAAGGCGACGCTGACGAGCGGGTCCCGCGACCGGATCGTCACCAACACCAACACGCTGCTGTTGAGCGACCCGACGGTGGACGGGGTCAAGACCGGTCATACGACCGACGCCGGCTACGTCCTCCTCGCCTCGGCGAAGCGCGACGGCGTACCGCTGCTCGCAGCCGTGCTCGGCGCGCCGACCGAGGCGGACCGTGACGCCGAGACCGAGCGGCTGCTCGACTACGGCTATTCGCTCTACGACCGCGAGGTCGCCGTCGATCGCGGCGGGGAGGAGGCAAGCGCCGGCGTTCGCTACGAGGACGAGCCGCTCTCGCTGGTCGCGAAGCAGGGCGTCACGGTCGAGGTCCGCGACGACCAGCGGGTCAGGATCGATGCCGAGGCACCGGCCGAGGTCGAGGGACCGATCGCCGACGGCGAGCGGCTCGGTCGGGCGACGGTCACCGTCGACGGTCGCTTCGTCGACCGCGTGCCGCTGGTGGCGGCCCGCGCGATCGCGGCGCCGACCATCATCGACAAGATCGGGGGCCCGCTGGTCGTCGGGCTGATCGTCTTCGTCGTGATCGTCATACTTTCCGGAGCCGCGATCGCACTGCGCCGCCACAGCAAGGGCGGCGACGGGGACGATCGGAGGCGGAGGAGAGTATGAGGAGACGCGAGGAGCGGAGACGAATGGGGGAGGGCGCATGATCCTCACGGTGACCCTGAACATCGCGCTGGACCGGACGGTCGCAGTGCCGCGGATCGCGCTCGGGAACCGCCATCGCGTGGTCGATGCCCGCCGGGCCGCGGGCGGCAAGGGCGTCAACATCGCGCGTGCCCTGAAGAGCCTCGGCGAGCCGGTGATCGCGACCGGGCTCGCGGCCGGCGCGACCGGCGCGCGGATCCGCGAGCTGCTCGACGCCGAGCAGGTCCTCCACGACTTCGTCGAGGTCGCCGGCGACTCGCGCACGAACCTCGCGATCGTCGACCCGACCACCGGTGAGCAGACCGAGATCAACGAGCGAGGCCCGAGCGTCACCGCCGCCGATCTCGAGCGATTCACCGAACGGCTCCTCTACCTGGCGGGCGGGGCCGAGTTCTGCGTGATCGCCGGTTCGTTGCCGCCGGGCTCCGAGGCCGACCAGTACGCAACTCTGATCGCCGGCCTCCGCGCCGCCGGGGTGCCGACCCTGCTCGATACCGACGGCGAGCCGATGCGGGTCGGCCTGCGCGCCCAGCCCTCGGTCGTCGTCCCCAACGTCACCGAGGCCGAGGAGGCGGTCGGCTACGAGTTCACCGAGCCCGGGGACCTGATCACCGCCGTCGACGGCCTCGTCGGGATGGGCGCCGGGGAAGCGATCATCACGACGCCCTCAGGGTGCGTGGCGATGGTCAGCGACGGCCACGCCCGAAGCCACTACGAGGCGACGATCGAGTCGCTGGCGACGGTCGCCAGCGTCGGCTCCGGCGACGCCTTCCTCGCCGGCTTCGTCGCCGCCCGCAGGGCCGGTCGGCCGATCGAGGATTGCTTGGCCTACGGCGTCGCCTGCGGGGCGGAGTCGACCCAGCACCTCGGCGCCGGGACGATCGACGGAGTCGAGGCAGCGAAGCTGACCAGCCGCGTCCAGGTCGAGCGGCTCACCGCCCCGCTCCGTGTCGCCTAGCCGTAATGGCGGACGTCGGGCGTCCGCCGGAGCGCCCGTTTCCCCGCAGTTTCCGGACGCGGGGCTGCTCCGGCCCGTCATCGGGGGCGCCTACAATCTCCTCTCTGCATTCGACCGAGGGAGCGCCACCAGTTGGAAGTTGAAATCGGACGGGGAAAGAAGGCTCGTCGTGCCTACGGGTTCGACGACATCGCAATCGTGCCCTCGCGGCGAACGCGGGACCCCGACGACATCGACATCACCTGGAACCTCGGGCCCTACCGGTTCGAGCTGCCCTTGCTCGCCTCCGCGATGGACGGCGTCGTCAGCCCGAGGACGGCGGCGCTGATCAACGGCCTCGGCGGCCTCGGCGTCCTCAACCTCGAGGGCATCTGGTCCCGCTACGAGGACGCCGACGAGCAGCTTGCGCGGATCGCCGCTGCGCCCCCCGGGCAGTCGACCCGGCTCATGCAGGAGATCTACGCCGAGCCCGTCAAGCCGGAGCTGATGGCCCAGCGGATCGAGGAGATCAAGGCCGAGGGAGCCGTCTGCGCCGGGTCCCTGACACCGCAGAAGGTCGGCAGGTACCACGAGGCCGCCCTCGAGGCGGGTCTCGACATCCTCGTCGTCCAGGGCACCGTGATCTCGGCCGAGCACGTCTCGTCGACATCCGAGCCGCTCAACCTGAAGGAGTTCATCGCCTCCGCTCCGGTGCCCTGCGTCGTCGGTGGCTGCGCCTCCTACTCGACCGGCCTGCACCTGATGCGGACCGGCGCCGTCGGCGTCCTCGTCGGGGTCGGGCCCGGCGCCGCCTGCACGACGCGGGGAGTGCTCGGGATCGGCGTCCCGCAGGCGACCGCGATCGCCGACGTCGCCGCCGCTCGCGCTCAGCACATGCTCGAGACCGGCGAGTACTGCAACGTGATCGCCGACGGCGGGATGCGGACCGGGGGCGATGTCTCGAAGGCGATCGCCTGCGGCGCCGACGCGGTGATGATCGGATCCCCGCTCGCCCGCGCCACCG